>NZ_JBIRBA010000033.1:0-115368 GCF_044326345.1 Actinomadura sp. 9N215 | reverse complement strand
ACGCCACCACCGGCCGCGCCACGCCACCACCGGCCGCGCCACGCCACCACCGGCCGCGCCACGCCACCACCGGCCGCGCCACGCCACCACCGGCCGCGCCACGCCACCACCGGCCGCGCCACGCCACCACCGGCCGCGCCACGCCACCACCGGCCGCGCCACGCCACGAGGTGCGTGTTTAGCGGGTGCGCCAGGCGCCGGGGCGGCGGGGGCCGGAGGAGGGGCCTACGACCTTGACGCGGCGGACGGTGCCGTGGCCGAGTTCCTCGTTCAGTCGCCGGACGAGGTTGGACGACAGCAGCCGCAGCTGTGTCGCCCATGTCGTCGAGTCGGCGGCGACGGTGAGTTCGCCGTCCTCGAAGCGTTCCGGGCGGGTGTGTTCTGCGAGTTCCGCGCCGACGATTCCGGCCCAGTTGCCGAACACGCCGCCGACGGCGGCCCGCTGCTCCCAGCCGCGGGACGCCATCAGGTCGCGGATCGCCGCGCCGAACAGTTTGGGGTCACCGCCCCGTCCGGGGTCGCGCACGCGGACGAGCCGTCCGGTCCCCTTGCGCTTGCCGTTCTGTCCGGGGACGGTGCCGCGCTTTATCGCGTCCGCCTTCGCTTGGGCGAGGGCCTCGCGGGCCAGCTCAATACCCGACTTGGCCGGTGGGCCTTCGGCGTCCGGCTCGGGGGAGTTGTGCACACCCTGTGGATCGTCGTTCACGCGCTCGCCCTTTCCCGGTCAGTCGCGGACGATCTGGCCGTCGGAGACGGTATACGAACCCCCTGTCAATTCGGCAGGGACATCGGCGGGGACGGCGGCCGTGATGAGCACCTGCTCGGCCACCGCGACCGTCTCCGCCAGCCTGCTGCGACGTCCTGTGTCGAGCTCGGCGAACACATCGTCCAGGATCAGCACCGGGTCGTCACCATCCGCGCGTAGCAGGTCGAACGCGGCGAGCCGCAGTCCGAGCGCGAACGACCACGACTCGCCGTGGCTGGCGTAGCCGCGCGCCGGAAGCTCCCCCAGCCCCAGGA
The DNA here is from genome assembly GCF_044326345.1 of Actinomadura sp. 9N215. Classification (NCBI taxonomy): domain Bacteria; kingdom Bacillati; phylum Actinomycetota; class Actinomycetes; order Streptosporangiales; family Thermomonosporaceae; genus Actinomadura; species Actinomadura sp. 9N215. The sequence goes on along the minus strand of NZ_JBIRBA010000033.1, from coordinate 114,348 downwards.
CGAGCTCGTCCCGATGCGGCCCGACGAGGCTCACTCCGCGGTCCAGCTCCTGTTTTCGGGACTCGCCTACCGCGGCCAGCAGCTGGTCGGCCAGTTGTCCACGGTCTGTGGACAACTCGACGTCCCCCAGCGAGCTCTTGTAGTGCAGGTCGGCCGCAACGCTGCCCGGTGCGAGGGCCGCGTAGGCGCGGACGGCGAGTGGACGGAGCGCCTCGACGAGGTCCAGCCGGGCAGCCAGCAGTTCGGATCCGGTGCGGGCGAGATGCGAGTCCCAGACGTCCAGGGTCGCGAGAACCTCCGGGCCAGGGGAGCGCCGGTGCGCGGCCGCCGATTTCAACAGAGCGTTGCGCTGCTTGAGGACGCGGTCGTAGTCGGAACGGACACCGGCGAAGCGGGGAGCGCGGGCGGTCAGCAGCTCGTCCATGAAGCGGCGCCGCTCCCCCGGGTCGCCCTTCACCAGGGAGAGGTCCTCCGGGGCGAACAGGACCGTCCGCAGCATCCCCAGGATCTCGCGCGGCCTGGGGACAGGGGCTCGGTTGAGCCGCGCCCGGTTCGCCTTCCCGGGGTTGATCTCAAGTTCGATCAGTGCGTTGCGGTCGTCCTTCACCAAGCCGGCCCGGACGATCGCGCGCGGCGCGCCATGCCGGACGAGAGGCGCGTCCGTCGCGGCCCGGTGGCTGCCGTGCGAGGCGACGTAACCGATGGCCTCTACCAGGTTCGTCTTGCCCTGCCCGTTCGGGCCCACGAATGCCGTAACTCCCGGTTCGAGCGCGACCTCGGCGACCGGATATGAACGGAAGTCCTGCAGGGAGAGGTGGGCGACGTGCACGAGACACGAGCGTAGAGCCTCCACCACGACCCCAAGAACGCGCCTGCCAGCCCACAGGACACTGAATAGGTCGGAGGCGCCGACGCTCCTGTGGTCGCGCCTTTGCATTCTTCTCTGGCCGCCATGGACGCCGCACAGCCGCAGCCACATCATCAGGCGTCCCCTCAGGTACATCCTCGGTCGTCGGCTCGGTCGGGGGTGGGTGGTGGGCGGAGTGGTCTGGTGGCGGTTCGGCGGGGACGGCATTGGCACCTCCTTTCGTGGCCGGTCTTGTCGGACGCAGGTCGACGAAGGGCTGGTCGGGAGCCGATGCGTGGTGGCATGCGAGCGCCCCGCAGGTTCGTCGTCTGCGGGGCGTTCTTGGCCCTCGCGTCCGACCTCTTCCAGGGTCGGGCATCGCGGGGGAGCGCGGGGCGGGCTGTGAATATGTGGATAACTCGGCGGAGGTCAGACGGCCGGGGGATTGACGTCGGCGCCGGGGGAGTTGCCGTCGCCGACCGCCTCGACGGCGTGGCCGCCGAACTGGTTGCGGAGGGCGGCGACGACGCGCATGGCGGGGGAGTCGTCCTGGCGGGAGGCGAAGCGGGCGAAGAGGGAGGCGCTGATCGCGGGCAGCGGGACGGCGTGCTCGACGGCGGCCTGGACCGTCCAGCGGCCCTCTCCGGAGTCGTTGGCGTAGCCGCGCAGGTCGTCCAGCTCGGGGTCGTCGGCGAGGGCGCGGTTCAGCAGGTCCAGCAGCCAGGACCGGATGACCGTGCCCTCCTGCCAGCTCAGGAATGTCTCCGGCACCTTGGTCACGAGGTCGCTGGCCTCGATGAGCTCGAACCCCTCGCCGAAGGCCTGCATCATCGCGTACTCGATGCCGTTGTGGACCATCTTCACGAAGTGCCCGGCGCCGACCTTGCCCGAGTGGACGAACCCGAATTCGCCCTCCGGCTTGAGCGTCTCGAAGACGGGCATCAGGCGTTTCACGTTGTCGTCGTCGCCGCCGACCATCAGCGCGTAGCCGTTCTGCAGGCCCCACACTCCGCCGCTCACACCGCAGTCGACGAACCCGATGCCCTTGGCGGCGAGCTGTTCACCGTGCTTCTGGTCGTCCACATAGTGTGAATTGCCGCCGTCGACGACGATGTCGCCGGGCTGAAGGACCTCGCCCAGCTTGCGGACGGTGTCCTCCGTGGGCCGGCCCGCGGGCACCATCACCCACACGGCGCGCGGCGGGGACAGCCGTTCGACGAGCTCCTCGACCGAGCCGACGTCGGTGACATCGGGATCGCGGTCGTAGCCGACGATCGTGTGGCCGCCCCGGCGCAGCCGCTCGGCCATGTTGCCGCCCATCTTGCCCAGGCCGATGATCCCAAGCTCCATGAAAACTCCCCTGTGCGTAGCTGTCCGTGCGTGCGCGGCCGCGAGGGCGGCTCCCCCGCGGAACGTCCTCCCCAGGCAGGCCTAGCGAGACCCAGGCAGGCCTAGCGAGACCCAGGCAGGCCCAGGCACCGCCCTAAGCGGGCCCAAGCAGGCCCTGGTACTTGCTTGGGCCCGGCCCAGGCGAGCCTTGGGCAGACCCCAAGCGGGGCTCAGGGCTGTGCATGCCCTGGGGTGAGCCTTTCATCCGGCGTGACGGGGCCTTGGGCGAAAGGCTCGCAAGCCTCACCCGGACAGCCTGACGGGCATGATCAGGTAACGGTAGTTCGGGTTCTCGCCGTCCTGCGGGGGCTTGCCGGTGAGGACGGCCGGCTTCGTCGGGGTCGTGAAGGAGAGCCGCGCGACGTCGGAGCCGATCGCGGTGAGCCCGTCGAGGAGGAACGCGGGGTTGAACGCGATGTCGATGTCGTCGCCCTCCAGGGACGCCTCCAGGGCCTCCACGGCCTGGGCCTCGTCCCCGGTCCCAGCCTCCAGGACGACCTCGCCCTGGCTGAACGAGAGCCGCACAGGGGTGTTGCGCTCGGCGACGAGGGAGACGCGTTTGACGGCCTCGATGAACTGGGCCGTCGGGATCTCGGCGAGGCCCGCGTACTCGCTCGGCAGCAGCGACCGGTACTTGACGAAGTCGCCGTCCAGCAGGCGTGACGTCGTGCGCCGCCCGCCGCCCTCGAAACCGATCATGCCATCGCCGGTGCCGCCCGTCCCGCCGAGCGCGATCGACACCTCCGCGCCCGCCGTCAGCGACTTGGCGGTGTCGGCGAGCGTCTTGGCGGGGACGAGCGCGACGGCGGAGAAGTCCGGCCGCTCCGGTTTCCAGTGCAGCTCGCGGACGGCGAGGCGGTAGCGGTCCGTGGACGCCAGCGTCACGGTCTCGCCCTCGATCTCCACACGGACGCCCGTCAGCATGGGGATCGTGTCGTCCTTGCCCGCGGCGATCGCCACCTGCCCGACGGCCGCGGCGAACTCGTCGCTGCCCACGGATCCAGCGGCCGGAGGCATCTCCGGGAGCGTGGGGTAGTCCTCCACAGGCATGGTGAGAAGTGTGAATTTCGCGCTGCCGCAGCGGAGCATCACCTTCGCGCCGTCCGTCGTCACCTCCACAGGGTGGGGAGGGAGGCTGCGCGAGATCTCGGCGAGGAGCCGTCCGGACACCAGGGCCGTCCCCGCCTCCTCCACGTCGATGTCCGTGGAGACCTGGGCGGAGACCTCGTAGTCGAACGCGGACAGTTTCAGCCGGTCGCTGTTCTCCCCGCCTCCGTCGGCGGTGTCTTCGCCTCCGGCGACGATGTGCATGCCCGCGAGCACGGGCACCGGGGGCCGGACGGGGAGCGTACGCGCGGTCCAGGCGACGGCGTCGGCCAGGGCGTCTCTGTCGATGCGGAACTTCAAGTGGACCCGCCTCCTGCAGGTGTCGGACAAGGGTGAGCTGATCCTGGCACGGCCGGGGCGCTCGGGTCGGGTTGTCCCCAGGCCCTGACTTGAGATGGATCTTTTCTTGAGTAGAGAAGTAGTGCAGTACTAGTAATAGGGGCCGTGGATAGTGTGGACAGACGACGTTTTCCCAGGTGAGGACGGGTTTCTCTGTCCACCGGTGCTGTGCATCGGAGGTGGACGGCGCGGCGGCGCCTGGGGACGGCGAAATCGTCCCCACACGTCATCCTCATGTCATCCCCCGGTTTTCCACGAGTTCTCCACGGGTATGCCGTACGTTTCGGCGGCCTGTGTACACCAAACGGGTGATCGCCGGGTTGGCCCACAGTCCCGTCCCCAGGCTCTCCCCAGGTCCTCCCCAAGTCGTCCACTGGTTTTCCCCAGGACGCCGGGAGCTCGTGGGGCGCGGGTCCACATCCGTCCACTGTTCATCCTCAGGTTCTCCAACGGTTGCCCACCGGGTTATCCACGAAAATCCCCAGAGTTTTCCACAACTTGTGAGTAGCGATTCCGGTTCTCGGGTGAGACGTGCCTTTCGCCGCTTCCGTCCGCCGGACCGGGTGTGGACGAGGCGCGCGCGACCCGTCCACAGGCGTCGTACGGGTCTGTCCACACTGTGCACAAAGCGGCGATCAGCGCTTGCGGGCCTGATGCTTGATGCGCCCGGTCAGCTCCGTGACCTGGTTGTAGATGGCGCGGCGCTCGGCCATCAACGACCTGATCTTGCGTTCGGCGTGCATGACCGTGGTGTGGTCGCGTCCGCCGAACTGCTGGCCGATCTTGGGCAGGGACAGTTCCGTCAGCTCCCGGCACAGGTACATCGCGATCTGCCTGGCGGTGACGAGCATCCGGGAGCGGGACGGGCCGCACAGGTCCTCGATCGTCGTCCCGAAGTACTCGACGGTCTGCGCCATGATCATCGCGGCGGTGATCTCCGGGCCGGAGTCGTTCGGGATGAGGTCCTTCAGGACGATCTCGGCGAGCTTCATGTCCACCGACTGCCGGTTCAGGCTCGCGAACGCCGTGACCCGGATCAGCGCGCCCTCCAGCTCGCGGATGTTCGTCGCGATCTGCGAGGCGATGAACTCCAGCACGTCCGGCGGCGCGGCGAGGCCCTCCTGGCGCGCCTTCTTCTGCAGGATCGCGATGCGCGTCTCCAGCTCGGGCGGCTGCACGTCGGTCGTCAACCCCCACTCGAACCGGTTGCGCAGCCGGTCCTCCAGCGTGACCAGTTCCTTGGGCGGACGGTCGCTGGAGATCACGATCTGCTTGCTGGCGTTGTGGAGCGTGTTGAACGTGTGGAAGAACTCCTCCTGCGTCTGCTCCTTGCCCTCAAGGAACTGGATGTCGTCGACGAGGAGGATGTCGACGTCGCGGTAGCGGCGGCGGAACCCGTCGGCCTTTCCGTCGCGAATCGAGTTGATGAAGTCGTTCGTGAACTCTTCCGAACTCACATAACGGACGCGCGCCCCATTGAAAAGGCTCTGCGCGTAATGCCCGATCGCGTGGAGAAGGTGCGTCTTGCCCAGGCCGGAGTCGCCGTAGACGAACAGCGGGTTGTACGCCTTGGCCGGTTGTTCGGCGACCGCTACGGCGGCCGCGTGGGCAAACCTGTTGGACGAGCCGATGACGAACGTCTCGAACGTGTACTTGGGGTTCAGGCGGGCGTGCTCGGACGCGCCAGAACCCGCGGTGCCCGCCGCCCCTCCCGCGGGCGCCGGGGCGGCAGGGCCGCCGGGGCCGCCGGGGCCATGGCCAGCAGTGCCGGGGCCGGGGCCGGGGCCGGTGGGGCCGCGGGAGTCGGGAGGCTCGTCGTCGCGGAACGCGCTCTCGCGGTAAGGCTCTTCGCCGCGATACGGCTCACCCCCGGCGCCATACTGCTCGGCGACTGCGCCTCCGCCTCCGCCGTACTGTTCGGGACCGGCACCGTACTGATCGGTGCCTCCGCCTCCGCCTCCGCCGTACTGCTCGCTGGCGCCACCGCTGCCGTACTGTTCGGGCCTCGCGTACGGCTGCTCTCCACCGGTGAAGGACGAGTCCGCGCCCTGGAACGTGTTCTCTGTGTGCCCCAGCGATGGCTCGTTCCCGCCGTGCTGGGGTTCGCGACCCTGTGGCTCTGCACGACCCCCCGGACGCGGGCGTCCGAGCGTGCGGTCGTTCAGATGCGAGTGCGAGGCCCGTCCTGGGGGCTCTCCACTGAATCCCTCCGGTGCGCCATGCCCCGGATAGCCTTGCGGGCCTCGTCCCTCGAACGGGCCTGGGCCGCGTCCACCCGGCCCTGGTCCTGGCCCAGGCCCCGGCCCTGGCCCTGGCCCTGGCGTTGAGCCTGGGCCGTAAGCGGGCGGACGGGGAGCGGGCGGATAGTTTCCACGCTCGTCATCCGGAGCCTGTGGATAACTTCCGGGCGAACCCGGGCTGTGGGTAACTCCCGACTGCGGCCGGTACCCCGGGTCGCTGTACGGCTGCTCCGGGTACGGACGGTCTGACGGCTCGCCGTAGGGCTGGTCTGTGTAGGGACGATCCCGGTCCCTTTCCCGGTCACGGTCTCTGTCCCGGTCGTCGTGCGGCCGTTCGGAGTAGGAGTCGCCATAAGAAGGAGCGGGTTCGTGCATCCCCAGCCCTGCTCCGGCCCCTGGGATCGGCGCGGCCAGCGGCTCACCCACGCCCGGCCTGGACGCCCCTCCAGGCCCAGGGCCCGGACCGGTGCCCGACGACAGGGGCGGCTCCGGCTGGACGGTCACCGCGACCCGGATCTCCCTGCCCAGCTCGTGCGAAAGGGCCTGCGTGATGAGGTTGCGCAGCCGCGTCTCCAGCGCGTCCTTGGCGAACTCGTTCGGCGCCGCGAGGAGTGCCGTCCCCTCCACCAGCGCCAGCGGACGGACCATCGGCAGCCATGCGCGGTAGCTCGGAGACAGATCGCTCTCGGACAGCGCGGTGAGGGTACGGGCCCAGACTGATCCGAGATCCTGACCGTCCATGCGCAAGGTCCCCTCTCCCCCTCCGTCCGACGGAGTACCTGACTGCCCCGGTACTCCCACAGGACGCGATCGGCCTCACATGGCACGGCCGCGACGCGGAAGACTTACTCTCTCACGAGTTGTCCACAGAGTTGTCCACATGCTGTGCATAGGCATGGAGCACCCTGTGTAAAACCCGTGACGCGGGTTCCTACGAGCGAGGTCGGGAAGCGTCCGGCCTTCGCACGGCCGGTCCGGGTGTGGTTCTCGAACGGGGGATGAGGGGCAGAACACCGACATGGATCGACGAATTCGTCGAAAGAGCGTCGGTTCGCCCGGTCGACCCTAACCGCTGCGGCCCACACCCGCAACACGGCCAGTCCGTGAACGTGGCCCGTCCCGTCCGTCACCCGGACCGCCGCCAACCACCCGCCCGCGCCGCGCCGCCCGCGCCACCCGGCTGCGCCACCCGGCTGCGCCACCCGCCCGCACCGGCTCGCCGCGCCGCCCGTCCGCGCCGCCACCCTGGTCCGCCCGCGCTGTCCGCCCGCGCTGTCCGCCCGCGCTGTCCGCCCGCGCTGTCCGCCCGCGCTGGCCCTGCCGCGGTCGCTCCGTTTGACCGGGTGCGCTGGAGCCCGTAACGTGCTGAGGTCGAGTCGCATCGACGGAGATGACGCGTGCCCGCCGGCAGCCCCTCCAGGCAGGCTCGGGTGGGCCCCCGCTGCGGGGGACCGGACGCGCCCCTCGATGCGAGTTGCCGAGCCTTTGCAGACGAACCGACCGCAGACCGCAGCACTGGAGCCTCAAGTGAGCAAGCGTACTTTCCAGCCGAACAACCGTCGTCGCCACAAGAAGCACGGCTTCCGGCTGCGCATGCGCACCCGCGCGGGCCGCGCGATCCTGTCCAACCGGCGCGGCAAGGGCCGCACTCGCATCGCGGTCTGATCCACCGCTCACTGTGCTGCCGTCCGGAAACCGGATGCGGCGGCGGGACGACTTCACGTTGGCCGTCCGTCGCGGTCGCCGCGCCGGACGGCCGACTGTCGTGGTTCACCTGCTTCACCCGGACGAGGCGCCCGACAGGACCGCAGGCGGGGCAGCCCCGCCGCTGGTCGGGTTCATCGTGGCGCGCACCGTGGGGAACGCCGTCGTCCGCAACACCGCGCGACGCCGCCTCCGCCATCTGATGCGCCCGCACCTGGACCGCCTCCCAGCGGGTAGCCTGCTCGTAGTGCGCGCCAACCCCCAGGCGGGGACGGCGCGTCCTGACGAACTGGCCGCGGATCTGGAGTCGGCGCTCGACCGGCTGCTGCGGCCCGCGTCCAAGGGGCGGAGATGAGGAGTCGGCAGGGGATGGCTTTCCCCCCGCATCACCCGGTGGGGCCCCCGGGCCCCGTCGCGACGCTGCTGATCCTGCTCGTCCGCGCCTACCGCCGCTTCTTGAGTCCCCTGCTCGGGCAGCAGTGCCGTTTCCAGCCCAGTTGCAGTGCGTACGGCCTGGAGGCGCTCCAGGTGCACGGGGCGCTGCGCGGCACATGGCTGACGGCCCGCCGGATCGCGCGGTGCCACCCCTTCCACCCCGGGGGTCACGACCCGGTGCCGCCGAAGAAGCCGTCCAGGACGCACTTCTCCGAGGGACCTGGAGGGACGTCCCGGACGTCCGTCCAGGAGCGATCCGCGGCGGCTTCCTCGAACTCCGGCCGCGAGGAGAGCGGCCCCGCCCTAGCAGAGCCCAAGGAGCTGCCCGGTGCTTGACTGGTTGTACGAGATCGTCGCTCAGCTCATCGTGTGGATTCACACCGGGCTGAGCACCGTCGTCCCCAAGGACAGTGGATGGGCCTGGGGCGGCTCGATCATCCTCCTCACCGTCCTGCTGCGCCTCATCCTCGTTCCCCTGTTCGTGAAGCAGATCCACGCTTCGCGGAAGATGCAGGAGCTGAATCCCAAGGTCCAGGCGCTACGCAAGAAGTACAAGAACGACAAGCAGCGCCTCAACCAGGAGGTCATGAAGCTCTACCAGGAGAACGGCGCCAACCCGCTGTCGGGCTGCCTCCCCCTCCTGGTGCAAATGCCGATCTTCATCGGCCTCTTCCAGACGCTGAAGAAGGTCTCGGACGCCGAGCCCGGCGAGCGCGTCTTCTCCATGTCGGCCGACCTGGTGCACAGCGCGCAGAACGCCCCGATCTTCGGGGCCCATATCCCCGACACGTTCCTCAACGCGTGGGGCGCCGACCCCAAGAGTTGGACGGCCATCGTCGTCACCGGCATCGCCGTGGTGATCAGCTCCTGCACGACGTTCTTCACCGTCCGGGCGAGCATGAAGCGCCAGCCCGTCACCGATGACGCCAACCCGATGGTGCAGGCGCAGAAGATGATGGTCTTCCTCGCGCCGCTGTTCGGCCTCTTCGGACTCGGCTTTCCGCTGGGCGTGCTCATGTACTGGGTCACGTCCAACACCTGGACGCTGGCGCAGCAGCACTACATCTACAAGAAGTACCCGCCGCCCGGTAAGGACGGCGAGCCCGCGACGACCACGTCCGGCTCCGGCAAGTCGGGCACCAAGACCGGGACGAAGTCGAGTACGAAGGCGGGCACGAAGCCGGGCGCCAAGAGCGGCGCGAAGGCCGCCGGCTCGAAGAACGGCCAGACCTCGTCGGGCATCAAGGCCAAGCTGAAGAAGGAGCCGGTGCCGGAGCCCGAACCCGAGGTGGACGACAAGCCGAAGGTCGTCCGCAACCAGCCGACCCGCAAGCCGCGCAGCAAGCGCAGCGGGACCCAGAAGCGCTAGTTTGAACCCCGAGCACGTGCCGGAGAAGGAGACCCCGTTGAGCCAGACCGACACCACCGAGGTAGACGTCCAGGCGCTCGAGCAGGAAGGCGAGATCGCCGCCGACTACATCGAGGGCCTGCTGGACATCGGTGACTACGACGGCGACATAGATATGGACGTCGAAGGCGAACGCGCGATCGTCGCCGTCGTCGGCGGAGCCCTGGACGAGTTGGTCGGCAAGCGCGGCGAAGTCCTGGAGGCGCTGCAGGAGCTGACCCGGCTGGCCGTCCACCGCCAGACGGGCAACCGCACCCGGCTCATGCTCGACATCGGCGGCTACCGCGAACGCCGCCGCGCCGAACTGACCAAGCTCGGCACCGACGTCGCGGACGAGGTCAAGCAGGCGGGCGAGCCGAAGCCGCTCGCCCCGATGACCCCCTTCGAGCGCAAGGTCGTCCACGACGCGGTGGCCGCCGCGGGCCTGCGCAGCGAATCCGAAGGCGAAGAGCCCGACCGCTACGTCGTCGTCTACCCCGCCTGACCGAGCTTTCCCGCCTTTTGACGGCCCTGCCAGTGTCTTTCCTGGCGGGGCCGTCTTCTGTTGTGGACACGACACCGCCTTCGCTGGAATCTTCCTGCTCGGCCACGACGCAATGGCCCATGACTCGCACTTGACCCCGTTGTGGATTGGTGGCAAAGTTGCGTCCGCACCCCGCATTTGAGAGCCGAGTCACCGAATGGATTCGGCGAGTTCCCATCTCGGGAGGGGTTGCATGCCAGGTAAATCATTGCTGGCGCGAACAGTAATCGCGGCGATCGCGTCGATCGGGGCCCTGGTCTTAGCGATCGGCCTCAGTTCGCCGGCGGGCGCCTCGGTCAAGCGGCAGACCTGCAGGAACGCCTACGTGTCCACGACCGGCGCCTGGGGAAGCGCCCGGATTTGCTGGACGAGTCTCGGTGGACGCTTCTACAAGGCTTCGGCGAACGGTACCGTCAAAGACACCAAGGGCGACGGTAAGCGTGCGGCGCTGTTCGTCCACACCTGGAACAAGAAAGGCCGCAGTTGGACGCCCCGGCTGGCACTCGCCACCAAGAAGGGCCAGGTGCGGTACGGGAAATGGTCCAACTCGAAGGTCAAGCACGGCGTCTACATCTATGTCTGCCGGGTCGACCGTTTCAACACGACGTACAACTGCAGTAGGAACGGCTGACTCCTAGATCGTTGATGGAGTTTCGGGGAGCCGCGGTCAATGGTCGTGGGCGGTCGGGGATCGCATGGAGTGCGGTCTGACGGGCGTCCAGAGTTGTCCTCACCCCCCGAAGGCATGGGAGGGCCCCGCGCCGGGTGGGCGCGGGGCCCCTATTGCTCGGTGTGCACCGCCGCCCAGCACACCGAGCGGACCGGTTCGCCAGGGTCAGCGGGTCGTCCGGCGCCACCTGCGTCGCTGCGGGACGGGCCGTGCGTGCGAATCGATGATGGACGGGCTGTTCTCCTCGGCGGGATCCTGCGCGTGCGCCGGATCCTGGGAGAACGAAGGGTCCTGTGCGACGTGGCCATGGCGGACACCCTCGTCCGCCGGATGCTCGATCACACGTTCGACCCGCTCCCCTGGACGGCCGACGGGAGCGGGGTCCTCGATGATGTGCTCCTCGCGGACCACCGTGCCCGGCTCGTCCCCGTAGGCCGGGTCCGCCCCGACCACACGGCCGGCGCGGCGCCGCGGTCGCGTGTATTTGAGGGTGAAGCCCATGCTGATCAGCCCCACCATGATGAGGATCCAGCCGACCAGGTGAATGTCAATGCCGCTCAGATCGACGCGGAGGGCGAACGCGAGGATCGCGCCGAGAGCGATGAATGCGAGACTGACTCCGATTCCCATTTGTCGGAGCTCCTTCCGGGGGACATCGGGGCGACAGTGCGCCCTCTACCCGACGAGCCCGGGATATGCAGCGGGTCATGTGGTTCTCGCCATAACGCAAGCCTCGTCCAACCCTCGCCCCTCCGACGCCGCACCGAGTTGTGGCCCGACGCGGTTCCGCCTCGGCGGTATGCGCGGACGCTTCCTCCCCGGGCGCTGCATGAACGGTGTGCCAAGTCGGCATGGGGGCAGGCGCGGTGCTGGTGCTGCGCAAAGAGAAAGAGGAAGGTGGACGGGGGACGCTGCGCGGGGCAGTGCCCGGGGATGATGCCGATGACAGTGTGCGGCCTGCCCGTGAGCGGCTTCGTGCGTGCATCACGCCGCGCGGCAGCGCGAGGAACCTGGGGGCCAGTGCGCAAGGCCATGTGCGGAGGGGGATTGCGGGGGCCTGCACGCCGCTGTGCCAGGTGCTGTTCGGGAGGAGCGTAAGCAGTACAGCGCGCGGGGGTTGCATTGAGGTGCTTCACGAGGACGTTGCGATGGGAACGGGTGCGGTGGGGTCGGGTGCGATGGGGACGGTGCGTGGGTGGGGACGGTGCGTGGGCGGGGACGGTGCGTGGGTGGGAACGGTGCGCGGGCGGGAACTGCGCGCGGGCGGGGCGGGTGCGTGGGTGGGGCGGCGGCCTGGAACGGGATTGCTCTGATCGGCCACTACTCCGGCTTTCCGGCGAATTTCGTCCATTCAGCTGGGAACTTCTCCGCGAACGCCGCGTAGGGACGCTGTGTGGGCCGTCGTGCTGGGGAGGGTGTGCGGGGCGTTGAGCTGAGACCGGGGGGTCGGGGCGTGGTCTGGGGTTGCGTGCGGGTTCGTTCGGGGGCGGGGTTGGGACGAAATGTCGGAACGTTGAGTCAGGGAAGGCACGCGGGGCGTTGCGGGGACGTTGCGCGTGCACGGCTCTGCTGGTTTATGTGGAACGATTCGTCTGGTGGGGATTGGACGTGAGGTCGTCTTCGGTGACGCGCTACCGGTCGCGGAACGTTACGCGGCGTTCCTTGAGACGGCCGGGGTCGAGCGCGGGCTCATCGGCCCGCGCGAGGTCGATCGTCTCTGGGAACGCCATCTGATCAACTGCGCGGTGGTGTCGGAGGTGATTCCGGCGGACGCGCAGGTCGTGGACGTCGGATCCGGGGCGGGCCTGCCGGGCGTCGTCCTCGCGATCGTCCGTCCCGATCTGCGGATCACCCTGCTGGAACCGCTGCTGCGGCGAACCACGTTCCTGAACGAGTGCGTCGAGATGCTCGACCTGCGCAACGTCGAGGTGCGGCGCGGACGAGCCGAGGACCTGGCCGGGGAGATCACGGCGGACGTCGCCACGGCGCGCGCTGTCGCACCTCTCCATCGCCTCGCGACGTGGGCGCTGCCGCTGCTGCGGCCGGGCGGCGAACTGCTCGCACTCAAAGGCGAACGGGCCGCGGCCGAATTGGAGGAGGCGGAGCTCGTCCTCAGGCGGCTCGGAGTACGGAGCACGGAACTGCTTCAAGTCGGGCGCGGTATGGTCGATTCTCCGACGACGGTCGTCCGCGTGGTCGCGGGCCGGGTCGAGGTCGTCGGGCGACGACAGCGCGCACCCCGGCGCGCAAAAGGGTCGAGGAAGAGGTCTTCATGAGCACGGGACCAGGGCTGGGCAGGCCTGACCGCGCCGACGAATCCCCCGACGAACAGCCGTCCGGCCTGGGCGGACCCGGTGCGGACGCCGCGCGCGCGACGTCCCCCGCCGGAACGCGGGGGGAGGCGGACCCGGGCACCGCGCCGGGGACCGCCCCCTCCGGACACGCAATGTGGAGCACCACAACGTCCGGAACCGCGGAGAACGTCGGCTATGTACCGACGAACGCCGGCGGCGCGCAACCGCCGGGTCCGCGCAAGGGACCAACTCAGGGGGAGTCAGAACTCGTGCGCGAGGCGCTCAAGGACGCCAAGGTTTCACATGAAACAACGGCCACCGCGGTCAAGCCGATACCGGGCCGCAGAGGCAAGGAGTGGCCGCGGCCGGACAGATGCCGCGTCATCACCATCGCCAACCAGAAGGGCGGCGTGGGCAAGACCACCAGTTCGGTGAACCTTGCCGCGTCCCTCGCCATGCACGGCGCGCAGGTACTCGTGGTGGACCTCGACCCCCAGGGCAACGCCTCCACCGCCCTCGGTGTCGAGCACCACGCGGAGATCCCCTCGATCTACGACGTGCTGATCGAGGACATGGCGCTCGCCGACATCGTCGTCCCGGCCGCCGAGATCCCCAACCTCTACTGCGCGCCCGCGACGCTCAACCTCGCCGGCGCCGAGATTGAGCTCGTCTCCAAGGTGGCGCGCGAGTCGCGGCTGCGGCGGGCGCTGGACGCCTACGACACTGACAAGTTCGACTACGTCCTGATCGACTGTCCGCCGTCCCTCGGTCTGCTCACCGTGAACGCCCTGGTCGGCGGGGACGAACTGCTCATCCCGATCCAGTGCGAGTACTACGCGCTGGAGGGCCTCGGGCAGCTGATCAGGACGGTCGACCTCGTCAAAGCGCACCTCAACCAACAGCTGAAGGTGTCCACGATCCTGCTCACGATGTACGACGCCCGGACACGCCTCGCCGCGCAGGTCGCCGAGGACGTTCGGAACCACTTCGGCGACGTCGTCCTCAACACCGTCATCCCGCGTAGCGTCCGGGTCTCCGAGGCCCCGAGCTACGGGCAGTCCGTCATGACCTACGACCCCGGTTCGAGCGGCGCGCTCGCCTACAGCGAAGCCGCATCCGAAATGGCTTATGGAGGATCCGTCCAGTGAGCCAGCAGCGACGCGGCCTCGGCAAGGGACTCGGCGCCCTCATTCCCACCGCCCCGCCTCCGCCGACGTCCACCGAACCGGGCAGCGCGGGCGAGCCGGGATTCCCCGGCGGGCCGGGAGCGTCCGGGTCGTCCGGATCGTCTGGGTCGAGCGGACCGAACGGACCGAACGGCGCCGCCTCGTCCGACGTGGCACTGGAACCTGTCGCGGGCGCCCATTTCGCTGAGCTTCCCGTCCGTTCCATCAGCGCCAACCCGCGTCAGCCGCGCGACCACTTCGACGACGAGGCCCTGGATGAACTGGCCGAGTCGATCCGCATCGTCGGGCTGCTGCAGCCGATCGTGGTCCGCAAGGCCACGTCGGGCGAGCACGACTATGAGCTGATCATGGGCGAGCGGCGCCTGCGGGCGTCCAGACGAGCCGGTTTGGACGTCATCCCGGCGATCGTCCGCGACACCGGTGACAACGACCTGCTCCGTGACGCCCTCATGGAGAACCTCCACCGCCAGCAGCTCAACCCGCTGGAGGAGGCCGCCGCGTACCAGCAGTTGCTGCAGGACTTCGGCGCCACGCACGAGCAGCTCGCCGGACGCATCGGCCGGTCGCGTCCGCACATCACCAACACGCTCCGCCTGCTGAACCTGCCGCCGGCGGTCCAACGCCGTGTCGCCGCGGGAGTGCTGTCGGCCGGTCATGCCCGCGCGCTCCTCTCGCTGGACAGCGTTGAGGCGCAGGAGCACCTGGCGCAGCGGATCGTCCAGGAAGGCCTTTCCGTACGCGCGCTTGAGGAGCTCATCGCGCTCCGCGAGGTCGACGACGAACCGAAGGCGCCGCGCCAGGGACGCCGCAAGAAGCCGGTCGCCCCAGGACTCAAGGAGCTGGCCGACCGCCTGTCCGACCGCTACGAGACCAAGGTTCGAGTGGACATGGGCCGCAACAAGGGCAAGATCGTGGTCGAGTTCGCCACGCTCGAAGACCTGGACCGCATTATCAAATCCATGGTTCCCGAAGAGGACGGCGCCGGCGAGGACACCTGACGTCCTGGAATCCTCAGCGCCCCGGCGGACCGGCCCTAGCGGCTCCCCGGGGCGCTTTGCTTTGCCGAAGCCGGATGTTTCACGGGAAACATCCGGCCCCGGCCGCCCGACCGCTCTGTCGCCCACCTGTTCCGGTGGGGCTCTCGATGAGGCGCTCGCGATCGACGAGCGGGCGTCGTCCAGCCGTCCTCGTCGCTCGATTCTCCCGTCGCGCGGACGAGACCTTCCGGCTTTACTGTTCGCCATGGTGGTGGCAGCTGAACGCCGCGATGTGAGCAAGCCGATAGGGACGACGGCAACGGGCCACGGATACCAGGGGGCCCGGCGACCGCGCTCGCGGCGAGTTCGTGCCCCAGAGCGGGGCTGAACTCCGAACCACCCCTCCACGGCTCATGGATTCAGAACCTTCTCGCGATCGCGCCCCTGAGCTGATCCCGCGTCGGGCTCAGGCATCTCACGGCCAATGTTTCACGTGAAACGGTGTCGCCAATTCGGCAGCCAAGGACGCCGTGGTGATGGAGCAGGCGATCCCCAAGGCCGAGAGGCGCATGAGCTCGACTCTGGCGGAGAGGCCGGATCGTCGACTCCACACGCGGCCGACAATGGCAACCTAGCCGCCCCAATCTCTTCGCAACGCTTGGAACGAGCAGCCCGCCCTGCCCGTCATCGGACGCCGAGAGCGTGTCAGGCAGGCCCATCCTCTCTAGACCCGTGACCCTAGGCCGGCACACCCTCGGTCTTCGCTCCTTTGCAGGCGTCCCTGAATGCGTCGCTCCCCCAGTGGCGTTCTGTGCGCGGTCGCTCATCTCCAGCCGTACTGGCCCCCAAATTCGGGACGCAGATCCTCACCCGAGAGTGGCCTGGACCCGCCCGAGGCGTTCTTCTGGGTCACCGTCGCCGCCACCGCCACCGCCACCGCCACCGCCAGGGCCAGCGCCAGGGCCAGCGCCAGGGCCAGCGCCAGCGCCGTCGCCTGCTGCGCCCGCGTCCCCTGCCTGTCGCGTCCCCCGCCCGTCCTACGGTCCCTGCCCGTCCTACGGTCCCTGCCTGTCGCGCGTCCCCTGCCCGTCGCGCGTCCCCTGCCCGTCGCGCGTCCCCTGCCCGTCGCGCGTCCCCTGCCTGTCGCGCGTCCCCTGCCCGTCGCGCGTCCCCTGCCCGTCCTGTGTCCCCTGCCCGTCCTGCGTTCCCGCCCGTCCTACGTCCCGGCCGTCCTGTGGCCCCCGTCCGTCCTGCGGCTGCTGACTGCCCTCCGGACTCCTCGCGGGTGAGGCTCCGGCCACTCGAACTCTGTGGCGCTCGTCTCCCTGGGCCGGCGCTGGGGAGCTCGCCAAGATGTCTGAATGGTGGGCTGTCCGGGGGTGGCGGTGCGATGGGGCGTGGTGTTCGGCGCCGTTGGACTTCGGTTCGCGCGTGAGGGCTTGGGGCGGTGCGTGCGGGGTCCCGGAGGCGTTGGTTGGCTGGCGTCCGGGGTGATGGGCGTCCCGTTGGGGGCGTGGCTGGCTTCGGGGCGCATTCGGCAGTGCTGGCGTGAGGGGGCGCGCGTTGGTGTTGGGGGTGGGAGTGCTTGGTGTTTGAGGCGAAAGTGTGTCGAGCCCGTGGTCTTTGGCCGGGACGGGAGTGGAGGTTCAGGGGAAGCGGGATAGGAGAAGGTCTCTGCACGCTTCGCCGAGGTCCAGGCCAGCGACGCTGATGGCGCGAGGGAAGAGGCTGGTCTCCGTCATGCCGGGGGCGACGTTGACTTCGAGGAAATGGACCTCGCCGTCGGGGGAGACGATGAGGTCGGTGCGGGAGAGGTCGCGGAGGCCGAGGGCGCGGTGGGCGGTGACGGCGGCGGCGGTGGCGCGGGCGGTGGCGTCCGGGTCGAGGCGGGCGGGGGTGACGAACTCGGTGTCGCCGGCGTCGTAGCGGGCGGTGTAGTCGTAGAGGCCGCCGGGGGCGACGATCTCGACGGCGGGGAGGGCGATGGGCGTGCCGTCGCGCTCGATGACGCTGACCGAGATCTCGACGCCGGACACGTAGCGCTCGACGAGTGCGGCGTCGCCGTAGGCGAAGCAGCCGACCATGGCGGCGGACAGGTCCCCGGCCTCGTGGACGACGGACGCGCCGAGCGCCGAGCCGCCTCGTGTGGGCTTGACGAACAGCGGGAGACCGAGGCTGCGGATGATCTGGTCGAGGACGGACGAGGCCCCGAGGTCGTGGAAGACCTCCTTGGGAAGGGCGACGGAGTCGGGCGTCCGGAGTCCGGCCCGGCGGATGACGGATTTGGCGGTCGGCTTGTCCCACGCCACCCGGCAGGCGTCGGGACGCGCACCGACGTAGCGGACGTCTAGGAGTTCGAGGACGTCCCGGATCGAGCCGTCCTCGCCCGCCGCCCCGTGCAGCACCGGGAACACGGCGTCCGGGGGATCGTCGGAAAGGGAGTCCAGGAGCGTCGCGTCCGCGTCGCGGAGTTCGACGGGGATGTCGAGGGCGCGCAGCGCTTCTGTGACGCGCCGACCGGAGCGGAGCGAGACCTCGCGCTCGTAGGAGAGTCCGCCGGCCAGGACGACGACATGCCCGAGTTCCACTGCTGGTGCCCCTCTAGCTGGTGCTGCTGACGGCGGAACGCACCGGCTCCCCCTCCGGGCGGGCGCCGAGTCGCGCCGTCCGGCACGATCATCATGCCTTCAGCGAGAACTGAAGGCCCGACGACCTGTCCGAGCGGCCGGTGCGTTTCACGTGAAACATTCAGACGACGTCCGGCCCCGGAGCCTGGACGCCGGTGGAGCCGCCCGCGGCGGTCCTGCCGAAAGTGTCCCGGAGACGGATCTCTTGTTCCACCACCGCGGCGAGGCGTCGGACGCCCTCCCGGATCCGGTGCGGCTCGGGGAAGCAGTAGGACAGGCGCATGTGCCGGTGGCCGGTCCCATCGGCGTAGAAGCCGGTGCCCGGGACGTAGGCGACGCGTTCGGCGATGGCACGGGGCGCCATGGCCTTGGCGTCGAGGCCCTCGGGGAGCGTGAGCCAGACGAAGAATCCGCCCGCGGGACGCGTCCACGTGCAGCCGTCCGGCATGAGCTGTTCGAGGGCGTCGAGCATCGCGTCGCGGCGCGCTCGGTAGAGCTCGCGGAAGTCCTTGATCTGCTCGCGCCACGGCTGCGTGGCGAGGTACTCGCGGACGGCGAGCTGCGAGAAGTTCGACGGGCACAGGATCGCGGACTCGGCGGCCAGGACGAGCTTGGCCCGCACCGCGTGCGGCGCCAGCACCCAGCCGACGCGGAGGCCGGAGGCGATCGTCTTGGAGAACGAGCCGAGGTAGATGACCCGCTGGGAGTCGTCCGCCCGGAGGGCCCGCATGGGTTCGTCCTCGAAGCCGAGGAGTCCGTACGGGTTGTCCTCGACGACGAGGACGTCGTACTCGGCGCAGATCTCAAGGATCTGGGCGCGGCGGGCGGTGGTGAGGGTGACGCCGGCGGGGTTCTGGAACGTCGGGACGGTGTAGAGGAACTTGACCCGGCGGCCCTGCGTCCGGAGGTCGGCGAGGGTCTCGCGGAGCGCGGCGGGGATGAGTCCCGCGTCGTCGAGCGGGACGTGGACGACGTCGGCCTGGTAGGCAGCGAACGTGCCGAGCGCGCCGACATAGGACGGGGCCTCGGCGAGGACGACGTCGCCCGGATCCACGAAGATCTTGGTGATGAGATCGAGCGCCTGCTGGGCGCCGACCGTGACGACGACGTCGTCCGCGGACGCCTGGACGCCCTCCAGCGCCATCACGTCGCAGATGTGCTCGCGGAGCCGCTCGTCGCCCTGCGCGGAGCCGTACTGCAGCACCTCGGCGCCCTTGCCCGCGACGAGGTCGCCGATCATCCGTCCGACGGCGTCGAGGGGAAGCGCCGAGACGTACGGCGCGCCGCCCGCGAGCGAGACCACCTCGGGGCGGGCGACCATCGCGAACAGAGCCCGGATCTCGGAGGGCACCATGCCGGCGGCGCGGGCGGCGTAGCGATCGGTGTAGGCATCCGTACGCGAGTGCTGTTCCACGAGGCACCTCCGAGGTGGAATGGCTTGCCAGCAAACTACGGCATCGGGCGGGGACGCTTCCCGCGAACCCCTGGGCGAGGGCGAGGCGCCCAGACGGGCCCCCGTACTGCTTCGCCCGCGAGGGCCGAGGGGGTGGGGGTGGTGGTGTTGCGGAAGGTGCGCCGCCCGGGTGGTGGTCCCCTGTCCGATACGATGCCCGAGGGTCCCGGAATGTTGCCGGGAACTTCAGCGGAGCGGCGTTCCGCCCCGAGAGACCGACGGCCCGGCCGGAGGTTTCAGCCGGGCGGGCGAGGATCGCAACAGGGGGTGCCGACCCAGTGTCGCGTCGTCTCGTGAACATCACGCTGGACAATCTGAACGATCTGCCGCACCGGTGCCGCGGCTGCGTGTTCTGGGAGCTGGACCCGGTGAGCCGGGACCGGGCGCTGGAGAGCGGCGACTCCGGCCTGGAGAAGGAGGCGTGGATCTCCTCGACGCTGCTGGAGTGGGGCAGCTGCGGCAAGATCGTGTACGTCGACAACGTCCCCGCGGGCTTCGTGCTGTACGCGCCGCCGCTGTACGTGCCGCGCTCGGTGGCGTTCCCGACCAGCCCCGTCAGCGCGGACGCGGTGCTCCTGATGACCGCGCACATCCTGCCGGAGTTCGCGGGCGGCGGGCTCGGCCGGATGCTCGTCCAGGGCGTCGCGAAGGATCTCACCCGGCGCACGGTGAAAGCGATCGAGGCGTTCGGCGATCTGAAGGGCGAGGAGGGCGGGTGCATGGTGCCCGCCGACTATCTGCTGTCGGTCGGGTTCAAGACCGTCCGCCCGCATCATCGGTATCCGCGGCTGCGGCTGGAGTTGAAGTCGGCCCTGTCGTGGCGTGAGGACGTCGAGGTGGCCCTGGAACGGCTGCTGGGCTCCATGACCCCGGAGGGGGCGCTACGACCAGTCTGAGGCGTTCTGAGCCGGTTTATTCGTGTGGCCCGCACTCCGTCAGGAGCGCGGGCCACACGCTTTCGCGCTCGCCGCGGGAGGCGATCGCGGGAGGCGGCGAGGTCAGACGGGACGGACCCGGTCGCCGCGGCCGCGACGTCGCGCGGCGCGCCTGCCGACCGGCCTGCGATCCGGCTGACCGTGCTTGGGTCGGCCGCCTTCGCCCGACCTGGACTTATCGGATGGCGCCGCCTTCGACGGCCGCGTAAGGGCCGGGACACCGTCAGATGAACTCGGCCAGATCGCGCAGCAGGGCCGCCTTCGGCTTGGCGCCCATGATCTGCTTCACGACCTCGCCGTCCTTGTAGATGTTCATCGTCGGGATCTGCAGGACGCCGTACGACTGCGGCACCTTCGGGTTCTCGTCGATGTTGAGCTTGACGATCTCGATCTTGTCGCCGTGCTCCTTGGAGATCTCCTCAAGGATCGGCGCCACCATCCGGCACGGGCCGCACCATTCCGCCCAGAAGTCGACAAGAACGGGCTTGTCGCTCTTCAGGACCTCGGTTGCGAAGTCGGCGTCGGTCACGACTTTCATGGTTCTCCTTCACTCATGGTGCGGGCGGCGGGACGTCCCCGCCCGATGGTGCCGGACGATCGTCTCCGTCCGGCGAATTCCTTGGCCTACCGGCCTGTCGAACCGCCTTCCGGCGTCCAGATTCGGCACCGGCGTTCCGCTGGAGCGTTCCGTCTGCTCATCTGTCGGCCGATCTGGTCACGTGCTTTCGGTCCGATGCCTGCTGGTCGGCTCGGTTTGGCTCGATTGGCTCGATTGGCTCGGTTTGGCTCGGTTTGACTCGGTTCGATTCGGGTTCGTCGAGCGGCGTCGGGACTTCGGGCTGGTCTCTTGCGCGCGGTGCGTTCACCTGCGGTGGCTCGATGAAATGGCCGAGAGCTGCTGCACCGCGTGCCGGTCACCGATATCAGGCGCCGGATTGCGGTCAGCGAGCACTCGCCGAACCTGCCGGCGCGTCGAGCGGCTGACCGTGGCTTCCCGCACGGACATCAGCTTCGGGGCCCAACCGATCGCGCATTGGGCCAGCGGTTGGTGTCGTAGCCCCAGGCCCTGGTGGGACGGTTCGGGCTGCGGGTTCAGGCTTGCGGCACGGTTTCCGCGGCGTCCCGATCCTGGAGCCAGCGCTCGGCGTCGATGGCCGCCGCACAGCCGGTGCCCGCGGCGGTGACGGCCTGACGGTAGATGTGGTCCACCACGTCACCGCAGGCGAACACGCCGGGGACCTTCGTCCTCGTGGTCGGCGCGTCGACGAGCAGGTAACCGTCGGTGTCGGTCTCCAGCTGACCGGCGAACAGTTCGCTGCGCGGGTCGTGCCCGATCGCGATGAACAACCCGGTGATCTCCAGCGTGGACTGCTCGCCGTTCTTGGTGTCGCGGACGGTGACGCCGGTGACGCGGTCCTCGCCGTGGATCGCGGTGACCTCGCCGTTCCACCGGAACTTGATCTTCTCGTTGGCGAACGCCCGATCCTGCATGATCTTGGACGCGCGCAGCTGGTCACGGCGGTGGATCACGGTGACGGAGCGGGCGAACTTGGTGAGGAAGATCGCCTCCTCCATGGCGGT
Organism: Actinomadura sp. 9N215; assembly: GCF_044326345.1. Classification (NCBI taxonomy): domain Bacteria; kingdom Bacillati; phylum Actinomycetota; class Actinomycetes; order Streptosporangiales; family Thermomonosporaceae; genus Actinomadura; species Actinomadura sp. 9N215. The sequence goes on along the minus strand of NZ_JBIRBA010000033.1, from coordinate 92,632 downwards.
GTCGCCGCCGCCGACGACCGCGATGTCCTGTTCGCGGAAGAAGAAGCCGTCGCAGGTCGCACACCAGGAGACGCCGCGTCCGGAGAGGCGCTTCTCGTCCGGCAGGCCCAGCTCGCGGTAGCCGGACCCGGTCGCCACGATCACGGTCTTGGCGAGGTAGGTGTCGTCGCCGACCTTGACGACCTTCGGGTCGGCGGTGAGGTCGACCTCGGTGACGTCGTCGGTGACGAGCTCGGCGCCGAACCGCTCCGCCTGCTTGCGCAGGTTGTCCATCAGGTCGGGACCCATGATCCCGTCCGGGTAGCCCGGGAAGTTCTCGACGTCGGTGGTGTTCATCAAGGCACCTCCGGCCGTCACCGAACCCTCGAACACCAGCGGTTTGAGGTCGCCACGGGCGGCGTAGATGGCGGCCGTATAGCCCGCGGGTCCCGAGCCGATGATGATGACGTTACGGACGTCGCTCACTGTTCTGCCTCTCCTCATTGGCCGTCGGTGCCGCGCGACCTGGCCTGCAACTCGCGTCAACCGATCCTAGGCCCCGGGGATTCCCGGCACGGCGAGCCCGACTCCCGCCCGGGGCTGGGTTCGCGCTCCGGAGGCCTGGTGGCTTGGGGCGCTTGGACGGTTCCCGGTGGTCGTAGGGTGTGGTGCATGGCGCGCGTTCTGCTTCTTCACTCGATGTACGGGCTGCGACCTGCAGTGCAGCAGGCGGCGGACAGGCTTCGTGCGGCGGGGCACGAGGTCCACGTCCCGGACCTGTACGACGGACGGGTCGTCGACGAGCCGGAGGCGGGCATCGAGATCAAGGAGGAGATCGGGCGGGACGAACTGCTGCGCCGTGCGGTGGCGGCGGCCGCTCCGCTGGTGGGCGACGGCGGCCTCGTGTACGCGGGGTTCTCGCTCGGCGGCTCCCTCGCCCAGAACCTCGCGCTCGCCGACGCGAAGGCGGGCGGGCTGCTGCTGATGCACGGCACGTCCGACATGGCGGACGACGCGTCCACCGAGATCCCGGTGCAGCTGCACGTCGCCGACCCGGACACGTGGGAGCCCTCCGACTGGCTCAACGCCTGGTACCTGCGGATGCGGAAGGCGGGCGCGGACGTGGAGGTCTTCCGGTACCGGGGTGCCGGGCACCTGTTCACCGACCCGGACCTGCCCGACTACGACGCCGAGGCCGCCGAACAGGCCTGGACGATCGCGCTGGAGTTCATCGCAACCCTCTGACCACTGGCCAGCGACCGACCGCCAGCGACCGACCACGCGACCGACCACCAGCGGCCGACCAACCAGCGTCCGGCCAAGCGGCCCAGCGACTCCACCGAGCGGGGCAGCGGCTGACAGGCCGGGCAGCGATCTACTGGGCGGCCGGCACGAGGGTTTCCGGGCGGGCGGGGAGAAAGGTCATGGACGGTGGCGGATCGCCGGGTGTCCATGGCCTTCGGATATGTGGTCAGGCGTTCTTTATCGTCTTGAGGACGTGCTGGTTCTGGGCCGAGCAGTCCGGCCCGACGACCCACACGTTCAGCTTCCCGGGCGTGTCGCCGTTGACGGCGATGACGGTCGCCGGTTTTCCCTCGTATTCGGCCTGGTCGACGAGGACGGGCTTCTGTTCGCGGACGAGGCCGACGACACAGCCGCGGAGACGCGTGTCCGGCGCGTCGGCGGCGCTGAGCTTCTGGTTGGTCGCCATGACCTGGCCGACCTGCGCGGCGAGCGTCCCGGCGCGGTAGTCGGTGCCGCTGCTCGCGACCGCGAACGCGGGTGCCGGCGCCGCGTTCGGCGCCATACCGCCGCTCCGCTTCTCGTTCTCGCTCCCGGTGACGCCGGGGCGCGCGTTGTCCTGCGGTGGGGCCGAGGCCTGGCCGTGGTCGCCGTTCGTGTTGTCCAAGGCGATCGTCCCGACCGCCGCTCCGCCGCCGAGCACAACCACGGCCGCGGCGGCGGCCGACAGTATCCGCCAATGCCGCCTTCCGCGCCGCTCCTCCAGGCTCGTCACGGCCGCGGTGGTCAGCGACTCCGCGGCGATGGCGGTGTCGATGCGTTCGGCCAGTTCGGCGGGCATGGACGGCGCGGGTGCCTCCGCCAGCAGCCGGGACACGTCCGCAAGGTCGGCGGACAGGTCACGGCAGTCGGCGCAGGTGTCGAGGTGCGCGTTGACGGAGGCGGCTTCGTCGGCTGCGAGCAGTCCTTCGGCCAGGTCGGCCAGGACGTCGTAGTCAAGGTGTGCGGGGTTCACTTGGGCATGCCACCTCCTTCCACACCTCCGACGTTTTTGCGTTCCCGTCGGTTCCGGTGATGGCCGAGAAGGGGGGCGAGCCGGGCGCGTCCGCGCGCGCACCGGCTCTTGATCGTGCCGGGCGGGACCTCCATGACCTGCGCGGCGTCGTCGACGGAATAGCCCATCATGTCGACGAGGACGAGGGCGGCGCGCTGCTCGAACGGCAGCTGCCCGAGCGCGGTGCGGACGTCCAGAGACACGCCGTGCGCGTCGGTCGGGTCGGGCATCTTCGGCGCGACGGCGTCGAAGGTGGCGTCGTCGCCCATCGGTGTCGCGGGGCGGACGGACTTGCGCCTGATGCGGTCCAGGCAGGCGTTCACGACGATCCGGTGCAGCCAGGTGGTGACGGCGGCGTCCCCGCGGAACCGTCCGGCCGCGCGGAACGCCGAAAGGCAGGCGTCCTGGAGGGCGTCCGCGGCCTCTTCGGGGTCGCCGAGGGTGCGGAGCGCGACGGCCCACATGCGGTCCCGGTGGCGGTGGACGAGTTCGGCGAAGGCGTGCGGGTCCCCCTGGGCATGGCGGGCGAGGAGCTCCTTGTCGGGCACCTCGTCGACGCGACGCATGCTCACCGACGTCATGAGCGACCGCTTTCTCGTTCGGGACGCCCGGGGGGTGCCGAGTATCCGCGACCGGCTGCTGGGGTAGGCACCACAGGTTCCTGGGGGCGAAGGGACATCTGCTTACAGGCACGATACCGACAAGCACCGCCCCACGTCACAGACCGTTCCGCGGCGTTCCACTCTGCGGCAAAGCCGATACCTGACGGCCGGGACCGCCGAGGCCACCCCGCCCCTCCGGCCTCGCCGCCTCCGAGGACACTGCGGGCCGTCCACGGGCTTGGCGGTCTCCCCCCGGGCGACGCGATCTTCCGCGGCGACGCGGCGGGGGATGGACGCAGCTTCCGGAGGGCGGCGTCGGATCAGTTCTGTGAACCGTGGACGGAGACTTCGCTGACCTCGGCGCGCAGCTGCCCGTCCGAGCCGCTGGAAAGCTTGGTGAACCAGAGCAGCACGTAGCGTCCGGTACGCCGCCCGGGGACCTGGAACGACGTGACGCCCGAGCCCGACGTCGTGACCGTCTGAACCTTCTGCATCGCGTTCGGGTCGGACGTGTCACCGATCCTCAACTGGATCGTGGCGCCGGGGGACTCGGGGAGCTGGGCCTTGACCTCCCTGATCGTGACCTGCCGGCCCATGTCGAGCAGCAGGCCGACGCCCTCCTTGAGGTTGCCGAACTCTGGAGAGGTGTAATACGAGCTGCGCCAGACCGTTCCGCCCTTGCCGTCGATGGCGAGACGGCCCTTCTCCTTGCCTTCGCCTCCGTCCTGGCCGACGGGGTCGAGGCCCTCCGCGCTCGCGACGGGGAGCTTGGTGGCGGAAGGCGCCTTCGGCGTGGACGACGTCTTCGGGTCCGCGACGCCGGAGTTGCCGGACTTGTCGTTGGAGCCTTTGCCGGCCAGCGCCCAGGCCCCGAGGCCGACGATGACGGTGAGCGCGGCGGCGGCGACGCCGAGGAGCGCACGGTTCGCGGGGCGGCGCGGGGCGCCGTGCCCGCCGCCGTGCCCGCCATGCGTCCCTTGGCCGCCTTGGCCGCCGTGGCCGTGCGCCGGCGCGGTGCGGGTGGACGTGGAAGCCGGCGGGGGCGCGGCATCGCGCCGGCTGCGCGTCCGGGGCGGCGGGACGTGCGACATCGCCTGGGGCTCGGGCGCGGGCTGGTGATGCGGCTGCGTGGACGCCGACGTCGACGCCCTGGAGCGGCGGCGGGACGGCCCGTGCGGCGGCGCGGCGTGCCCGTGCGGCGTGGGTCGACGGGGCGGCGAGGAGGGCGGGGACGGCGGCTGGGTGTGGCCGAGACCTGCGAAAAGCGGCAGCGGTGTGCGGGGCACGCCGCGTAGCGCCTTGGCCAGGTCGGCGGGGGACGCGAGCGGTTCGGCGGGCCCGATGCCGAGGCAGCGGCACACGATCGCGTCGATCGCGTGCGAGATCCCGGCCTGGACCTGGCGGGGCGCGTGCAGGACGCCCTCGCCGTCCGCCGCGGACGCGCCGGGTGCAGCGGACGCGCCGGGCGAAGTGGGCGAAGTGGACGCGCCGGGTGCGTTGGGCGAGGTGGGTGCGGGTGGGAGGTTGGAGCCGGCGGCGTCGCCGGGCCAGTGCGCGGTGAGGGCCGCGTACAGCATCCGGCCGAGGCCGCGGACGTCCTCGCCCGCCGGGTCGTCGGAGTACCGGTCGCCGAGGACGGCGTCGGTCGCGATGCCGAGGATCTTGACGGTGCCGCCGGTCGTCCAGACGAGGTCGCGGGGCGTGAGGCAGAGGTGCGCCAGCCCGGCGGCGTGCGCGGCGGCGATCGCCTCGGACGCCTCGTACAGCAGCGTCGCGGCGCGTCCGGGTTCGAGCGGGGCCTTGGCGAGCATCCCCTCCAGGGGCTCGCCGACGACCCATTCGCTGACGACGTAGGCGCTCTCGCCGCTGTCGTCGGCGTCGAAGACCTGGGTGAGCCGCGGATCGGTCAGCCGGCTGGCCGCCCGGGCGGACGTGACGACCTCGGCGATCCGGGGGAACCCGGGATCGAGGTGCGGACGGCGACCGCCCGCGCGAGGATCTCGTCGATGGCCTTCCAGAGCGACGATCCGCCCGTGTCGCTGATGCGCTTTTCGAGCCGGTAGCGGCCGGCGAGGCGGGTGCCGGGCTCGATGACTGACGTGCTCACGGCAATGTCCTGGACAGGTGGTCAGATCCCATGTTCGTGGCGTGGCAGCTTACGCCTCCGACCCTCCTCTTTGCGTTTCCCAGGGTGTCGCCCCGCAAGCCGTAGTCCCCCACATGGTAGTGGCTACTCGTACAAGTGGCCGCCTTATCGCCGCGCGTCCTTTTTACTTTGCCTCTTTACTTTGCCTGGCCCTCCCGGTGGCCGCGCGGCTCCCGGGTCGGCGGCGTCAGCGTCCGGGGAGTTTCCGGGCGAAGGTGGAGATCACGGCCTGGACCTCGTCCACCCTCATTAGCTTGGCGAAGATCAGGTACAGCAGGCCGCCGCCGGCGGAGCCGACCGCCAAGGTGACCAGGGCCGGGACGAGCCTGCCGGTGTCGCCGACGGCGTCCGCGACGGTGTGCGCGGCGTAGGCGAACCCGACCAGCGGCCAGATCGCGACGACCAGCTTCAGGTGTCCGCCGATGATGCGGCGGCCGTCGATGCCGCCGAGCTTGCGGCGCAGCACCAGCCAGCAGGTGAGCGCGCCGACCGTGTTGGTGACCGCGAAGCCGGCGGCGATGCCGACCACGATCCACTTGACGCCGAGGACGTTGTAGGCGGTGAACGCCATGATGATGTTGGACGTGACGGAGACGAGGCCGACCAGCGCGGGCGTCCGGGTGTCGCCGTGGGCGTAGAAGACCCGCAGCATCAGCTGGTAGGTGGAGAACGGCACCAGCGCGATCGCGAACATCTGCATGACGCGCGCGATGACCAGGGCGTCCTCGGACGTGGTGTTCCCGTGCGCGAACAGCACGGTGGTGATCTCCGGGCCGAGCACCAGCATCAGCGCCGCCGCCGGCATGATGATCACCGAGGAGAGGCGGAGCCCGCTGGAGAACGCGGCGCGCACGTCGGCGGTCTTGCCCTCGGCCGCGAACCGGCTCATCCGCGGCAGCAGCGCGGTGATCACCGAGACGCCGACGATGGCGTAGGGCAGCTGGAAGAGCTGGTAGGCGTTGAAGTACGGCGTGTAGCCGTAGCCTTCGCCGAGCCCCTCGTCGACGGCGAGGTTCCCGGCCCGGTTCGCGAGCGCGGTCACGACTGCGAACCCGGCCTGGGTCGCGACGACGTAGAGCAGCGTCCAGCCGGCCATCCGCGCGACCTCGCCGATCTCGCCGCGCTGGAAGTCGAGGCGGGGCCTCCACCGGAACCCGGCCCGGCGCAGCGACGGCCACAGCGCCAGCGTCTGCAGGACGATCCCGCCCGTGGTGCCGAGGGACAGCAGCAGCATCTGGCCGTCGGAGATGTTGGACGGGTCGACCCGTCCCGTCGTGATCGCCAGGAACGCGCCGCCGACCGCGATCACGACGAGGTTGTTCAGCACCGGCGCCCACATCGGCGCGCCGAAGCTGCCGCGCGTGTTGAGGATCGCCCCGGCGAACGCGCCGACGCCGTAGAAGAAGATCTGCGGCAGGAAGAACTGCGCGAAGAGGATCGCGACCTTCCGCTGGTCGCCGGTGTAGCTGCCCGCGAGGACGTCGATGAACAGCGGCGCGCACAGGATCGCGACGACGGTGAGCGCGCCGAGGCCGATCACCGCGAGGGTGAACACGCGCTGCTCGTACCGTTCGCCGTAGGCGCGGTCGCGTTCCTTGGCGCGGACCAGCAGCGGGACGACGACGCTGGTCAGGATCCCGCCGAGCAGCAGGTCGTAGATCTGGTTGGGGATCGTGTTGGCGGTGTTGTAGGCGTTGGCGAGCAGCCCGGTGCCGAGCGCGGCGACGATGACCGCGGTGCGCAGGAACCCGGTGACGCGGGACGCGAGCGTCCCCACGGCCATGATCGCGCCGGAGCGCAGGATGCCGCCGGACGCGCCCTTCCCGCCCGCGTTCGCGTCGCCTGCGTTCGCGTCGCCTGTGCCTGGGGTGCCTGCGCTGCCGGGGACGGCGTCCACGATCGTCTCGCCGGCGCCTACGCGGCCGCCGGGGACGGGAAGGTCAATCGCCGTCTCGGCCGGGAGGTTCGCGGCGCCCGGCGGCATGTTTCCCGCCGCCGCCCCCGCCGTTCCGGCTGTTCCCGCCGTCGGAGGCCGTGCCGTCGGAGGCTGGCCCGTTGGCGGCCGGCCTGGATATCCCGCCGGGTTCCGCGGTGTCTGCGGGCTCTGCTGTCCCCGTCCCGGATAGCCCGGGCGCGGCGGGCTCTGGTGTGGAGGGCCTTGGTGTGGCGGGCCCTGGGGCGGCGGGCTCTGGTGTGGGCGGGCTTGAGGTGGTGGGTTCTGAGGTGGCGGTGGGCCCTGCCCCTGGGAGGGGCTCCGGCCCTGAGGGTAGCCCGGCGCCGGAGGGCTGTTGCCCCGTGCCGGATATCCCTGGGGGCTGCCCTGTGACGGGTAGCGGCCCTGTTGCCGTGGGTCCCCCGGCCTCATGGGGGTGCCCCGTTGCTGTTGAGGAGTGCCGGGGGTCGGATACCCCTGACCCTGGGGGCTGCCCTGCGCCGGGTAGCCCGGTGCTTGGGGAGTGCCCTGGTCCTGAGGACGGTTCTGCGCCGGGTAGGCCCGGTCCTGGCGCTGCTGCGGACCCGCCGTTGGGTAGCCCGGGCTCTGCGAACCCGGAGGCGGGCTCTGCGAACCCGGACGAGTACCCGGGGGCGGGCCCTGGGGACCCGGGGCCGGAGGCTGAGGTCCCGGACGCGGGTCCTGAGAATCCGGAGCCGGGGCCTGGGAACCCGGAGTCTGGGAACCTGGGGCCGGGGCCTGGGAGCCCGGGGCCGGCGTACCCGTTCCCTTGTTCCGCCGTCCCCGCCGGTCCCATCTCGGTCGACCCGTCACCGCCTGCCTCCGAATTCCGGCGGCGCCTTGCTCTGATGGCCCGCACTCCGACGCCCACGAAGAGTACGGCAAGTCCGCCGCCGGTGATGACCAGGGCGAGCCGCCCGTACCCGGTGGTGCGAACGGTGATGGTCTCGCCGCTTCCGAACGTCCGGCCGCCCGACTCCGGGATCATCAGCTCAAGGCGCACATGGAAGTTGCCGTTCCCGGCCGCCTTCGCCGGAATCCACCGCTGGGCCCGTTCCCCGGGCCTCAGGTTGATCACGGCCTCGTCGGGGTCGAGCGCCCCGAGCCGCAGTTTCGAGCGGCTCTCCGACGTCGGGACCGCGACGAGGCGGACCCGCACGGACTGGTCGCTCAGCGTGTTCTCGACGAGCACCGGCAGCTTGCCCGAGCTGCCGCCCATCAGCACCCGTTTGTTCTTGGTGGTGACGATGCGGACGCGGTCCATGTCGTCGCCGAGCTCTCGCGCGAGCTCTCTGCGCGCCGCCTTGGCGCGGCCGGGCATCGTCCGCCAGGCGACCGACTGCAGGCGCAGGAGCGCGCGCTCGTAGGAGATCTTGATCTCGCCCGTCATGATCGCCTGGAAGGTCGCGGCCTGCCGGGCGATCTCGCGCGTCTGCGTGAGGTGCGCGTCGCTGAGCTCGAACGCCTCGTAGTCGTCGTTGTAGCCGTTGAAGACCCTGCCCTGCGGCGCCGCGGACTCGGCCTTGGCCAGCGGCGTCTCCCGCAGCCAGGGCGCGTTCTTGGTGTAGCTCAGCAGCTTCTCGGCGAAGCCGGGCGCCGGGTTCCAGTGCCGGTCGGGCGCGACGACGACGGTGCGCTTCAGGTTCGGCGTCTCCGCCGCGATCATCGCCGTCTCGGCGAGGAAGCGCTGTTCGGCCAGCGCCGCCCCCGCGGTGGACGCCGTGCCCTTGCTGACGATCTGGCTCAGCTTGTCGTCGTACAGGACGGCGTTTTTCCTACCCGCGTTCGTCTGGAGTGTCGTGGTGGCGTTCGGCGGCGTCCCGGGCGGCGGGGCCTGGAACTGCGAGCTGCTCATCAGGAACGTCCCGCCGTCCTTCAGAGAGTGCTTGGCGAGCTGCCCGAGCGTGCCGGGACCCGCGACGCCGTACGGCGGCCAGGCGACATGCGCGTCCGCCGGACGTCCGAGGACCTTCGTCGCGACACCGGTGTTCCGCTCGTCGAGGGCGACACCGATGTCGCGCGGCGTCTTGTGGCGGACGAGCGCGACGACGTCGGGGTCGCCGTACGGGACGGTGAAGTACGGGTCGCTCTTCGCGGCGTTCTTCAGCGCCGCCAGCCAGGACGCCGCGACCGCGCTCTTCTCCTTCTCGGTGCGTTTCCCGCCGAACGGCTTCACCGTGTAGTCGCCGGACGCCATCTGCTGGACGTCGTCCAGCAGCGCCGGATCCATCGCCCAGGTGACCGGCGTGTCGCTCCCGGCGGCGGCGTTGACGAGCTTGCCGAGGCGTCCGCTCCGCGACATCTCCGTCGTGAGCTGGTCGTCGAAGAAGGTCTGGTCGTTGGTGCGGTGCATCCGGTCGATCAGCGGCCAGACCCAGCTGACCTCCACCGGATTGAACTGCCGCTGCTTCGGCATGAACGTCAGGAACGTCATCAGCCCGCCGACCACCTGCTGCGCGGAGTTCAGCACCTCGACGCCCACCGGGTACACGCCGGGCGTGCCGCCAGGGGGGCGCAGTTGCAGCGCCTTGGTGGTGGTCTTGAACGTCCAGCCCTGCGTCTTGCCGGGGGTGGCCACGCCGGTGAGCGGCAGCTGCTGCGGCGCGATGTTGGGCAGCAGGCTCGGCTGGCCGGCCGAGTACTGGTCCAGCTGACTGCGGCTGAGGACGGGCTGGGCGCTGTACCGCAGCCGCATGGTGAGCCCGGCGAGCTGGTCGTCCGTGCGGTTCTTGGCGAGGCCGGAGATCTCGATCCGGGAGTTCTCGCGGACGGGTTTCGGGTCGACCTTGGTGAGCGCGAGCCCCACCGGGGCGCGCTGCCGCGCCAGCGCCGCGGCCTCGGGGGCCTTCCGCGCCGCCGCCGTGGCGGGGGACGCCAGGGTGGCGGGGGCCGCCATCGCGATGCAGGGCAGCAGGGCGGCCAGCGCGACCGCGCGCTTGACCGTCCTCACGCCGTGTCCGACCAGGAGCCGCCCGGAGCCGTGCTGTCGACCACGGAACCGGCCGCCTCGGGACGGCGGGCGTCGATTTCCCGCACCACGGCCCCGATGGTAGTCCGCCGGACGGTCCCATCAGACCGTCCCGTCCAGGTCTGGCGCGGATTCGGCCGCCGTCCGTCCGCGGTCTGCCGCCGCCGCGACACCACCGTCCCCAGTGCCCCCACAAGCCGCGAAACCCCCACCTGCCGGTCGGGGTCAGGCGACTGGGTGGCGGGGTCCTTGCTTGGCGGGACGGGCGGCAGCGGACGGGGCGCGGAAGAGGTCGGCCGGTTGCGCGTGGCACAGGGCGTACAGAGTGCGTCCTCTGATGCCGAGCGCCGTCGACGCCTCGCCGGTCGCCGTGTAGACGACATCGTCGGCAGGGACGTCGTCAGTGGGGAGGCCATCGGCGGGGAGGCTGTCTGTGGGAAGACCGTCCACGACGGGCCGGTCGATGATGCGGCGGTCGATGAGGAGCGGCATGTCGTCCGGCAGGAGGAGCGGGCAGACGAGGCCCGCCGCGTACTCGGTGACGGCGTTGACGACATCGGCGTGGGCCGGACGGACGGTCTCGGCGCCGACGGCGCGCCGTACCGCGTCCAGGGGCGGCCGCTCGCCCGCCGGGACGATCACTCCGGTCAGGAACTGCCGCCCCGGAAAGCCGCTACTGCCGTAGTCGTAGTCGTAGCCGTCGCTGTTGCTGTCGTTGTAGTTGCAGGAGTAGACGCAGGTCACCAGGCAGCGGTCCGCGGGCAGGCCGAGCGCCTTGGGGAGTTCGTCGGCGTGGGCCAGCGCGACGGGCAGCCGCACGATCTCGTGCACGGCCTCGCGTTCGAGCAGCGCGCGGTGGATGGTGAGAGCGTCCTTCATGATCGGCTCCATCCCGCGGGGTTCTCGCCCCGCTCACCCCGGAACTGGTTTCCTGTGTCCCTGTCCCCGTGCTTCGCACTCTGCGGGGAATATCCCCACATACCCGAGACGTCCGGTTTAACCCTGCGCGTGCATCGCGCAAACCCTCCACATGCGCCTCTGCCGCAGGTGCGGCGGACCGTGGCCCTTGGCGATCCCGCTACCGTTGTCGTGCGGGAGGCTCACCGGCGGTCGCGCTGGCGTCATCGGGGTGCCCAGAACGTAACTCGGGGATCGCCGCATGTGAAGGGTCCCGTCCTGCTTCGGTCCGCAAGGACTCCTTGCGGCCCCCCGCCGATCGGCAGAAAGTCCTTTGTCAGCCCGTCTACCAAGGAAATACGCTCGATGGCCGTGCCCAACCAGAACGTGACCCCCGAGGCATCGCGGCGCACCGCGATCGCCGAGCTGCTGCGCCGCATCGCGCCCGTCGCCGACGACCTCGGCGCCCTGTTCGCGGCGGCCGGGCACGAGCTGGCGCTGGTCGGCGGCCCCGTCCGGGACGCGCTGCTGCGCCGTCCGACCAAGGACGTCGACCTCACCACCGACGCGCCGCCCGAGCGCACCCTGGAGATCATCCGCGGCTGGGCCGACGCGCACTGGACGATCGGCATCGAGTTCGGCACGGTCGGGCTCCGCAAGGACGGCGTCGAGCTGGAGATCACGACGTACCGCAGCGAGTCCTACGACCCGAAGTCGCGCAAGCCGGACGTGTCGTACGGGACGTCCCTCGTCGAGGACCTGCGCCGCCGCGACTTCGCAGTCAACGCGATGGCGGCGCGGCTGCCCGGGCACGAGTTCGTCGACCCGTTCGGCGGCCTCGTCGACCTGCGGAACAAGATCCTGCGGACCCCCGGCCGCCCCGAGGACTCCTTCAGCGACGACCCGCTGCGGATGATGCGCGCCGCCCGGTTCGCCTCGCAGCTCGGCTTCACGGTCGCGCCGGACGTCGTCCAGGCCATGACGGACATGGCGGGACGCATCGAGATCGTCTCCGCCGAGCGGGTCAGGGACGAGCTGTCCAAGCTGATCTGCGGCCGGTACCCGCGGCAGGGCCTCGCGCTGCTCGTCGACACCGGCCTCGCCGCGCACGTCCTGCCCGAGCTGCCGAAGCTGCGCCTGGAGATCGACGAGCACCACCGGCACAAGGACGTCTACGAGCACTCGCTGATCGTCCTGGAGCAGGCCATCGCTCAGGAGAAGGAGGGGCCCGACCTCGTCCTGCGCCTCGCCGCCCTCCTCCACGACATCGGCAAGCCGCGCACGCGCCGCTTCGAGCCGGGCGGACGGGTCTCCTTCCACCACCACGAGGTCGTCGGCGCGAAGATGACCCGCAAGCGGCTGACCGCGCTGCGGTACTCCAAGGACGTCATCGCGGACGTGTCGCGGCTGGTCGAGCTGCACCTGCGGTTCCACGGCTACGGCACCGGCGAGTGGACCGACTCGGCCGTCCGCCGGTACGTCCGCGACGCCGGGCCGCTGCTCAGCCGCCTGCACAAGCTGACCCGCGCCGACTGCACGACCCGCAACAAGCGCAAGGCCGACCGGCTCCGCCGCACCTACGACGACCTCGAACTCCGGATCGAGCGGCTCGCGCAGGAGGAGGAACTGGCCGCGATCCGCCCGGAGCTGGACGGCAACGAGATCCAGGACATCCTCGGCATCACCCCCGGCCCGCTCGTCGGCAGGGCGTACCGCTTCCTCCTCGACGTCCGCCTCGACCGCGGCATGATCGGCAAGGACGCGGCCGCCGCCGAACTCCGCCACTGGGCCACCACCGAGGGCCTCCTCCCCACCGACGAGCCGCCAAAGAGCACAGTGCCCAAGGACGAGGTCTCCAGGCGCGCCGCCCACAAAGCCAAGCCGCCGAAGCCTGAGACCCCCAGGCACAAGGCCCGTGAGGGCGATGCGTCCAAGGGCGAGGTGTCCGGCGGTGCCGCGCGCAAGGACGAGCCGCCGAAGCCCGAGACGCCCGGGCACGAGGTCGGTGAGGGTGCGGCCCGTGAGGGCGATGCGTCCGAGGGCGCGGTGTCCGGCGGTGTGACGCGCAAGGACGAGCCGCCGAAGTCTGAGGCGTCCGGGCACGAGGTCGGTGAGGGTGCGGCCCGTGAGGGCGCGGCACCTGAAGGCGCGGCCCCTGAGGACAATGCGTCCGAGGGGGGCGCATCGGAGGGCGTCGCATCTGGGAGCGCGGCATCTGATGCAGGGGCCGAAGGGGTGGGGTCTGAGGGCATGGGAGTCGAGGGGACGGGGTCTGAGGGTGGGGGGCGGGGGTGATGGTCTCGTTGCAACTTGGGCGGATGAGTCCGCGGGAGACCGAGCGGATGCTGGAGTTCGACCGTGAGCACGTCTGGCATCCGTACGCGCCGATGCCCTCGTCCGCGCCCGTCCAGCCGGTGGTCTCGGCGGACGGTGTGCGGCTGACCCTCGCGGACGGCACCGAGCTGATCGACGGGATGTCGTCGTGGTGGGCGGCCATCCACGGCTACAACCACCCGAGGCTGAACGCGGCCGTGACCGGGCAGCTCGGCAAGATGGCGCACGTCATGTTCGGCGGGCTCACCCATCCGCCGGCCGTCCGGCTCGCGGAGCGGCTCGTCGAGATCACGCCGGAGCCGCTGACGAAGGTGTTCTTCGCCGATTCCGGGTCCGTCGCGGTCGAGGTCGCGATCAAGATGGCGTTGCAGTACTGGCGGTCGCAGGGGCGGCCCGAGCGGCGGAGGCTGCTGACGGTCCGCGGCGGGTACCACGGCGACACGTTCGGCGACATGGCGGTCTGCGACCCGGTGAACGGCATGCATCACCTGTTCAGCGACGTCCTCGCGCGGCACGTGTTCGCGCCGCCGCCGCCGCTCGGGTATTCCGCCGAACCCGACGCCGAGTACCTGGACGGCCTGTCGCGCCTGGCCGCCGAGCACGTGGACGAGCTCGCCGGGATCATCGTGGAGCCGGTCGTGCAGGGCGCGGGCGGCATGCGGTTCTACGCGCCCGAGTATCTGGACGCGCTCCGCGCCATCGCCGACGAGCACGGGCTCCTCCTGGTCCTGGACGAGATCGCCACCGGGTTCGGCCGGACCGGTGAGCTGTGGGGCTGCGACCACGCCGAGGTCGTCCCCGACATCATGTGCCTCGGCAAGGCGCTGACCGGCGGATACCTGACCATGGCCGCCACCCTCTGCACCGATCGCGTCGCGCACGGGATCACGTCGGGGGAGGCGGGCGTCCTCATGCACGGGCCGACGTACATGGCCAACCCGCTGGCCGCGGCCGTCGCGTCCGCGTCCATCGACCTGCTGCTGTCGCGCGACTGGCGGGACGAGGTCGACGCCATCGAGGCGATCCTGACCAGTGAACTGCGCGGCGCGGCCGAGCTCAAGGGCGTGGCGGACGTCCGCGTCCTCGGCGCGATCGGGGTGGTGGAGGCGCGCGAGCCGGTGGACGTCCCGTCCGTCCAGGAGATCGCCATGGCGCACGGAGTCTGGCTCCGCCCGTTCGGCAAGCTGATCTACACGATGCCGCCGTATGTCTGCACGGACGACGAGGTCCACCACATCGCCGACGCGCTCAACGCCGTCGCCGACTCCCTCTAGGTGCCCCACCCCACGCCCAGCCACCTCCACCAATGACGTGACCGGACGCATCCCGCCCGCCCCCGGCCCCACCCGGGCAGTGGCCCCGCTCTCGGGAGTGGCCGCGCCTCTAGCGACGCCCCACCTGCGGCCTCGCGTCAAGCGACGACCCGCGCCTGACCTCGTGTCTAGCGGCCGCCCGTGGCCTCGCGTCAAGCGGGCGGCTCACGCATGGCCTGGCGTCTGGCGGCCGCCTGCGGCCTCGCGTCTAGTGGGCGGCTCGCGCGTGGCCTGGCGTCTGGCGGCGGCTCGCGCGTGACCGCGCGTCTGTTGGCGGCTCGCCCATGGCTTGGCTACACCCCGCTCACCTCCACCCCGCCCGCGGTCCCATTCGGGCAGTGGCCGCGGTCTGGGGAGTGACCACGCCTCTCGCGGCGGCCCGCCCGTGGTCTCGCGTCTAGCGGGCGGCTCGCGCGTGGCCTGGCTACACCCTGCCCACCTCCACCCGCCTGCGGTCCCATCCGGGCAGTGGCCGCGGTCTGGGGAGTGACCACGCCTCTCGCGGCGGCCCGCGCGTGGCCGCGCGTCAGGCGGCGGTCTGCATGTGGCCTTGCGGCTGGTGGTGGCTTGTGTGTGGTCTCGCGTCTGGTGGCGGCTTGCCCGTCGGCGGTGGCTCTCTCGTGGTGGTGGGCGAGGTGGTTGGGGTGCCGTTCTTGGTGATGGCTGGGGTTGTGACGCTGATTTGTGACGGTGGGTCATGAGACGACTACAGCATGCGCCTCTGACAAAACGATTCGTGGGTGCTAGCGGAGGGCGTGGGCGGGGCGGCGGGCGGCGGCCGTGCGGTAGGCGACGGCGCCGGCGGCGTAGGCGGCGATGACGGCGAGGAGGGTGAGTCCGGCGCGTCCGTCCGAGGGGAGCCAGGTCGCCGCGGCGGCCGCCGCGGCGGCGAACATGGCGTTGAACAGCATGTCGTAGACGGCGAACACCCGTCCCCGGTAGGCGTCCTCGATCGTTTCCTGCAGGGTCGTGTCGACGCACAGTTTCACGCCCTGCGACACGACGCCGAGTACGAACGAGCCCGCCGCCCAGGAACGTTCGGCGAACGGCATCCCGAGCGCGAGCAGGCTCAGCGCGGCGGCGCCGAGCAGCCACGCCACCCATGCCTGCTTGCTGATCCGCCGCACCACCGGCGGGGTGATCAGCGCGGCGGTGAAGTAGCCGGCGCCGGAGACCCCGAGCATGATCGCGAAGGTTCGGAGGCCGGTGTCGGGGTCGTCGGCGAAATGGTTCCGGCACAGCAGCAGCGTCATGATCAGGACGATGCCGTACAGGAACCGGTGGAAGGAGATCGCGCCGAGCGCCAGCGCCGCCTGCGGTCGGCGTGCGATGTGCCTGGTCCCGTCCACGAGGCCGTCGATCACGGTGCCGAGCGCCTCCCGGACCCGCGGCGCGTCCGGACGGACGGCCACGGTGACGGCGGCCTCGCCGCCGGAAACGGCGTCCTCGGCCGGGTGCGGCCCCAGCAGTCTTTTCGGCAGCGTCGTCGCGATCACCCCGGCGGCGAGGAACATCCCGGCCGCCGCCACGAGGATCAGTCCCGTCCCGTAGTTCCCGGAGCCGAAGACGCGCCGGAGGAGGTAGCCGGCGCCGCCGCCGATGAACGCGATGATCGTCCCGGACGTGACCGAGAACGCGTTCGCCGTCACCAGGTGGTCGCGCCGCACTACGTGCGGGAGCGCCGCCGACAGCGCCGCGAGGAAGAACCGGTTCACGCCGAGGACGGTGAGCACGCCGATGAAGAAGCCCGGACCGTCCACTCCGGCCGCGACGAGGCCCGCCACGACCAGGACCAGCACGGCGCGAAGGATCGGCGTCCACACCAGGATCTGTCGCCGCCGCCACCGGTCGATGAACACGCCCGCGAACGGCCCGAGTGCCGAATACGGCAGCAGCGTCACCGCGAACGCCGCCGCCGCTTTGGCCGCGGTCGTCTGCCGCTCGGGCGAGAAGAAGACGTATCCCGCGAGGGCGACCTGGAAGACGCCGTCGGTCAGCTGCGAGGCCAGCCGCGTGGCATAGAGACGCCGGAAATCACGTCCCCGCAGAATCCCCGGCAGCTCGGCAGCCCTCACCCGATCAGGTTAGACGTTCGGTCGGCGTGGCCAGCTCAGCGCACCAGCCCAGCGTGGCCAGCTCAGCGCACCCAGCCCAGCGTGGCTGGCTCAGCGTGTCAGCCAGCGTGGTGAGCTCAGGGTGGCTGGCTCAGCGTGTCAGCCAGCGTGGCGAACTCAGGGTGGCTGCTCAGCGCGTCGGGTCAGCGCGTCGGGTCAGCGCGTCGGGTCAGCGCGTCGGCCTGCGTGGCTGGGTCGGTGTGGCGAGGTCAGCGTTTCGGGTCGGGGTGTTTGGCCTGCGTGGGTGGGTCAGGGCGTGGGGTGGTGGGTTAGGTCAGCCAGAGGCGGGTGTAGTCGTAGGCGGCCGTGGTGGGGAGGAAGCGGGTGCCGTGGACGCGGGACGAGCGGAAGATCGTCTGGGAGCGGTTGAGCAGTGGGACGATCGCGGCGTCCGCCATGATCTTCTCGTCGGCCTGCCGCCAGCAGGTCGCGGCGCGGGCCGGGTCGGACGCCGTGAGCGCGGCGTCGATGAGGGCGTTGACTTGCGGGTTGTCGTAGCCGCCGTAGTTGGTGGAGTTCTGCCCGTAGGCGCGCCCGTCGAACAGCGGCTGGATGATCGAGCGGCCGTTGTTGCCGTACCAGTCGGGCGTCCAGCCGGGGGCGGCGATGTCCCATTCGCCCGCGGCGGCCTTCGCGGGGGTGGCGATCGTGCCGGCGTAGAAGGAGCCGCCGGAGTCGGCGGCGAGCTCGGTCTTCACGCCGCAGGCGTCGAGGTTCTCCGCGACGGACTGGGCGATCAGCTTGTGCACGCTGTTTGTGCGGTACGGGAATCTCAGCGTGAGGGCGGAGTGGCCCGTCCGGGCGAGGAGGGCGCGGCATTTGCCGGGGTCGCCGGAATCGTTCGGCGTGGGGTAGTGGTCGGCGGGCGCGTATCCGGAGTTGCCCGGCGGGATCACCGTGTGCAGGGCCTTCGCCACCGCCGGGCCACCGACGATCTTGATGAGGGCGCTGCGGTCGACGGCGTACTCCAGCGCCTGCCTGACCTCCCGCTTGCCGAGTGCGCCGCCGTTGCTGGGGCTGCGCGTGTTGAACACCAGGTAGGGGCTGTTGCTCGGCGTTTCCATGATCGCGAAGCGGGAGTCGTCACGGAGCCGCGGCAGCGCGGACGTCGGGACGGGCTGGTCCCACGCGAGGTCGGCGACGCCCTGTTCGATCTGCTGCTGGACGGCCTCCGGCGAGTCCTGCCCGAGCGTGATCCGGATCTTCTCCACATGCCGTTCGCGGAGCGGATCGCTGCCCGGCCGCCACGCCGGATTGTGGGTGAGAACGTAGGACGTGCCCGGCCGGTATTCGGTGATCTGGTACGGGCCGTCCGAGATGGTGTGCTGGCGGAACTCCGGTCCGTCCGGGACGTACCGGTCGTACTCCTGCGGCGCCGCGGCCGTGTACGGCAGCGCGAGGAGGTTGAGGAAGTCGCTGGCGGGCCGCTCTAACTCGAACACGAGCGTCGCGTCGTCCTTCGCGCGGACCCCCGCGATCTCGTGATCGCGCTGGTAGGCGGCGATCGCCCCGGCGTCCTGGGCGTCGACGGCGCCGAAGCCGCGGCAGAACGCGTCCATGCCCTTGAGCGTGGACGTGAAGTAGCCCTTGCCGCCGGACGGGGACGCCGGGTTGCAGAGCCGCTCGAAGCCGCGGACGAAGTCGTGCGCCGTCACCGGCCGCGGCGGCTTCGTGTTCCACCGGACGTCCGTCCGCAGGCGCACGGTGTAGGTGCGGTGGTCCTTGCTGACGTCGCCGTTCTCCCGGGTCGGGACGCGGGCGGCCACGTCGGGCCGCACGTCGATCGTCTCCCGGAAGTCGTTGGACGCCCGCGTCCCGAAGAGCGTCCGCGCGAACGTGCGGGCGAGCCCGTACGCGCCCACGCTCGCGACGGACGCGGGGTCGAGGTGCTCGACGTCGGACGAGCCGACGACCCGCAGCGTGCCGCCGTCGCGGGGCCGTCCCGCCGCGGACGCGTCGTCACCTCCTCCCGCGCATCCGGTCAGCCCGAGCACGAGCCCCGTCAGCCCCACTGTCACCTTGAACATCTCGCGTGCCATCGCGTTCTCACCTCAAGACTCGGAACCTGGCGCGCAGTCACCGGCGGTGTCACAGTAGGGCCAGAGCGTGACAAAGAGCCGGTACATCACCGTTTTCTCTAGAGAAGCTCTACGGATGTAAGGACGCCCTGACAGTGGATGTCCACTGCCAGGGCGTCCTTTTGAACTGTGTGGCGAGACCCTGGGCCGCCTCATCGTGCGGAGACGAACCCCAGACCTTCGCCGGAGCCGTCCTCGACCTCGGAGTGCCGGCGGCCGTCCTCAACGGCGGATGCCGCCGTCCTCGACCGCGGGCGCCGCCCGCCGACCGCGGGTGCGGTGGCCGGGCGTCGCGGCCGGGCGTCAGCGGTCGAGTTCGCCGCGGATGAACTGCTCCACGGCGTCGTGCGCCTGGTCGTCGTTGTACTGCTCGGGCGGCGACTTCATGAAGTAGGACGACGCCGACAGGATCGGCCCGCCGATGCCCCGGTCCTTGGCGATCTTCGCGGCGCGCACCGCGTCGATGATCACGCCGGCGGAGTTCGGCGAGTCCCAGACCTCCAGCTTGTACTCCAGGTTGAGGGGCGTGTCGCCGAACGACTTGCCCTCCAGCCGGACGTACGCCCACTTGCGGTCGTCCAGCCACGGCACGTGGTCGGACGGACCGATGTGCACGTCCGCCTTCGCCATCTCGTGCGGGATCTGCGACGTCACCGACTGCGTCTTGGAGATCTTCTTCGACTGGAGCCGCTTGCGCTCCAGCATGTTCATGAAGTCCATGTTGCCGCCGAAGTTGAGCTGGTACGTGCGCAGCAGCTCGACTCCGCGGTCCTCGAACAGCCGGGCCATCACGCGGTGCGTGATGGTCGCGCCGACCTGCGACTTGATGTCGTCGCCCACGATCGGGACGCCGGCGTCGGTGAACTTCTGGGCCCATTCGGGGTCGCTGGCGATGAACACCGGCAGGGCGTTCACGAACGCGACCTTCGCGTCGATCGCGCACTGGGCGTAGAAGCGGTCGGCGTCCTCCGAGCCCACCGGCAGGTACGAAACCAGCACGTCGACCTTGGCGTCCTTCAGCGCCTGGACGACGTCGACCGGCTCGGCGTCCGACTCCTCGACCAGGTTCAGGTAGTACTCGCCGAGGCCGTCGAAGGTGGGGCCGCGCTGGACGGTCACGCCGGTCGGCGGGACGTCGGCGAACTTGATCGTGTTGTTCTCGCTGGCGTGGATGGCCTCGGACAGGTCCATCCCGACCTTCTTGGCGTCCACGTCGAACGCCGCGACGAACTCGACGTCGCCCACGTGGTAGTCGCCGAACTGCACGTGCATCAGGCCAGGGACTCGCTTATCGGGGGTCGCGTCCTTGTAGAACTCGACACCCTGGACGAGCGAAGAGGCGCAGTTGCCCACACCCACGATGGCTACGCGCACCGAACCCATCCGGTTGCTCCTTCTCTCTTGCGGTTGAGATCCTCGCCCGCCGGGACGGCGAACGCCGTCTCCGCGCGGGGGACCTGAGGTGGGATTCACCCGTCCCAGGTGGGTCGCCGTCAGCGGCCCTTGTCCCGAGGCTTGTCCTGTCGGTTTTCGTACTCTCTGGCTTGCTGTTCCTGCTCGGCCCGTTCACGTCCGATCAGCTCGTTGAGCCACCTGACCTCGCGTTCGACGGACTCCAGCCCGTGGTTCTGCAGCTCCAGGGTGTAGGAGTCGACCCGCTCGCGAGTCCGCGCCAGGGCGGCCCGGACGCTCTCGAGGCGCTCCTCCAGCCGGCTGCGCCGGCCTTCGAGGATCCGCAGCCGGACGTCGGCGCGGGTGTGCGAGAAGAAGGCGAAGTGCACGCCGAACCCCTCGTCCTCCCACGACGCCGGACCGGCCTCGGTCAGGAGCTCCTGCAGGCGCTCCTTTCCGTCCGCGGTGAGCTTGTAGACGATCTTCGACCGGCGGCTCTGCAGCGCCAGCGCCGTGTTCGGCTCCTCCGGCCGGTCCTCGATGATCAGCCCGCTCGCGAGCAGCTGCTTGAGGCACGGGTAGAGGGATCCGTACGAGAAGGCGCGGAACATGCCCAGCAGGGTGTTGAGCCGCTTGCGCAGCTCGTACCCGTGCATCGGGGACTCGTGCAGCAGACCGAGCACGGCGAGCTCCAGCACGCCCGCGCCCTTCCTGGCCGCCATCGTCCCACCTCCGCAGAGCCGGATGTCTCGATCCGATGTATCGAGCTAATGTATCGACTCGATACATCGCCACGATACGTAGCGCGGGCCGTCCTGGCAAGTCGGGCCCTGCCCCACCGGCCCGGCTGGACCTACGCTTCCCGTATGCGGCGCCGGAACCGATCATGAGGCCGAGGCTCGTCGTCGACTACGGCCTGGCGAAGCGCGCGGCCCTCTCCGAGCTGAGATCTGGGGCGCTGACCAGGGAAGACGTCTGCGATGCCCATCCCTACCTGCTGCGCGCCGCCAAGCACCACGGCGAGCCCGCCGGCCGGTCGTGCCCCGTCTGCGAGTTCGACCTGCTCACGCATGTCACGTACGTGTACGGCGACGAACTGGGACGCTACGCGGGACGCGTGAAGGCCACCGCCGAACTCGCCGAGATGGATCGCAAATACGGCGAATTCAGGGTGTATGTGGTGGAAGTGTGTCAAAGTTGCGCATGGAACCACCTGGCGATGTCGTACGTACTCGGTCATGGGGAGCACAGCCCCGAGCGGTAGACGAACAAGGAGGATCCACCGGCCGCAGCGTCCGGCCGGGGCGTTGACCAGCCAGGACGCCCATTCGCCGTACACACGCTCCCCCCGCTCAGCAGCCTGCACAGTACGCTTCGGACGGCGCACAGCCGCTCTAAGCCGGTGGGTGACCCCGGCCCTCGGCAACAACCGTTGTCCCCTGTTGATGAGGTCGCGTGAGTAATCCAAGCCAGCCCCGACCGGAACCCGGGTCGCAGAGGCCGGGCGGGCAGCAGAACCCCCGTCCCGGCGACTCCGGCGACCCCGGGCAGCCGGGTGCCCACCCCGAGTCAGCCGCGCCAGGCGAGCCGGGGACACCGGCCGGGCCGCAGGACCACGTCCCGAGCTTCATGGGCGGCCACTCGCTTCCGGGCGCCGCCCCCACATCGTCCGGTCCGTCCGACCCCGGCGCACCGCCCGGCCACGGCATGTCCAACGAGCCGGGCACGCTCAGCGGAAGCGCCGCGTCCGCCGGGCCCAGCACGCCGGGAGGCATGGGCCTGCCGCCGGAGCCGAGCTCCCCGGGCGCCTCCGCTCTGAACGAGCCGGGCTTCCCCGGCCTGGGGCCGTCCGCCGGGCCTGGAGGACCGAGCGCGCCGACTGGGCCGGGCGGCTCCGGCGTGCCGGGCTTCCCCGGCTTGGAGGCGTCCGCCGGACCCGAACGGCCGGACCCGCTCATTGGAGGCGCTGCGCCGTCGGGCGGATCGAGCCCGTCCGGTGACTTCGGCTCGTCGGGCGGGGCGGGATTCCCTGGATTGGGAGCGTCCGCCGGGTCCGAAGGGCTGGGTGGACCGGGCGCGCTGAGCGGAGGCGGCGGCGCGTCGGCCGGTTCCAACTCGTCGAGCGACTTCGGGCGGGGTGAGTCACCCGGTGGAGCGACGCTCCCCGAGGGTGGCAGCGCGGTGGGCGGCTCTTGGACGTCCCCGCCCCCGAGCGCACCGGGCGCGCCGAGTGATCCGGGAGGGGCGACCGCGCCCGAAGGACTTGGGTCCTTCGGCGACGCAGGCACGCGAAGCAACCCCGGCGGATCCGGATGGCAGAGCGGTCCCGGTCCATCCGGAACGCCGAGCGCCTCTGGTCCGTCCGGGACGCCAAGCGGCTCTGGTCCGTCCGGGACGCCGAGCGGCCCTGGTCTGCCCGGAACGCCGAGCGGTTCGGGCATGTCCGGGGTGCCGGGCGGCTCTGGTTCGACCAGCACGCCGGGTGGTTCTGGTGTGTCTGGGGTGCCGGGTGGTTCTGGGATGTCCGGTGGGCCGGGTGGAGTTGGGGGTGCTGGCGGTCACGGGTCGTTGAACGGGCCGGGGATGCCGGGCGGCAGGGTCGGTGGTGCGGGGACGCCGGGTGGCGGTGCCGTGTCCGGAGGGCCGAATATGCCCGGCGGCTTCGGTGGGCCCGGTGGGCCCGGTGGGCCGGTCGGGTCTCCTATGGGTGGTGCTTCGGCTGGAGGGCGTGGTCCGGGTGGTCCGGGGATGAGCGGTCCCGGCGGGCCGAATGTGCCGATGGGGCCGGGTGGGCCTCGGACGCCGAATGCGCCTGGGGCGCCGGGCGCGTCCGGGATGGGACGTCCGCCTGGGCCGGGAGCTCGGACGGGGAGGCATGCCGCCGGTGCACCCGGTGGTCCGGGGATGGCCGGTGGCGCCGCGGGTGCCGCCGGTATGGCCGGGTTCGGGACGGCCGCGGGCAACGGCGTCAAGGAGAAGCTCAACGGACTCGGAAAGCTCGGACAGGACCTCGGGTCGAAGGTCGCCGGGAAGTTCCGCGGCGGAGGCACGCGCGCGGCGCACCGGTCGGGCAGCCCCGGCGGCCCGGGCGGCCCCGGACGGCCCGGCGGCCCAGGAGGTCCAGGTGGACCGGGTGGACCGGGTGGACCGGGCGGGCCCGGTGGACCCGGTGGGCCTGGACGGCCGGGGCCGACCAAGACGAGCTTTGTCGATCACCTGCGGTCCCGGGGAACGGGATGGCGCAAGTACATCCCGTCCTGGAAGGTCGTGGCCGGTGTCTGCGGGCTCGGGTTCGCCGCGTTCATCACGCTGATCTGGGTCGCGTACACGAACACGCCGACGCCCGAGGAGCCCACGGTGGCCGGCGTCGAGGACCAGGCGTCGATCTTCTACTACACCGACGGCGCCGAGATCGGACGGATCGGCAAGAAGCGGCAGAGCGTCGAGCTGAACAAGGTGCCGCCGATCGTCCAGGACGCGGTCCTCGCGGCGGAGAACCGCAGCTTCCGCACCGACCCAGGGTTCTCGGTCAAGGGCACGACGCGGGCGGTGTGGAAGAACCTGACCGGCGGATCGGGCGGCGGGTCCACGATCACGCAGCAGCTGGCGAAGAACTACTACTCCGACCCGAACAACCGGACGATGAACCGGAAGTTCAAGGAGCTGTTCATCTCGCTGAAGCTGGAGGACAAGCACACCAAGGACGAGATCCTCAAGCTGTACCTGAACACCATCTACATGGGCCGCGACACGTACGGCATGCAGGCGGCGTCCCGCGAGTACTTCGGGACGGACGTGTGGAAGCTCAAGCCCGACCAGGCGGCGTTCCTCGGCGGCATCATCCAGAACCCGAACCGCGACCCGGGCGAGAAGGGCAACCAGACGTGGGTGACCGGGCGGTATCAGTACACGCTCGACGGCCTGGTCAAGATGGGCAAGCTCAGCCAGGCCGACGCCGACAAGTACAAGCAGCGCCTGCCAAAGATCAATGAGGCGGGCAAGGGCAACCAGCTGTACGGCGGCCAGCGCGGCTACATGCTGATGCGCGCCAAGGAGGAGCTGCGCCGCCTCGGGATCGACGACAAGGAGCTGACGACCAAGGGCCTGCGCGTCTACACGACGTTCGACCGCAAGCGGATGGCGATGGCCAAGCGGGCGGCGGAGCAGACGGTCCCGCAGGTGAACCCGAAGAAGCTGGCGAAGAAGAAGATCCGCGTCGGGCTGGTGTCGGTGAACACGGCGAACGGCGAGGTCGTCTCGTTCTACGGCGGCCCCGACTATCTGGACCAGGCGTTCAACAACGTGTGGCAGGGGTCGGCGCAGGCGGGGTCGGCGATGAAGCCGTACGTGCTGGCGACGGCGCTGAAGCAGAACTACAGCCTGAAGAGCATGGTGGAGGGCCGGTCGAAGATCCCGATCAACCCGGAGGGCGAGGTCGTGCCGGTCGGCGACCCGAGCGGGGTGAAGGTCCCGAACTCACACAACGTGGCTCCGGCGGTCAACCTCATCACGGCGACGGAGGAGTCGGTCAACACCGCGTTCCTCCAGCTGATGGGCAAGGTCGGCATCGAAGAAGTGATCAAGACGGAGACGGACGCCGGGATCGCCGGCGACCTGCTGAAGCCGCACAAGTGCTGCCTGAACCTGGCGCTGGGCGTCAACAACATCCGTCCGATCGAGCAAGCGGCCGGGTACGCGGTGTTCGCCAACGGCGGCGTGTACCACCAGCCGCACGTGATCCGCCAGGTCAAGCAGACGGACAACAAGACGCTGCGGCTGCGGCCGAAGTACGAGAAGCGCCGCGTCTTCACCTCGAAGGTCGCCGCGGACGCCACGTACGCGATGCAGCAGGTCATCAACGGCGGTACGGCGACGGCCGCGCGGCTGCCCGACGGCCGCCAGGCGGCCGGCAAGACCGGGACTACCGACCGGAACGTCTCGTCGTGGTTCATCGGGTACGTGCCGCAGGTGTCCACCGCGGTGACGCTCTACAACGACTCGGTGGGGCCGAACGGTAAGAAGAAGTCGGTGATCCTGCCGGGGATCGGCGAGGTGGAGGGCGGCACGATCCCGGCGCGCATCTGGCGGTCCTACATGTCGGACGCGTTGCGCGGCGTGGAGGCCAGGCAGTTCCCGCCGCCGGCGTGGGGCGGGATCGTCCAGAAATGGGCGAAGCCGCCGGAGAAGAAGAAGGACGACAGGCCGCCGTGGTGCGACGGCCCGCTCGGCGAGTACGACCCGCGCTGCCAGGACGACGGCGACGGCGGCGGAGGCCCCGGCGGGGGCAACAACCAGCCGTGCCAGTCGCCGTTCCCGGAGCCCAACTGCAACCCGAACAAGCCGCCGAGCGACCCGCCGCCGCGGTGGTGGTGCAACCTGCACCAGGGCCACCCCGCCTGCCGGCTGCGGAGGGGCGGCGACGGCGGCGGCCTGAACGAGCCCAGCACGGCGAGCGTCGCGCCGCTGTTCCCCGTGACGAGGCCGCCGGAATGAACCCGGGGGGCGTCCCGTCCGAACCGTCCGGTGGAGGCGGTGGTGTGACATGAAGCATGTTCCGGAGTCGCCGCACGCCAGCGGGCGTGACCGAGCGCGTCCAAGCGCCCGGGGCCAGACGGGCCTTGCCGCCTGGGCCCCCGCGCCTACGGGGGCGCAGTACTCTCTGACGACGCACAGCCGTACCCCAGTTGATGAGGTCGCGTGAGTAACCGAAGCCCATACGGACCGGAATTCGGAGATGGCCCTGACCGGAGGGGAACCCCCCGCTCCGGTGGTTCGGGCGCGTCCGCCGGTGCGCCGCGCGGCGGACCGTCCGGCACGCCCGGCCGGACCCCGCGCCCAGGCGGCGGCGGCAGGTCGGGCGGACGGGGCGGCGGCCCCGCGAGAATCGGCGGCGGCGGAGGCGGCGGCGGTCGGCGCCGTGGCGCACCGTCCGCGATGCGTTCGGGACCGGGAGGCCGGCCGAGCCGGGGCGGAGCCCCGGGCGGCGCCGGAGTGCCCGGCGGTCCGGGAGGTCCAGGCGGTCCCGGTGGACGCGGCGGCGGCGGACGAGGCTCCGGCGGCGGCGGCTTCGGCGGGTTCGGCAGGCGCGGCGGCTCCGGCGGCGATGACGGCGGGGACGAAGGCTTCTGGGGCAGGGACGACACATCCCGCGGCAGGCGCGAAGGTTCCCGCGGCAGGCGCGACGGATTCTGGAGCGGACGCGGCAAACGGTCGGACGACGACCCGGAGAAGACCGGCTGGCGGCGGTACGTCCCGTCCTGGAAGGTCGTCGTCGCCGTCATCAGCGTGCTGATCCTCGGGATGGCGACGCTCGTCATCGTCGCGTACGCCAACACCCCGATCCCGACCGAGAAGCAGCAGGACGCGCTCCGCCAGGAGTCGCTGATCACGTTCTCGGACGGGTCGCCCCTCGCCCGGCTCGGCACCCACCGCGAGGACATCCCGCTGAAGGACGTCCCCAAGCACGTGCAGAACGCAGTGCTCGCCGCCGAGGACCGCGGGTTCTGGACCGAGCCCGGCATCTCGCCGACCGGCATCGCGGGCGCGTTCTTCCGCGCCATGACGGGCGGGGACGTCGCGGGCGCCTCCACGATCACCCAGCAGATGGCCCGGAACTACTACGCCACCCTCAGCCGGGACCGGACGGTCAGCCGCAAGCTCAAGGAGATCCTCATCTCCGTCCGGCTGGGCAAGGAGATGAAGAAGGAGAAGATCCTCGAGCTGTACCTCAACACGGTCCCGTTCGGGCGCCGTTCGTACGGCATCCAGGCGGCGTCCCGCGCCTACTTCCACAAGCCGGTCACCGAGATCAGCGAGTCGGAGGCGGCGATGCTGGCGGCGCTGATCCAGCGTCCGGGGTACTTCGCCACCTACGGCCCGGCGTCCAACCCGGCCAAGCAGGCGCTGATCCAACGCTGGGGCTACGTCCTCGACGGGATGGTCGAGCAGGGCTGGCTCGACTCCGGCAAGCGCGCCGCGGCGAAGTTCCCGCAGACGCAGAAGAACTGGAGCGACGTCCCGGACGACGAGAACACCGGCTACCTGCAGGACCGCGTGATGAACGAGCTGGAGCAGCTCGGCATCGACGAGTCGATCTACTCCAAGGGCCTGAAGATCACGACGACGTTCGACAAGCAGCTGCAGGACTACACCAACAAGGCCGTCAAGCAGATCAAGCAGGAGAACGGGCTCGGCTCGGAGATCAAGTTCGGGCTCGCCACCGTCGACCCGAAGACGGGCGGGGTGGTCGCCGCCTACGGCGGTCCCGACTACCGCAAGCAGCAGTTCGACAACTCCTTCCAGGGCCTGGTGCAGCCGGGTTCGTCGTTCAAGCCGATCGTGCTGGCCACCGCGCTCGACCAGGGCGTCAGCCTGCAGACGACGATGGACGGCAGCTACAAGCGGACCATCAACGGCGCGACGTTCACCAACGACAGCAAGTCGGAGAACGGGGTCTACAACCTCAAGCAGATGACGGCGATGTCCATCAACACGTCGTATGTCGAGCTCGGGCAGAAGGTCCAGCTGAGCAACGTCATCGACATGGCCAAGAAGATGGGCATCCCGGAGAAGACCGACAACCTCAACCCGACCTACACGTCGCTGCCGCTCGGCGTCATCGACACGAGCCCCGTCACGATGGCGTCGGTGTACTCGACGTTCGCCGCCGAGGGCAAGCACCGCCAGGCGCACGTCATCGCCAAGATCACCGACCAGCGGGGCAACCCGGTCACGAACTCGCGCGGCGACGTCCTGGAGAAGCTGCCCTGGCAGAAGCCCACGCAGGCGTTCACGGAGGGCGTCGCGAGGGACGCCACGTCGGCGATGCGGGCGGTCGTCACGTCCGGTACCGGTAAGCGCGCGAGCCTCGGCGTCCGGCCGGTGGCCGGCAAGACCGGTACGACGGACGAGAACAAGTCAGCTTGGTTCGTCGGGTTCACCCCGCAGCTCGCGACGTCGGTGGCGATGTGGCGACAGGACAAGAAGGGCATCCGCCAGTCGCTGGTCGGCGTCGGCAACTACAGCCAGGTCTACGGTGGTACCGTCCCCGCCGACCTGTTCAAGCGCTTCATGACGAAGGCGCTGGACGGCAAGGAGATCGCGCAGTTCGCCCCGCCCGTCAACGGCGGCAAGATCGCCCCGTGGGCGAAGCCGAAGCCGGCGCCGAGCACGTCGGCGACGCCGTCCCCGTCGGAGCGCCCGACCTGCGAGCCGGGCCGCCCGACGCCGGGCTGCCAGTCGCCGTCCCCCGGCCCGTCGTCCCCGACGCCGTCGCCGGGACAGGGCCAGCCCTGCAACGAGTACGGCCTGCCACTCGGCTGCAACCCGAACCTCCCACCCGAGGGCGACAAGACCTGGTGGTGCGAGAAGCCCGAGAACCAGAACCATCCCGCCTGCAGGCGGGAAGAACCGGGCGGCGACCCGAACGGCAACCCCTAGCGGCACAGGCCTGCCCGGGTCACAACCTCGGTCAGGCGACCTTTGAAACGGCCCGGAGCCCCAACAGCTCCGGGCCGTTCCACGCTCCAACACCCACGACCACTGCCCGTTCCACTCCTGACACCCCGCTGGGCGGTTGCGAGCCGTCCCACTCCTAACCCCCGCTGGGCGGTTGCGGGCTGTTCCGCTTTCGACCCCCGCTGGGCGGTTGCGGGCCGTTCCGCTTCTGACACCCTCCGGGCGGCTGCGGGTTGCTCCGCTTTCGACACTGCGCGGCGGGTGCGGGCTGTTCCTTCCTGACACCCTGCTGGCGCTTGCAGGTCGTGCCGCTGCCGACACCCTGCTGGCGGTTGCGGGCTGTTCCGCTGCCGACGACCCGCTGCCGTTCGCGGGCGCGGGGTGGGCTTGATGACCAATAGTCTTGCTGTCCATGGCGTCGTCTTCTGAAAGGCTTGGGATGCCCGCCGCCGGAAGCGATAACGACGAGGTGGACGACCCCGGCCGGCTGGCGCGGCTGGCCCCCGTCCTGACGGGTCTCACGGCCCTGGCGTGCGTCCTGGGCTGGGCGCAGAAACGGCCGTGCGCGTCGTCGAATTTCGACTTCATCAAGACGACGACGAACGCCTGCTACACCGACATCTATCCGCTCTACTACGTGCGCGGGTTGAACGACGGCAAGGTCCCGTACTTCGACTCGTTCACCGGCTCCGACATCCACTACGTCGAGTACCCGGTGCTGAGCGGCGGCTTCATGCAGCTCGTCGCGTGGCTGGTGAAGCCGTTCGGCGTGGACGAACGCGGAATGGCGTTCTACAACGTCACCGTCCTGCTCCTCGCCGCACTGGCGGTCGTCGCCGTCCTCGCCACCGCGTACGTGGCCGGACGGCGTACGCTGCGGACCGGCCTGATGGTGGCACTGTCCCCGGCCCTGCTGCTCACCGCGTACATCAACTGGGACCTGCTGGCCGTGGCGCTGTCCGCGCTGGCCCTCGCCGCGTGGTCCGCGCGCCGCCCGACCCTCGCGGGCGCGCTGCTCGGCCTCGCGATCGCGGCGAAGTTCTACCCGCTGCTCCTCATCGGCCCGCTGGTCCTGCTGTGCGTGCGCGCAGGCCAATGGCGCGCCCTCGGACGGATGCTCGCCGGGACCGCGGGCGCGTGGCTGCTGGTCAACTTGCCCGTGATGATCTTCGCGTGGGACGGCTGGAAGGAGTTCTACACCTTCAGCCAGGAACGCGGCGTCGACTGGGGCTCCATCTTCTTCTACCTGCGGGACCACGGGCTGGAGAAGGCCACGTCCGAGACGGGCACGCTCAACCTCCTCGGCACGGGGACATTCCTCGTCCTCGCCGCCGGCATCGCGGTGCTCGCGTTCACGGCGCCGCGCCGTCCGCGCCTGCCGCAGCTGATGTTCCTCGTGCTGGTCGCGTTCATGCTGCCGAACAAGGTCTGGTCGCCGCAGTACGTGCTATGGCTGCTGCCGCTCGCCGTGCTGGCGCGTCCGAAGCTCCCCGCGTTCGTGGTCTGGCAGGCGGGCGAGATCGTCTACTTCTTCGGCATCTGGTGGTTCCTGCTGTCGGTGTCCGCGCAGACCCCGGGCGCGGACCTCTCGGACACGGTGTCGGCGGTGCTCAGCCTGGACGCACCCGAGGGCGGCATCAGCCAGGACGTCTACCAACTGGCGTTGCTCGCGCGGTTCGTGACCGTCCTGGCGCTGGCGGCCATGGTGGTGCTGGACGTGCTGCGTCCGTCCGGCGACCTCGTGCGGGCGGACGGCGCGGAC
Organism: Actinomadura sp. 9N215; assembly: GCF_044326345.1. Classification (NCBI taxonomy): domain Bacteria; kingdom Bacillati; phylum Actinomycetota; class Actinomycetes; order Streptosporangiales; family Thermomonosporaceae; genus Actinomadura; species Actinomadura sp. 9N215. The sequence continues at coordinate 62,340 of NZ_JBIRBA010000033.1, read as the reverse complement.
GACCCCGCCGGCGGCGTCCTCGACGGCGCGGACGACCTGATCTCGCTGAGACGCTGGCGCGGCGCCCGCCACACCAGCGTCCCAGTACCGTCCTAGCACCAAACGACGACGCCCCCAGGCCACGCGCCCGCGCCCCCGCCCCTCGCGCCGTCGGTTCCGCCGCCGTCGCCGACCCCGCTGGCTCCGTCCGTGCCGTTGGGTTCGCTCGTGCCGTTGGGTTCGCTCGTGCCGCTGCCGTCGTCGACACCGTTGGTTTCGTTCGTGCCGCTGAGTTTGCCCCGTGCCGTTTGCGTCGTGGGCGCCGTTGTCCTAGCTCGTGCCGTTGGCTTCGTTCGTGCCGTTTGCGTTGTGGGCGCCGTTGGTTTCGCTGGTGCCGGTGGTTTTGCTGGCGCGTAGTGCTTCGATGAACCACTCGAACAGCGGCGTCAGCGTCGGCGGGACGGGCCAGCCGTTGATGATGGCGAGCAACTGCCAGTACCGTTCCGCGCGGCGGTCGGTGCCGGTCTCCATGCGCGCCAGCAGGTCGCGCCTGAACTCGGCGCCGTCGGTGGTCTGGGACGCGTCCGCGTAGGCGCCCGCCAGGTCGTCCACGATGGGACGGGCCGCGTCCGTATCCGGTGCGACGCCGTCCGCGATGGCCTGGTCGACCTTCTCCCGCGTCAGTTCGGCGAGGCGGACCGGGTCGTCCGGGTAGGAGCCTCCCGAGATGTCGGCCGCCTGCGCCTCGGCCATCCGCCGCACCGCCGCGCGGAAGCCGGGATCGCCGACCAGCTCGGCGAGCTCCACCCACGCGTCCACCTGCTCGGGTTCGGGGTCGTCGGGCAGTTCCGGCAGCGCGGACCGCATCTTCGCCGCGAAGTCGGGGTTCAGGTCGAGCCCGGCGAACGACTCGTCGATGAAATCGGTGATGATGCGCCGCCGTTCCTCGTCGGACAACCGGGCGAGCTTGTGCATGAGTTCGATCTCCTCTGGACTGGATCCGCGTTTCGCGACCGCCCGCAGCACGGCCCGGCGCAGCCGCAGCGTCCGGATCTGCACGTCCAGCGCCCCCGCGTGCGCTGTCGCGACGTCGCCGACGCCGATCTCGTGGTCCAGCAGCCGCCGGACCGTCCCGAGGTCGATGCCGAGGTCGCGCAGCGTCCGCACCAGGTCGAGGCGCGCGGCGGCCGCCGTGTCGTACAGCCGGTAGCCGGCCGCGGTACGGCCGGACGGCGGCACCACGCCCTCGTCGGAGTAGAACCGGATCGTCCGCACCGGGAGGCCGGTACGCCGCGCCAGTTCCCCGATCGTGTACAGGGTGTCGCCGTCCATGCCGTCCACCATGAAGGCTCCAGTGACTAGAGACTCAACCGGGTTCCATCATGAATCGTTGACGGGAGTGCCTAGATGACCAGAAACGTCGTCCTGCCGGACGGGTGGGAGCCGAAGGTGCGCGCGGCCATCGCGGGCGTCCGGCCCGACCTCGCGCCGTGCCCGCTGCGTCCGCTCGGCGCCGGGTTCGAGAGCGTGGCGCTGCTCCTTGAGGCGGACCGGCAGGCCTACGTGCTCCGCTTCCCGCGCGGCGAGGACGGCGCGGACGGCATCGCGTGCGAGGCCCGGCTGCTGCCCGAACTCGCCGGGCTGCTCGACGTCCCGATCCCCCGGTTCGCGTTCACCGCCCCGACCCCGCTCGGACCGGGGGAGTTCTGCTGCTATCCCATCGTGCCCGGGGAGTCGCTGTCCGAGGACGACTGGCATGCGCGCGGCCTTCTGGACGAGCCGGAGCCCGTCCGCCAGATCGCGGACCTGATCGAGGCGATCCATTCGTTTCCCGTGAAACGTGCACGCGAGCTCGGCGTCCCCGAGGTGGATCCGCGCGCCGACTTCACCGAGGACCTTCAGCTCGTCCGCGCCGAGGTCGCCCCGCTGCTGCCACCGGACCAGGCGCGGCTCCTGATCGCCGCCTACGAGCGCTACCTCGCCGACGACGGGAACTTCGACGGCCGTCCCTCTCTGATCCACGCCGACATCAGCCTGGACCATCTCCTGATCACCGGAACGCGCATCACGGGCCTGATCGACTTCGGCGACGCGCAGATCGGCGATCCCGACTACGACCTGTGCTTCCTCTGGCCCGAGACGAACCGTCCGTTCATCGAACGGCTTCAGGAGCACCGGGGCCGTCCGCTCGACGCGCGCCTGGAGGGCAAGCTGCGCTTCTGGGAACTCGCCGACCCGGCGACCGACATCCTCCACGGCATCGAGAACGACCTGCCGACCGTCCGCGACGAGGCCCTCACCCTCCTGAGCACCCTCCTCACCCCCGACCGACTCGCAAACATTCGCGAACGCGACCGGACGCAAGCAAGAAATACACGCGAGTAAACGCAAGCAAGGCGCGAACGCGAGCAAACGCACGCGAGACACAAACGCGCGCGAACGCAGACGGCGCGCGAACGCGGGCGAACGCAGACGGGGCGTGAGCGGGGGTGGACGGAGACGGGCCGTGAGCGGGGGTGGACGGAGACGGGGCGCGAACGCGAGTGGACGCACGCGAGGCATGGACGCGAGTGGACGGAGATCGGGCGTGAACGTGGGTGGACGGAGACAGGCGTGAACGCGGGTGGACGCAGGCGGGGCCTGGACGCAGGCGGGGCGTGAGTCCGGGCGGACGCGTGGCGCAGGCTGGCGGGACGCTGCGAATGGCGGCCTGACGTCCAGAAATGGTGCACGACCGCCGGGGTCGTGCACCATTTCAGAAGGGCGTGTCAGGAACTGCGGGCGGGGTCGGCGACCGTGGGTTCGGTGCCTTCGCGGCGGGCGCGGCGCACGTCCTGGACGAACTCGCGGGAGAACATCGCGGAAAGGGTGGCGACGCCGCCCCGGTGGACGCGGATCTCGCCGTGCCGGATCTCGCCGGTGACGCGGATCCGGCGGCCTTCGCCGTTCTCGCCCGTCCAGTCCTTGACGCGGCCGCGGCCGGTGTAGCGCAGGTCCCAGTGGTCGATGTGGGCGTCCTGTGGGACGAGCAGCTTGACCATGGCGTGGTCGAGGTCGACCTCGACGTCGATGTCACCGTCCGGGATCTGCGGGGAGCGCAGGTCGAGGACGGCCATCCCGCGGCGGGCGCGCACCTCGAAGCGGCGGTCGGACGTCCAGTGGCCGAGCTTCTTGACGTTCTCGTAGTGGGCCTGGACGCGGGTGACGGCCTCGGCGGTGATGGGCGTGTGCGTGGCGTTCATCTCTGTGTTCCTCTCGGAATCGGGCAACTGCCTCGCTCGAAGAGTAGCTCTCTCTATGAGCATCTCCTAAATCGAGAGATTAGATCGCAGGTGTGCGGACTGTCAAGCCCGGGCCCGCCTCACCTCGATCAACGCAGGTCAGCGCGTCGCTAAGCGTCCAGCCGCGGACGCTGTGCGACGATCTCGGACGCACACGCCACCCGATCGCCGGGACGGCATGGCCGGAATCTGCCCATATCGAGAGATTCTGTGGGCGATGCGCCGGGGACGATCGTGCCGGTGGACCAGAACGCCCCGGACCGCACGCACACGGACCGCACGCAGCGCACGGCAAGCACGCAGACCGCACGGGCAAGGGCAGCACGCACGCGCGGGCCGCATACAAGCTGGCCAGGCGCAGCGTGCCGCACGGTGACGGCCCACACGCACGCCGCACCCGCGGCGAGCACGCAGGCCACACCGGCGTGGACCGCATGCGCAGGCCGCTCAAGCGGAGCCAGGCGCACGCGGGCCAGACCCAAGCGGGCCTGCCCTGCCTGGCGCCGGACCCCAGGCCCGGACCGACCGGCCGCACGAACCGGCCCGGAGCGGACCGAGCCGCACGGACGGGCCGCACGGACCGAGCTGAACGGACGAGCTGAACGGACGAGCTGAACGGACGAGCTGAACGGACGAGCTGAACGGACGAGCTGAACGGACGAGCTGAACGGACGAGCCGGACGGACGAGCCGGACGGACGAGCCGGACGGACGAGCCGGACGGACGAGCCGGACGGACGAGCCGGACGGACGAGCCGCACGGACGAGCCGCACGGACGGGGCTGGGCGGGGTGCTCGTCGGTCGTCCGGGCGCGGGCGGTGGGCATGCGGGTCGGGTGCATGCGGGTTGGATGTAGGACGGGGCACAGGAACTGCTGGGAGATGACGTGGACGCGAACCAAGCACTGCAAGAGCTGCTCGCCGGACGCCTGAAGCCGGGCGTCTACCAATGGCGGACGCCTCCGGTGCCGAGCGCGGTCGGCGACACGAGCTGGACCGGACGTGCGGAGGAGGCCGGCTGGCGTGGATTCCATCTCGACGGCCGCCGCGCCCGCGACAGCGCCTCGTTCCTGCGGCTGTGCGCCGGCGTCTTCGATCTGCCCGAAGGACCGGCCGCCGACTGGGACGCCCTAGGCGACTCCCTGGCCGACCTTTCGTGGGCTCCCGCGAAGAACGGCTATCTGGTGCTGTACGAGTCGTGGGCCGAACTGGCCGACACCGACCAGCAGTCGTTCCGCGCCATCCTGGACATGTTCGCCAGCGCGGTGAAAGCGTGGCGGGACACCCCCACCCCCATGACCGTGCTGATGTCGAGCGTGGGCGTAGAAGTGGCAGGCGTCCCCCGCCTCGCCTGAGCGGCCGCCCCCGGTGGGGCGGCGTGAAGGATCAGTAGGTGGACGGTTCCTGGTTGAGGCTCCACAGCGCCGCCCCGTAGATCCCCACGACGACGATCCAGTAGAGCAGCCCGATCACGGCGAAGATGTACCCGAGGATCAGCCCGGTGACGGCCATGCCGCTGCCGCCCTCTCCGGTCCGCTTGATCTGGCTCTGCGCGACGTGCCCGAAGATGATCCCGCCGATGGAGAAGACCACAGCGCCGCAGGTCACCACACCGATAATGCCCAGCACCATCGAGGCCACGGCCATGCCGTTGTTGCGCGGTACGACCGGCGGTCCGCCGCCGTAGTAGTGGTGCTGGACGGACGGGGGCTGGGAGTACTGCTGGGCGTAAGGGTCCTGGGACCCGTAGCCGTAAGGATCGTAAGGGGGCTGTGCCATGTGCTTCCCGATCGGTTCGCGCGCCCGCCGCCGGAGAGAACGCGCGTGCGCTGAGGGCTGGGGTTCCGGATTATGCCAGTGTGACGCGACCTTCGGATTTTGTCGCCATGCTGGTCCTACGCCGTTTTAGATGTCGATCTCGCCGCTCGGGTTCCCGCCGTCCCACCGCGATCTCGCCGCCCGGGTTCCCGTTGACCACCGTGATCTCGGCTCCGGGGTTCCCACAATCCGGCCGCGATCTCGCCGCTCGCGCTCCGTCGTCCGGCCGTGATCTCGGCGCTCGCCCTTTCCGTCGTCCGGTCGCGATCTCGCCGCTCGCCCTTCCCCGTTGCCTGGCCGCGATTTCGGCGCTCGGGTTCCCATGTCCAGTGGTGATCTCGCCGCTCGGGGTTCCTGCTGTCCAGCGTGATCTAGCTGCTCGTGCTCCGTCGTCCGGCGGCGATCTCGCCGTTCGACCTTCCCATCGTCCGGCTGCGCTTTCGGCTCCCTCGACCGCGGCGTGCGGGCGTGATATCGCCGGGTCGGCCGGCCTTCTTGTGCGGACGTCAGACCTTGGAGCGCAGCCAGGAGATGTCGTCGGCGTGTCCCTCCGCGGGTGTCTCCACCACGACCGGAGCGTCCGCGGCCCTCACCACGGCCAGGATCAGCTCCGTGTCGATGGTGCCGCTGCCGAGATTGGCGTGCCGGTCGGCGCCGGAACCGAACGTGTCGCGGCTGTCGTTGCAGTGCACCAGATCGATGCGGCCGGTTATGGCCTTGATGCGGTCGACGGCGTCCACGAGTTCCTCGCCCGCGGCATGCGCGTGGCAGGTGTCCAGGCAGAAACCGAGCTTGGACTCCAGCCCGGGAACCCCGGACAGCACCTCCCACAGCCTGGCGATCCGGTCGAACTTGCGCGCCATGGCGTTACCGCCGCCGGCGGTGTTCTCGATGTAGACCGGGATCGGGCATTCGATCCTCTCGAACACCTTGCGCCAGTTCTCGAAACCCAGCTCGGGGTCGTCGTCCCTCAGCACATGCCCGCCGTGGACGATCAGCGCCTTGGCGCCGATCGACGCCGCCGCCTCCAACTGCTGCGTGAGGTTCTTACGGCTGGGGATGCGGATCCTGTTGTTGGACGTCGCAACATTGATCGTGTACGGGGCGTGCACGTAGACGTCCACCCCGGAGCCCGTCAGCGCCTCGACGCCCTCAGGCAGGACGGGTTTCTTCCACCCCTGCGGGTCGCCCAGGAAGAACTGGACGACGTCGGCGCCGATCGCGCGGGCGTTGTCGAGCGGGTTGGTCTGGTCGACGTGGGCTCCGATACGCATGCCTCCGAGCCTAGCCCCGCCCTACGACAGCCTGGGGAGCGTCCCGGAACACGTCCCAGCGGGGGCCGAGGGGTCAGAGGGTCGGAGGGTTAGAGCGAGAAGCCGCCGTTGCTCAGGGCGAAGGCGGCGCCCATGAACGAGGCCACCATGCCGATGACGTTCAGCCACCGTTCGTTCGTCGTCGCGGAGATCAGCTGGGAGTACAGCGCGAGGGGCAGGCCGATCACTCCGGCGACGGCGCCGGCGAAGTGGGTTGCCGGGATCCAGCCGAGGACGAGGGCGGCGAGCCCGATCGTGACGGCGGCGACGGCGAGAACGTCCTGGAGCCGGTGCGATTCGGCCTGTGCGGCGACGGCCTGCCGCTTCGTGCCTGCTGCCTCCTGGGGCATCGGGATCCTCCTCCAGGTCAGGTCTCCCGCGCCGGGGCTCAGGGTGCGCGCGGGACCGGACGGACCACGTCCTTAGAAGTTCCCAGCGGTGCCGAAGATCAACCGGCGGAGGCGCGCGGAAATGTCGGCCGAAGGCGGTACTGTCGAACATGGATTCGAGAACACCGGCTCGGTTCGGCCCCCGAGGGAAGCGGGGGAGAGCAGGAGGTGCACCATCGTGACGAAATCGGAGTTCGGGCTCGTCGGTGAGGCGGAGCTCGTGGAGGAGCTGTCGCTCCTGACGACCCAGACCGCCCGCATGCGCGCCCGCATGGCCGACATCATGGCGGAGCTGGAGCGGCGCCGCTGCGCCAGGACGGTCCCGAGAGCAAGACGCTGAACCGACCCCAGCACACGCCCTCATAGCGCAAGCCGTTCGCACCCACAGCGCCCAGTGCCCCGTGCCCAGTGCGACGTCCCGGCTCCCCTGCCTCATCGCCCCGTGTGTTTCCGGGGCCCGCATGGAGGTGGTGCGGGTGTCTCCTGCGGTTCTGGAGGGGCGGTAGCGCGGGGAGGGCGGTGCGCAGGTGTTCGCTGGGCTGGTGTTCTGCACGGGGAACCGGCTCTTGTGCTGCCCGACTGTTGGTAGCCTGTATCGGTCTCGCGGCGGGCGCGCCCGGCGATCCGGGTTCCGGCGCAGCCGCGAGGGACGCAACAGCCCTCCTGTCACGGAGAGACCGTGACCGCATCAGTCCAGAGGAGGTAGGGACACAGCATGCGTCGTTACGAACTCATGGCCATTCTCGACCCCGCCGTCGACGAGCGCACCGCCAACACCGCGCTCGACCCGTTCCTGCAGGTCGTCAAAGATGGCGGCGGCAGCGTGGAGAAGGTCGACGTCTGGGGCCGCCGGCGCCTGGCGTACGACATCCAGAAGAAGTCCGAAGGCATCTACGCGGTGATCGACCTGTCGGCCGAGCCTGCCACGGTCAAGGAGCTCGACCGGCAGCTCAACCTGAGCGAGTCGATCCTCCGCACGAAGGTCATCCGCCCCGAGGTCCACTGAGCCAGGCGCCCAGCGTCAGGCCCCAGGCCCTCACAGCAGCCGGAGCGAGCCCCATGGCAGGCGACACCGTAATCACCATCGTCGGGAACCTCGTCGAGGACCCGAACCTCCGTTTCACCCCGAGCGGCCAGGCGGTCGCGTCCTTCCGCATCGCCTCGACCCCGCGGTTCTTCGACCGCCAGTCGAACGACTGGAAGGACGGCGAGGCGCTCTTCCTGACCTGCAACGTCTGGAGGCAGGCCGCTGAGAACGTGGCCGAGACCCTGCAGCGCGGCATGCGGGTGATCGTGCAGGGCCGCCTCAAGCAGCGGTCGTACGAGACCCGCGAAGGTGAGAAGCGCACCGTCTTCGAGATCGAGGTCGACGAGGTCGGCCCGTCGCTGCGCAACGCCACCGCCAAGGTCAACAAGACCCAGCGGCAGGGCGGCGGCAACTTCGGTGGCGGCGGTGGCGGCGGCCAGGGTGGCGGCGGCGGTTTCGGTGGCGGCGGCCAACCGAGCGGCGGCTTCGGCGGTGGCGGTGGCGGCGGCCAGCAGGGCGGGGGCGGCGCCCCGGCCGACGACCCCTGGGCCACCGGCGGCGGTGGCGGCGGAGGCGGCGGCGGATTCTCCGACGACCCGCCCTTCTAACCGCCCAGCCGTTCCGGTCGTCCGTTCCGGTCGTCCGGTTCGGTCGTCCGGTTCCGGTTGGCCCTTCGGTCGGTCGTTCCGGTCGGTCGTTCCGGCGGGCCGGGCCTTCGGAGCGTTCACCGCTCCACGCACGATCAGGTTCACCGCTCCATGCACGACCAGCAAGATCAATGACAACGTCCATTCCCGCGTGAGCGGGGCTCTCCCAAAGGAGCACCACGATGGCGAAGCCACCTCCCCGCAAGCCGAAGAAGAAGGTTTGCGTTTTCTGCCAGGAGAAGATCTCCTACGTCGACTACAAGGACACCGGGCTGCTGCGGAAGTTCATCTCCGACCGCGGCAAGATCCGTGCCCGGCGGGTGACCGGCAACTGCACCCAGCACCAGCGGGACGTCGCCACGGCGATCAAGAACGCCCGCGAGATGGCGCTGCTGCCGTACACCAGCACGGCGCGCTGAGCCAGGGGGAAAGATCATGAAGCTCATCCTGACCCAGCAGGTCTCCGGGCTCGGCGAGCCCGGTGACGTCATCGAGGTCCGCGACGGCTACGGCCGCAACTACCTCGTCCCCCGCGGGTTCGCCATCAGGTGGACCCGGGGCGCCGAGAAGGAGATCGAGTCGATCAAGAAGGCGCGGTCGGCCCGCGAGATCGCGACCGTCGAGCACGCCAGGGAGGTCGCCGGCCAGCTCAAGGCGCTGCGGGTGACGCTGCGCACCCGCACCGGCAGCGGCGGCCGCCTGTTCGGCGCCGTGACGGCCGCCGACATCGCCGAGGCGGTCCGCGCCGCCGACGGCCCCGACCTGGACCGCCGCCGCATCGAGATCGGCAACCCGATCAAGACGGTCGGCACGCACCGCGTCAGCGTTCGCCTGCACAGCGACGTCAACGCCACGATCGACGTCAACGTCGTCGAGGCCTGACAGACCGTCCGCAGAACAGACCGTCCGCAGAACGGCCCCGCGTCCACCCTGGGTGGGCGCGGGGCCGTTCGTGCTATTTCCGCGTTTCATGTGAAACGTCCGTGAACCGCCCTGTGCTTGGCCGATGTGCAACGGTCCAACTACGTTCCGTAACTAGAACATCGCGGGATGAAGGGGGACGGTGTTGAACGCGCATTCGGAGGAGGGCGCGGACGCCCGGGAACGCGACGGTTCACCGGTCACGCGCCGGTCGGTCATCGGCGGCGTGGTGGGGGCCGGTCTGCTGGAGATGCTGTCCGTGGCGTCTCCCGTCCAGAATGGGGCCATGGCGGACGATCTTCCCGCCGGGCCGGGTGAACGTCCGGGCGCCGGCGAGGGCGTGCTCTTCACGGCGGACGCTCCACGCGTGTACACCCGCGAGCAATGGAACGCGCGCCCGCCGCGCCGTCCAGCCAAGGTGCTCGACCGCCGTCCCGACCACATCATCGTGCACCACACGGCCACGGCGAACGCCACCGACCGTTCGCTCGCCCACGCCTTCGCGCTGTCCCGGTTCATCCAGGACTTCCACATGAACAAGAACCGCTGGGACGACGCGGGCCAGCAGCTCACCATCAGCCGCGGCGGCATCGTGATGGAGGGACGGAACAGGAGCCTCAGCGCCATCCGGGCCGGTGACCTCGCCGTCGGCGCCCAGGTCCTGCACCACAACGAGCACACCATCGGGATCGAGAACGAGGGCACGTACACGAAGAAGGCTGTCCCGCGCCGCCTGTGGGATTCGCTGGTGGAGGTGTGCGTCTGGCTCTGCCAGTCGTACGACCTGGAGCCGTCCAAGGCCATCGTGGGGCACCGCGACTTCAACAAGACCGCCTGCCCCGGCGACGTCCTGTACGCCCGCCTGCCCGCCCTCCGCCGCGCCGTGGCGGAACGCCTCGACGGGGGTTCGGGCCCGCCCGAGAACGCCACCGGAGACGGGCTCCTGCCCATCCTCCCGCCCCTGGACGACCTGACCTGACCCGACGCCCCGACCTGACGACGACCTGACCCGACCCGACGACCTGACCTGACCGACGGCCGGACTTGACCCGACGTCCCGACGACCCGACCCCGGATCTCGACCGTGGCCTGCGCATAGCGGTGTCCCACCAGGCCACTCGGACATGGCGCCGCCCTGTCATGAGGATGGGTGTCAGGCCGTCCGGAAACGGTGCCGTTGGGGTGTGGGGGCGGAGTGTTGGGCCGTCCGGAAACGGCGCCGCCGGGTTGGGGGTGGGGTGTCAGGCCGCTTGGACACGGCGCCGCTGGGTTGTTGGGGTCGGGTGTCGGGGCGTCCGGGTACGGCGCCGCTGGGGTGTGGGGGTGGGGTGTTGGGCCGTTCGGGCACGGTGCTGTTGGGTTGTGGGGGGTCAGGTTTCGGGGGTGGTGTAGCGGGTGCGGCGGCGGGCGATCTCGGGGTCGATGCCCTCGACGAGCGACCAGATGCCCGCAACCCGCTCCACCAGGGTTTCCGGGGGCAGACCGGCCAGGCCCTCCGCCGCCAGGTCGTCGATCGCCTGCGTCAGCCGGGCCATCCGCTCGCCGTGCGTGGAACACATGTTCGAATAGTAGCGAGTGTGGCGGCCGGTGCGGGTGCGGTTCGCGGAATTGAGCGAAGGTCGTCAGCGGACGGCGCCCGTCACCATCCAGCGGTCGCCGCGGGCGCGGAGCCCCAGCGTGAGCATCCGGGTCAGCATCCACAGGGCGATCGCCGCCCAGAGGCCGGTCAGTCCCGCGTCCGTCCGGTAGAGGACGATCGCGGCGGGCAGGAAGACGGCGGTGGCGATCAGGGTCGTCGCGGCGAGGTAGGTGCCGTCGCCCGCGCCGATCAGGATTCCGTCCAGGACGAACACCACGCCCGCGACCGGCTGCATCAGCGCGATGAGGAGCAGCGACGCGAGCAGCAGGTCACGGACGCCGTCGTCCGACGTGAACAGGCCGGGCAGCAACGGCCTGACGACGAGGATCGCCAGGCCGAAGACCACGCCGCAGACGACGCCCCACCACACCATCCGGCGCGTGACGGCACGCGTGCCCGCGAGGTCGGACGCGCCGAGGTAGCGCCCGGTGATCGCCTGCCCGGCGATCGCGATGGCGTCGAGGGCGAAGACGAGGAGCATCCACACCTGGAATCCGACCTGGTAGGCGGCGATCTCCTCGTCGCCCATCCGTGCCGCGATCGACGTTCCGGCGATCAGGACGACGCGCAGCGCCGCCGTCCGGACGAGGAGCCCGAGGCCCGCCGTGGCGGACGTCCGCAACCCGTCCAGGTCGGGACGAACCGGGGCCCCGTGGCGGCGGGCCGCCCGTAGCACGACGGCGACGTAGACGGCGGCGCTGGCCGTCTGGGCGAGCACGGTGCCCCAGGCCGAACCGGCGATCCCCCCGTCCAGGACGATCACGAACAGCACGTTGAGCAGCAGGTTCATCGAGAACCCGCCGATCGACACGAGGAGCGGTGTGCGCGTGTCCTGGAGGCCGCGCAGCACACCGGTCCCGGCGAGGACAAGCAGCATCCCCGGGATCCCGAAGAGGCTGACCTTCAGGTAGGTCTCGGCGTACGGGGCGACGGCGGGGGACGCGCCGAACGCGTCGACGACGCCGGGGACGAGGGGCCAGCCGACCACGATCAGCGCGGTCCCGATGGCGAGCGCGAGCCACATGCCGTCGATGCCCTGCCGGACGGCGGCGCCCAGGTTCCCGGCGCCGACCTGTCGCGCGACCCCGGCCGTCGTCCCGTACGCGAGGAAGATGCACAGGTAGACGAGCGTGTTCAGGGCCTGCCCTGCGACTCCGAGGCCGCCGAGCGGCGCGGTGCCGAGGTGCCCGACGATCGCCGAGTCCGACAGGAGGAAGAGGGGTTCGGCGACGAGCGCGCCGAAGGCAGGCACGGCGAGGCGCAGGATCTCGCGGTCGTGCGCGGTCGCGAGCCGCCGGGGAGTGGACACCGCGTCGAGGGTACCAGCATGTAACTCACATAAAAACTTCACGCCTTACATCTCACTTCCGGGCGAACTTTCTTTCCCGCACACCCGGTGGATGATGTTTTCGCAGTTCAGCGGGCTGTTGTGTGCGTCGTCCACGGTGAATCCACAAAGTTGTCCACAGGTCGTGCACAACGGAATCGGCGTGTCTGCACAGGTGGTCCACAGGCTCGTCCACAGGATGCTTTGCTCCCGCCCGCGTGGGCTCGGGAGAATGTCGGACGCTTCAGGTAGACGTGAGATGAACGGTCGGCCATGGGGCGGACGGGGCCGCCGGCGACCGAGATGAAGGGGGTGCGACGGTGAGCGTGGCCGAGATTGGACCTCCAGAACCCGAGTTCGAGCGCACCCCGCCGCATGACATCTCCGCGGAGCAGGGCGTCCTCGGCGGCATGCTGCTCTCCCAGGACGCCATCGCCGAGGTCGTCGAGCTCCTGCGGACGCCCGACTTCTACCGTCCGGCGCACCAGATCGTCTACGACACCATCCTTGACCTCTACGGCCGCGGCGACCCCGCCGACGCCGTCACCGTCGCGGGCGAGCTCACCAAGAACGGCGAGATCGGCCGCATCGGCGGAGCCCCCTACCTGCACACCCTGATCTCCCTGGTGCCGACGGCGGCCAACGCCGGGTACTACGCCAAGATCGTCCACGAGCGGGCGATCCTGCGGCGGCTGGTCGAGACGGGCACCCGCATCGTCCAGATGGGCTACGCCGCCGACGGCGCGGACGCCGACGAGGTCCTCGACCGCGCCCAGGCCGAGGTCTTCGCCATCGCCGAGAAGCGCGCCGGTGAGGACTACATCGCCCTCAGCGAGATCATGCCCGGCGCCCTGGACGAGATCGAGGCGATCGGCAGCCGCGGCGGCCAGATGGTCGGCTGCCCCACCGGCTTCGCCGACCTCGACGCCCTCACCAACGGCCTCCACCCCGGCCAGATGATCGTGGTCGCCGCCCGACCTGCCATGGGTAAAAGTACGCTTGCTCTCGATTTTGCCCGAGCTGCCGCAATCAAGCATGGTTTGACCGCGGCGTTCTTCAGCCTGGAGATGGGGCGGAACGAGATCACGATGCGGCTGCTGTCCGCGGAGGCGCGGGTGGCGCTGCACGCGATGCGGTCTGGCACCATGCAGGACGAGGACTGGACGCGGTTGGCGCGGCGGATGAGCGAGGTCGCCGAGGCGCCGCTTTTCATCGACGATTCGCCCAACATGTCGATGATGGAGATCCGCGCCAAATGCCGTCGGCTCAAGCAGCAACACGACCTCCGCCTGGTGATCGTCGACTATCTGCAGCTGATGACGTCGGGGAAGCGCGTCGAGAGCCGCCAGGTAGAGGTCTCGGAGTTCTCCCGTTCGCTGAAGCTGCTGGCCAAGGAGCTGGGCGTCCCGGTCATCGCGTTGTCGCAGCTCAACCGAGGTCCTGAGCAGCGAACGGACAAGAAGCCCATGGTGTCCGATCTACGCGAATCGGGGTGCGTCACGGCCGCTACCCGGATCATGCGCGCGGACACCAACGAGGAAGTCACGATAGGCGAGCTCGTGGCGAGTGGCGTACGTGATCTTCCTGTGTGGGCCCTCGATGAGCGCTTGAAGTATGTGCCGCGAACCATGACGCACGCCTTCTCCAGTGGACGTAAGGAGGTCTTCCGCGTGAGGCTGGCCTCAGGCCGGGAGATCGAGGCGACGGCCAATCATCCGTTTCTCACCTATGGGGGCTGGAAGCCGCTTGGCGAATTGCCTCCCGGCTCGCGTGTCGCCGCGTCCAGGCATGTGCCACCACCGCTGGAGCCCAGCCCGTGGCCGGAGGCCCGCGTGATCCTTCTGGCTCACCTCATCGGTGACGGGTCCTTCGTCAAACGCCAGCCGATCCGTTATGCCAGTGTGGACGAGGCGTGCCTTCAGGTCGTCACCGAAGCGGCTGAGCATTTCGGCGTCACCGCTGTGCGGGATGAGCACACTGCCGCTCGCGTCACCACTCTGCGACTACCGGCACCTTATCGACTCACGCATGGTCGCCGGAACCCGGTTGCCGAATGGCTTGACGATCTCGGACTCTTCGGGCTCCGTTCGCACGAAAAATTCGTGCCGCCGTCGGTGTTCAGCCTGCCCAAGGAGCAAGTGGCGCTTTTTCTCAGGCACATTTGGGCGACAGATGGCTGCGTGCACTGGGATGCAACTAGGGGTCGGTGCAATGTCTACTATGCCTCCACCAGTCGGCGGCTCGTGGACGACATTTCCAAATTGCTTCTACGGTTCGGCCTCCTTTCGCGCGTCAAGACCGTTACGAAAGGGGCCTATCGTCCTGGATATCAGCTCCATCTCTACGGTGCCGAGAACCAGCTTGCATTCTTTGCATCGGTCGGTGTGCACGGGGCGCGCGGAACCACTGCGGTGGTCGCAGCTGAGAACCTCCGTGGCATCCAGTCGAACACTAATCGTGACACCGTTCCTCGCGAAGTGTGGGATGACGTTCGAGCTATCCTCGCGGAGCGGCAAATGACGCATCGTGAATTCTCTGTCGCGATTGGGACCGAGTTCTGTGGCAGCGCTCTTTGGAAGCGCGCACCCAGCCGTGAGCGACTTGGTCGGGTAGCGGCGGCACTGGGCAGCGTTGAACTGGAGATGCTGTGCACCAACGACGTTTTCTGGGACGAGATCGTCGGAGTCGAGAGCATCGGAGAACAGGAAGTCTACGATGCCACTGTGCTGGGCCTCCACAATTTCTTGGCGAATGGAATCTCCCTTCATAACAGCATTGAGCAGGACGCGGACATGGTGATCTTGCTGCATCGGGAGGACGCCTACGAGAAGGAGTCGCCGCGCGCGGGCGAGGCCGACCTGATCGTGGCCAAGCACCGCAACGGGCCCACGGCGACGGTCACCGTCGCGTTCCAGGGCCACTACAGCCGTTTCGTCGACATGGCCCAGTGACGCGGGGAATCTGTAGCCCGCAGAAGACCCCGCTTTTTCTCCCTAGAAGTGGGGCTAGGAGTACGCCTCTCCCGGGGAGGCGGCGCCGTGAGCGTTGACCGGGAGGCCCGCACCCACTGCGGCCGCGACGTCGAACGTGCCGACCGGGGCCGTGAGGGCGTCATCGTCTGCCCCTCCTGCCGGAACGATCCGCAGGAGCTCGTACGCTCACGGCGACCGGGGCGACCGGGGCGACCGGGGCGACCGGGGCGGCCGCGGGGACCTTCGACAGCAAAGTCCGGCTGTGGGAGGTGTCCATGGGGCGCTGCCTGCGAACCTTGGCCGGCCACATCGGTAGCGTCCACTCCGCGTGCGTGACCCCCGATTCCCGTCACGTCCTGTCCGCGGGCTCGGACGGAACCGTACGCGTGTGGGAGCTCGACTGGGAACTGGCGGCGCCGGGCCCGGAGCCCGCCCGTCCGTGATCGGTCGCAGCAGGCTGGTTCGCTCACGCCTGGAGGGACTTGGTTTCCTTGCGGGCGCGGGTTTTCGTTCCGCCTGCCCGCCTGCCCGCCTGCCCGCCTGGTCGCCTGGCCGCCTAGTCGCCTGGTCGCCTGTCCGCCTGCCCGCCTGGCCGTCTGCCCGCCTGGCCGTCTGCCCGCCTGGCCGTCTGCCCGCCTGGCCGTCTGGTCGCCTCGCCGCCGGGCGGCGAGTTTGGTGGGCTCGGTGGTGTGGCGGTTACGCTGCGGGCATGTCTGCGGAGGAGCGCCCTGCCCGGGTCGAGGACGTCCACGAACTGGCGCTGGGGATGCCTCATGTGACGGTCGAGCACGGGAAGGGCGAGAACCCCGTCTACCAGGTCGGCGGCAAGTCGTTCGTGTTCTTCCGCACTCCGCGTCCCGACGCGGTCGATCCCGAGACCGGCGAGCGCTACCCGGACGTGATCGTGTTATGGGTGCCGTCCGAGTCCGACAAGCAGGCGCTGGTCCAGGATCGATCGTCGCCGTTCTTCACGACACCGCATTTCGACGGCCATCGGTCGGTGCTGCTGCGCGCGAGCCGGATCGGTGAGCTGACACTGCGGGAGCTGACGGAGATCGTCCAGGACGCCTGGCTGTCCCAGGCCTCGCGCCGCAGAGCGACGACCTGGCTCGACGCCCACCCGACCGAGTAAACCGGACGGGGCGCTATTCGGCTGGGCTTGGGGTTTGGTAGTTGCGCGGGTCGGCATTGTTTCGGCAATGGCCTCGAACGCGGTCACGTCCTGTCCGCATTGGTTCGTAGCTTCTGGGAAGCAGAACGAACACAAAGGGGGCACCTATGACGATCGTCGTCACCACACCGACCGGGCAGGTCGGATCCCGCGTGGTCCGGTTGCTGTTGCAGGCCGGTGTTTGTCCGCGGGTGCTGGTTCGCGATCCGGCGCGGCTGGACGCGGCGACCCGTGAGCGCGTCGACGTCCGGCAGGGCGACATGACGGACGCCGCGTTCGTCCGCGAGGCGATGTCCGGAGCGCGCGCGGTCTTCTGGGTCGATCCGACTCCGCACACGTCCGACGACCCGATCGAGACCTCCGACCGGACGGCGGACCCGTTGGTCGAAGCCGCCCAGGCAGGCGACGTCCCACGCGTCGTCCTGCTGAGCAGCGTCGGCGCAGAGAAGCGCCACGGAGCCGGTCACATCGACGCGCTGGCCCGGATCGAGGAGCGGCTCGACGCCACCGGCGCCGACACGCTCCACCTGCGCTGCGCCTACTTCTTCACCAACCTGCTGATGGACCTGGACGGCCTGGCCCGCGGCGTCCTCACCACGCCGTTCCGGCCGGACGCGCCCATGCCGTGGGTCGATCCGCGCGACATCGGCGACGTCGTCGCCGCGCGGCTGCTCAACGACGGCTGGAAGGGCCACGAGGTACAGGCCGTCCACGGGCCGGAGGACCTCTCCTTCGAGCAGGTCGCGGCCCTGCTCACCGAGGTGCTGGACCGGCCGGTCCGGCTGGACGTCGTCGGCGAGGACGACGTCCGGGCCGCGCTGACCTCAGCCGGGCTGAGTCCGGGCGCCGTGGAGGGCGTCGTCGGCATGTCCGCAGGGACGCGCGACCTGGTCCCCGAGCAGCCGCGCGACCTGGTGACCACGACTCCCACCCCGCTCGCGGCCTGGGCCTACGCCCACCTGCGCCCGGCCGTCCACAAAGCCGCCTGAACCCGGACGACCGCCGTTGCCGCTTGCGGGGGTTCAGGGTGTAGGCCTACCGCGGTGGTGGTGCTGGGCCTACTGCCCTTCGCCGTGGCCGCTCCTAGGTTGAAGATCATCCGAACTGAGGAGCGGGCATGGCGGAGAAGACCAGAAGGAATGTGCTGCGAGGCGGCCTGGCGGTGACGGCGGCGAGCCTTGCCGTCCCCGTGGTCGGGGCGAACCCGGCCTCGGCGGCCCCGGGCGGGGCGGGTTCGCGTCCTTCCGGCTGGCCGCCGCCTCCCGGGCCCGCCAAGGTCGGACGAGACGACCCGCGCTACCCGTCGCTGGCCTACCGGGGCTACAACCGGCGGTTCGTCGGCACGCCCGAGCATGTGTGGGTCGCCGGGACCACCGAACATGTCGTCCGCGCCGTGCAGGAGGCGGTCGACACCGGCAGGCGGGTCACGGTCCGCAGCGGCGCCCACGGATTCGAGGATTTCGTCGGCGATCCCGCCGTGCAGGTCGTCGTCGACATGAGCGCCATGACCGCCGTCTACCACGACCCTTCCCGCCGCGCCTTCGCCGTCGAGGCAGGGTCGTCGCTGGGGGAGGCGTACCGCAGGCTCTACCTGGGGTGGGGCGTGACGGTCCCGGCGGGATGGTGCCCGGACGTGGGCGCCGGAGGGCATGTCCCGGGCGGCGGTTTCGGGCCGCTCTCGCGGATGATGGGCCTGGCCGTCGACCACCTCTACGCCGTCGAAGCCGTCGTCGTGGATCACCGCGGACGAGCACGCAGCGTAATCGCCACGAGGGAGCAGTCCGACCCGAACCGTGACCTGTGGTGGGCGCACACCGGCGGCGGCTCAGGCACCTTCGGCATCGTCACCCGCTACTGGTTCCGGACGCCCGGCGCACGCGGCGACGACCCGTCCCGCCTCCTGCCCGCCCCACCGCCAACCGTGCTGAGCTTCACGATCACGTGGGACTGGCGGGACTTCCCCACCCAGGACGCGTTCGCGCGTCTCGTCCGCAACCACGGCGCGTGGGTGGAGCGCAACAGCTCCCCCGGGTCCCCGTCGACGAAGCTGTACAGCGAGCTCCAGCTCAACCGCCGCCCGCTCGGGCAGCTCGGCATGATCGGACAGGTGGCGGCCGCGTCCGGCGACGCCGAGCGGCTGCTGGACGAGCACCTGGCCGCGATCAACGAGGGCGTCCCGGCGACGCCGTCCCGCCAGGTGAGGAACCGGCCCTGGCTCGCCGCCGCGCTGGAGGGCTCGCCCGGCGACCCCGGCCCTCTGTACCGGCTGAAGGTGAAGTCCGGATATTTGCGCCGCCGCCTTACCGACCGGCAGATCGACGTCCTGCACCACCAGCTGACCAGGTCCGACTACGACCATCCGGGCGGCAGCCTGAGCCTCTACACCTTCGGCGGCCAGGTCAACACGGTCGCCGCGGACGCGACCGCCGCCCCGCACCGGGACACGATCATGAAGCTGTTCTTCGTCAACGGCTGGGAGGACCCGAAGGACGACGCCAAGCACATCACCTGGATGCGGGAGCTCTACCGCGACTTGTTCGCCGACACCGGCGGCGTCCCCGCGCCCGGCGACGGCGCTTTCATCAATTACCCCGACACCGATCTCGCCGACCCGGCCTGGAACCGCGGCGCCCCCTGGCACGCCCTGTATTTCCGCGATAACTATCCGCGGCTCCAGCAGATCAAGGCGAAGTACGACCCGCGCAACGTCTTCCACCACGCCCTTTCGGTGCGCGCGGAGGGCTGACCGTTCACTCGCCCTTCGTGTAGACGAGGTCGAAGTCGTGTTCCCAGGTCGCGTTGTCGAGCGACTTCTCCCAGCTGGCCTCGATGGTGCGGCCGTCGTCACTGAGCGTCCCGGAGAACCGCTGGTCGAAGCCGGGCGCATCGCGCCACATCTTCCACAGACCGTCGCTGAACGTCATCAGGTAGACGCGGGACACGCCACGCGAGTCGTAATAGAGGACGGTGTAAGTGTCGGACGAGTCGTCCCGGCTGACGAGTTGCGTCGCGGTCGGGACAGGCGTCGGCGGCACCGAGTGAATGCGCAGAAAGGCACCGCCCTCAAGCCAGCCGAACGTCACCGGGGCCTCCCCCTCCCCGAACGCGGGAACACGGACCGTCCATTCTCCGATCAGCGGTTCAAGCGGCTTCAGTGTCGGATTAGGTGGCAGCGATGTCATGGCAGAGTGCTCCGTTTCCTGTCGCCGAGCCACAGCACGGCGTGTCCGTGACCTCCGACATTAAGGGGTCGGCCGCGTCCCGCCGAGAGAGCTATCGAGGGCCGCCGAGCCAGACGGCCTCGGGAGACGGCCGGCTGTTGATCCGGTTGCCGGTGGTGGGGTCGATGTTGAAGACGCCGCCGGCGCCGCGGACGACATTGGGCCCCTGGAACAGCGACAGCTGATTGCTGACCTGGGCGGGTGTGGGCAGGCGGGGCGAGGAGTCCGTCCTGGCCCCGGCTTTGTTGATCGCCGTTGTGGCGGTCACCATCGCGTCGTGGCCGACGATCGTCCACCCCGACACGTGAGCCCTGGGGAACCGCTGTCCGTGGTGGGGACGGGTGAATTTGTCGATGAAGTCCTCGAACAGATCCCGGTGGGGATTGTCCTGGTCATCGAGCCGGCCGGGGTCGGCGAGCGGGACGTGCAGGATGTCCAGGGGCGCTTCGGGGGCGTGCAGGTTGGGGTCGTCGCGATCCTGGCCGTCGGCCTGGGACCCGGTGACCACGGTGAGAGGCTCGCTGTGGCACGGCCTGTGCCGCAGGTTCTTCAGCAGGACGGGCAGGAACGCCTGACGGCCCGCGTAGAAAAGAATGTCGGTGGACTTGGCACAGACCAGGTCGGAGATGGTGCCCGCCGCGCCTGGACCGCCGCGCGGGTCGTACAAGAACTCGAATCCGGTTTTGTCGAGATACGGCTTGAGGTCGGGTCCGCGAAAGGAAGCGCGCAACGACGCCGTGTAGAGGTCGGGTGTTCCCTGGGGCGTGTTCTCGGCCTGGACCAGCATGGCACTGGTGAGTTCGGGCCGCTTGGCCAGTTCCCTGCGGACCGCGGCCATCTGCGCCCCGCCGTTCAGGCTCACCCGCACCAGCCCTGGGATGCGGCCCTTGCCGTCGACCGCTCCGGTGGCGTCGAACCCGTCGGCGGTGTTGGTGTCGCCCACGATCGGGATCGCCGGCTCGGCGGCCAGCCGCCGCGCGGCGTCGACGCTCTCCTGCTGGCTCAACCCCACCCCGGCGATCGCGACGATCCGCTCCCGGGCCTGGCGGGCCTTCAGCTGATCGACTGCGAACCGCCAAGCGCTCTCGTCGCTCCCCATGTTCGCCACGACCATGCGAATCCGGGGTGAGCGCTGCTCGCGGTTCGCGGTGACCTGCCCGATGAAGGCGCCTTCGAGCTTGTGGACGTCCCGTCCGTCGAGCAGGCTGTAGGGCCCCTTTCCCAGCGGGCCCAGATACGCCACCGTCACAAAGTTGTCGCCCTCGTCCATGACCCGGCGGTTCTCGGCCGCGATCGCCCGCATCACCGGCTCCAGCTCGGGCCCGAAGATCTCGGCATGGCCGTCGAGCGTCCCGTCGGTCACCCCGACGCATTCCGCTCCACGCCAGGCCAACCCGTCGGCGCAGGCGTCCGAGGACCATGCGGACCAGGCGACCGGAACGACCACCACGACGACGATCACCGCCACGACCATCACGGCGACGACGAGCGATCTCGACCACCAATGAGCCCCGGGGACGGGAGACGATTCTTCTTCAGGCTGCGGCATTTCTTCTTCAGGCTGCGGCATTGCCGTCCGGAGCCACGCCTGCGCCCACCGTTCGATCTCGGTCCCGTCGACGACGCCGCAGGCGCGAACAAAGATGGTCACATTCCGGCGGCTGAGGCGGGCAGTGCCTTTGACCATTCCGTGGGCCGTCGCCCTGCTCAGAAATCCGCCGACCTCTGTCGAGCGATTTTCAATGGTCTGATAGCTCACTCCGGTCACATCACGTAACTCGCCGAGTTTGCTGCGTAGCACATCCCTCGTGGTCACCGTTTCCAGGCCCGGGATCGGGGGCAGGGGCGGATCTGTCACTGGGTCACTGCCTTCGTCCGGGAGCGTCTATTTACGTCTGTAGACGTCCAAGCGTAGAGAAGCCCCAGCCCACGGCGCTGCCAGATGCTCCGAAATGGGCATCTCATTACCGCCGGGGACGGGCCGCGGACGTCCAGAATCGACTCGATGGACGCCGAGTCCGTTTTGATCGGTCCAGATTCAGCCGAGGCCGTTCAGCGCCCGGCCGGACGGCGGATCAGCCTGTTGTCCTGGACTCGAACCGGACGCCACGCGTCCGGTCTCAGGGACCGGCCCCGCCAAATGCCGGAGCAAAGTCGGGGGCCCTCCGGTGTCCGCCAGGACGCAGAAAGGCCCGCACCAGAGAATCGGTGCCCCTACCACGGCGCAACGAGGCTCTGCACAGCGAAGAATCACCCATTGCGATACGGAAAAGGCTCTACTCAATGTCGACTGCAACCACAGATGCGCACGTTCAACAGTCCGTGTGGCGCAAGAGCTCCCGCTCCTACCAGGCCAACGAGTGCGTGGAGGTCTGCGCCGCCTTCGGAGAGAGGGCGGCCGCCGTCCGCGACAGCAAGGACCCCGGTGGCGGCGTCGTGACCATGGCCGCGTCCCAATGGCGCGCCCTTCTGAGCCAGATCAAGGAAGGAGGCCACGACCTCACCTGATCGGGGGCGGGAGAGGGGCCGTGTGGTCCCTCTCTCCTTCCATCGTCGATGAGCTTAGGTGTGCAGGGTGGGGCGGTAGATGAGTTCCTGGGTGCGGCCGTCGAGGGTCCGGTGCTCGATCAGTTCGAGGTCGAAGTCGGCCGCGTCCTCGAAGACCGGGTCCAGTCCCGTCTGGCCGGTGATCACGGGGAAGAGCGTCACCTGGACGCGGTCGACCAGGCCGGCGGCCATCAGTGACCGGTTCATCGCCAGGCTGCCGTGCGAGCGCAGCGGCACGTCGGACTCCTCCTTGAGGCGGGCGACGACGTCGACGGCGTCGCCGCGCTCGACGGTCGTGTCCGGCCGGACGGAGGTTCCCGCGAACGTGGTCGACACCACCGTCGCGGGCAGGTTCAGCATCCGCGTGACCCAGGGGTCGCGCACGTCGGAGTCGTCGGTGCTGGTGGCCAGCATCTGCTCGAACGCCCGGTAGGTGTTGGCCCCGAAGACCATCCGCTGCTCCTCGCTGTACAGGGCGAGGCGGCGGTCGAGGAGTTCGGGGCCCTGCTTGCCCCAGTAGCCGGTCCAGTTGCCGCCGGCGGCGCCGAAGCCGTCGAGGCTGGAGAAGACGTCGAAGGTGTAGGTGGCGGTCATGATTCTCTCCTCGAAGGCGGCTGATCGTGTGTTGGGGATACAGACTGGCAGCCGCGACGAGACTCATCACGTACTCAGCGCAACCTGGTCACCGCTGGTGTTGGGGGTGGCGTAGGACGGTCGGGCGGACGCGGCCCAGGCCCTGGAGGGGACGGGGTCGCAGGGCGGTGGTGTCGAAGGTGTCGGCCGGGAGGGCGGAGGCCAGGGCGGGGTCTATGAGGACGGTGCCCGGGTACGCGGTGGCGGTCAGGCGGGCGGCCAGATTGACCGGCGTGCCGAAGACGTCGCCCAGGCGCTGGATGACTTCGCCGTAGGCGAGGCCTACGCGGACCTTGGGGAAGTCCGGGTCCTCGTTGAAGCGTTCCGCGATGCGGAGGCCGATCTCGGCGGCGGAGCGGGGGTCGGACGCGACGAACAGCACCTCGTCCCCGAGGGTCTTGACGACGCGTCCGCCGTGCTCGGCGACGATCTCGGCGGCCGTGGACTCGAAGCGCTCGATGAAGGCGGCCAGGGCGTCGCCGTCGAGGCGGCGGCTCAGCCGGGTGAAGGAGACGACGTCGGCGAAACCGGCGGCGAGGTGGGCGATCCCGGCGGCGGGGTCGGACTGCGCGGCGGCCGTCGTCGCGGCGGCGCGCATCCCGGCGGCGGCGAGCTGGCGGCGCCAGCCGTGCAGCAGCAGGCGTTCGAACGCCGGACGGAGCTCTTCGGTGGCGGCGAGGGCGGCGGTGACGAGGTCGGGAGTGACGGGCTCGTCGGACGGGAGTTCGCCGAGGCGCTGCAGCCACACGTCGCCGAGCCAGCTCGCGAGCCGTCCCATGGTCTGGCCGACGGCGCGGGCCAGCTGGAGGACCATGTCCTCGTCGACCAGGTCACTGCCGAGGAGGTCCTTGATCTCGCGGAGCGCGGCGACGTCGCCGTCGGTGAAGGCGACCTCGTCGTCGGGCGGCGTCGGGAAGCCGAGCGCCCGCCAGATGCGGCGCGCGTACTCGTCGGAGACGCCCGCGTGGGCCTCGACCTCCTTGCGCGTGTAGCGCAGGGGGCCGCCGAGGAGGGTCTCCTCGATGTCGTCCGCCATGTCCCCTGCTCCTATGTGACATCGATCGATGTAACAATAGTGCCGGAGTAAGATCACGGCGGTCAAGAAGGACGAGTCCGGCGGACGGGACATGGCCCAGTACCGAATCGACGAGCTGGCGCGGCTGGCCGGAAGCACCGTGCGCAACGTCCGCGCCTACCAGGACCGGGGCCTCCTGCCGCCGCCCCGGCTCGAAGGCCGCGTCGGCCTGTACGGCGACGCGCATCTCGCGCGGCTCCGCCTGATCGGCAAGCTGCTCGGCCGCGGCTACACGTTCGCCGTCATCAAGGACCTGCTGACGGCGTGGGAGACCGGCAAGGACGTCGGCGAGGTGCTCGGGCTGGAGAAGGTCCTCACCGACCCGTGGTCGGACGAGATCCCCGGCACGGTCGGCTACGGCGAACTCGTCGAGATCTTCGGCGCCGGGCTGGACGCGGACGACGTCGCCCGGATGCGCGACCGGACGATCGAGATCGGCCTCATCGAACCGGACGGCGCCGCGTACCGGGTGCCGAGCCCGCGGCTGCTGCACGTCGGCGCCGAGCTGGTCGCGGCCGGTGTCCCGCTCGACTCCGTCCTCGACATCGCCGAGCAGATCCGCGCCGACTGCGACGTGATCGCGGACCGGTTCGTCAGCCTCGTCCAGGAGCACGTGTTCGACCGGCTGGAGGACCGTCCCATCCTGGACGGCGAGCAGGTCACCGAGGTGGCGGCGGTGGTGCGCCGGATGCGGCCGCTGGTGAAGATGGTCGTCGACCCGTTCATCGCGCGGGCGATGGAGGCCCGCGTCCAGGCGGCCCTCGGCGACCACCTGGAGACGATCAGAGCCCAACTCGACCGGCCCCCGGAACCCGACCAGCCGGGGCCGGGCCGGGCTCGTTAGAGGAGGGACGCGCCCCAGACGACCGTGATCGTTTGCGGTGCGCCTTCGGAGTCGGTGAAGGTGAGGGTGCCCTTGCCGGGCAGGCCGATGATCGCCGTGCGCAGGGTGAGCGTGAGGCGGGTGGTGCCGTCCTCGGGCATTCCGCCCTGCACCTCGGACAGGACGAGCTGCTCGGTCGACGTCACCGCCGTCCACGTCACGGGGCCGCTCTTGGCCGCGAGGCTCACGACGGCGGTCTTCTTGCCGTAGAGCTCGACCTTCGCCGGGCCGACGACGAGGACGCCTGGCTGTGCGGGCGCGGTGGACGAAGGCGGCGACGGGCTGCCTCGATCCTCCGGGCCCTTCTCCTCCGTCTGCGGGCCGACGGGCACGTGGCCGGGACGCCCGGGACCGCCGCCGCCCGGCCCGTCGGACGGCTGCCTGCTGTGGCCCGTCCCCTGCGGCGGCGACTCATGCGTGATCGACGGCTGCGGTTGGGTGTGGAACGGCGGCCATTTGAGCGGGTCGCCGCTGATTCCGGGGCCCATGGCGAACACGGCGACGAACGCGGCGCCCAGCGCGGCCGCCATGCCGCCGCCGGTGAACAGCCAGCGGCGCGTGAACGGCGAGGGGACGTCCGGCTGGCTCGGCAGCCCGGACGGCGTGAGCGCGCCGCCCCGCGCGGCGATGTCGGCCCGGTAGCCGGCGAGCTCCGGGTCGGTGGCGGTGTGCATGACGCGGTGGCGGAGCGCCGCGGGCAGCACCGGCGCGGGCGCACGCTTGAGCAGCGCGGTCGCGGTCACCCGTCCGCGGCGGCGGCAGGCGGGGCAGTCCGCGGCGTGCCGGTCCGTGGACGGGTCGGCGGGGGAGGCGTCGGCGCGCCGGTGAAAGGCCTGCCAGAGCGCCTGGACGCGCGTCCGGGGGGCGGGCGGTGCCGGCGCCGGCTCCGGGCCGGGCGCCGACGGTTCCGGCGGGGCGGGCGGCGGGTCGTCCTTGCGCGCCGGGGGACGGGCCGCGAGGACGGCGACCGCCGTGGGACGCGCCTCGTCCCGCTCGACCGGAGAGCCCGCCGATTCCGCGGCGTCCGGGGGTTCCACGGCGTCCGGGGCCTCGGCAGCCTCGGCCTCGGGGGCCTCGGCCGAGCGCGAAGCGGTGGCCGCGGCGGCCGCGGCGCAGGCCCGGTTGGCGCGGTGGATCTCCTTCTGCAGCGCGGCCTCAAGGTCGGTCCGCGCCCTGCGCACCCGCAGGGCGGCGCGGCGCGAGGACATGCCGAGCGCCGCGCCCAGCCGGGTGGGACGCAGCCCGTGCCGGAACGCCAGCAGCATGATCTCCTGCTCGACGGGCGCCAGCCGGGCGAGGCAGGCGCGCAGGAGGCCGTGCAGCTCGTCCAGGGGCGGCCAGTCGGGGACGGGGTCGTCCGGCTCGCCGCGCCCGAGGAACGGGATGTCGGAGAAGTCGGCGTCCCGGTCCCAGTAGAGGTTCTTCGCCCGGCCGCGCCGGATGCAGCGGCGCCGGGCCGCCCCGTACAGCCAGGAGCTCAGGTGCAGGTGGTCGCGCATCCGGGGCGCGCGGCGCCCGGCGTCGATGAACGCGTCGTGGACGATGTCCGCCGCGATTTTCTCATCACCGGACATTGACAGGGCGTAGTCATAAATGCGCTCACCGTATTCGTCGTAGAGCGCGGCGAGCGCGGCTTCGTCCCCGTCGTTCAGTCCCTTGACCAGAGTTCGGTCAGCCGTGTGGACGGTGGGGGACAACCTGGGCATTCACGCTCCCGGAAACCGGCATGAGACGTCCGTCGACTCGGGATCGTCCGGACATTCAGCCCACCTTGCATACACCCGCCAACCCCATCCGCACCACATGATGTCCCGAAATCACCATTAAGGTGACCGCGGGGTGAGATGCCGCTTCTCTCCGTGATCACGCTACCAATGACTCGGCGTCAGAATCGAGTCAGCGAACCGGCGCCAAGCTGTTATCTTGGTACCATGGTAACAATCGATCGCGTACAGACCGGGCTGCGCGTGGAGCGCAACGTGCTCAAGGTCCTGAAGGCCCTGGCCGAGTATCTGGACGTCTCGCTCGGCGACCTCGTCGAGGGCCTCGCCCTGCACGCCTTCGAGGGACGGACGCCCTTCTCGCCGGAGACGCTCGGCAAGATCGAGCAGCTCAAGTCCGTGTACGGGCTGACGCTCACCGCCGCCGACGCGCACGCGCTCACCGAGCAGCGGACGCCATGACGACCCGGCGGCGGCTCAGTGGACGCGTCCGCGTCCCGCTCCCCCCTGACGAGGCCTTCACCCTGTTCACACCGCGTGGCGAGGAGCGCTGGGTGCGCGGTTGGCGCCCGCGTTTCCCGGCGGACACCGCCGACGACACCGAGCCCGGAACGGTCTTCGAGACCGTCCACGACGGAGCGACCACGACCTGGGTGGTGCTCGCCCGCACCCCAGGCAGGCACATCTCCTACGCCCGCGTGACCCCGGGACAGCGCGCCGGCACGGTCACCGTCGACATCGACGAGGACGGCACCGCCACCGTCACCTACGACCTCACCGCGCTCACCGAAGCGGCCGCCCGAAACCTCGAAGAGTTCGCCGCCGCCTACCCCGATTTCCTCCACTCCTGGGAAGAAGCGATCGCCACGCACCTGAACCCCTGAACCCCACCCCCTGACCCCGGATCGCCAAGCCGACAGCCCTTGATCACGGTCTTCTCTGGACGAGAAGCCGGACGACCAAGGGCTGTCCGCTGTCACCGGCCGGCTGCCGTCACCGGGTCTCCACCCTGACCGAGACGACCTGGTGGACACCGCAGAGCACGCGCGAGACGGACCCCACCGGCACCCACGGCCCCACGCAGTCGACCTCACCGACGTCCGGGTTGAAGTGCCGCTGCCGCATGATCACTCGGTGCTCCCCGGTGCCGCCGGTGCACCGGCTCTCCGCGTTGCGGGAGTCGATGGCCGTGGCGGTGCAGCCCGTGGGGGTGGCGGAGGCGCTGGGCGCGATGCCCACCAGCGTCGCCGCGGTGGCCACGACGGCGAGCGAGCCCATCGCCGCCTTCCTGCCTGCCCGCGACACGTGTGTGTTCTTCATCGGATCCTTCCCTTCGTGCAGGGGGTGGTTACACCGTCGGCGCCTCCGGTCCGGCCGGTGACCGCTTCGTCACCGACCGGCGGGTTGCCGAAAGCGCCGACGGCGTGATTGGCGCGTCGCGGGGGCGTGTCGACCCGATGGGGTGGACCGTCGATCAGGACGGTGGGCCGAGCCGGCAGCGTCCTACCGGACGTGCCCCACCGCCGCCGACCAGATCCCGGGCCGCACGACCGCGAACAACCACGCAGGGTTCGCATCCGGGCGGTCACTGGATGACGGACCGGCGGAATTTCTGATCGGCACGCCGCGACTTGCCTGCCGGACGAGCAGCGGATCCGGTGCTCGTGGCGGCCGGCGGCTGGCGGCGGGCGAACGGGGTTGGGTCAGTGCTGTTCGTCGAGGGCGTCGTCGTCGCGGAGCTTGGCCATGGCGCGGGAGACCGTGGACTTGACCGTTCCGACGCTGACGCCGAGCACCTCGGCGATCTCCCGTTCGGACATGTCCTCGTAGTAGCGGAGCATGACGGCGAGGCGTTGCCGTTCAGGGAGGCGGCGGAGGGCGCGGCCGAGCGCGTCGCGCATCCCGCTGCGGTCGGTGTGGTCGTCGACGGGACGGTCGGGGAGCCGGTCGGTCGGGTACACGTCGAGCTTGCGGCGCCGCCACCAGGAGATCTGCGTGTTGACCATGGCGCGGCGGACGTAGCCGTCGACGGCGTTGTGGTCCTCGATGCGGTCCCAGGCGAGGTAGGTCTTGGCGAGGGCGGCCTGGAGGAGGTCCTCGGCCTCGGCGCGGTCGCTGGTCAGCTGGGTCGCGGCGCGGAGCAACACGGTCCCGCGCTCCGCCACGTACTCGCGGAACTCCTCGTGCCGCGTCCCGTTCACGTCACCACCGGACCAGGGGTTGCGGAGCCGCCGCCACGGCGAACTCCCGGTACGGTCGACGATCGCACGCCGATCGTAATTTCGGGCCTACAGAAACTACTTATCCGGGTCAACCAGAGAATAATCTTCAACCCAGGTAGATCAAACATCCTCCACCGGCTGACTTATCGCGACAAATCCGTCGACAGCGCGAGTCACCAAGCGTGACCCTTGACTCACTGTCCTAACAGCAGTGGCCCAGTGTGATGATTTTCGATGCCGGAGCGCCGCGATGCCGCCACCCCCACGCCGTGGAGCGAGTCGCCGCCGACTGCGCGCCGCCGTCCTCGGAACGCCCGCGGGCGACGGGCTCCCGGAACGCGCCCGGCGTCCGCTGGAGGCGGTCGCCGGAATCGTGCTGGACGCCAGCCCGCACCTGCTGGTGGTGGGCACGACCGGCGATGACGGGCGTGGGACGGAGACGCGCTTCGCGATGAGCGAGGCCACGCCGGTCTGGCACGGCGGGCGCGGGGGCCTCGCCGCGCTCCGGCCGGGCCGCAACGTGATCGTCCGGCCCAAGGACACCGGACTCCGCGCCGACGGCGACGTCCCGGAGGCCACGGCTCTGGACGCCTCCCTGAGCGCCCCCTCGATCGTTTCCCGGGGTGCTGTCGGCGCCGAGCGCGTCTGGGTCGACGTCTGCCGGGTCGCCGGAACGATCCTGGCGTGCCGAAGGGACGCCGTGGACGTGGACATGGGCCCGCATCGGGGACGCACCCGGGTGGCCGTCCCGCCGCGCGCCCTCGAACGGGTGCTGGTCCGGCATCCGCGGCTGGAGCCCGGATACCTGATCGACGTGATCTGCGTCAGGTCGTCCGACGGGCCGCGGGCCGTGCGTCCCGGCACGTCGCAGCCGGGCTACCGGGCGGACGACCTGGCCGCGCCGGAGATCGCCGCGCCGGTGCCCGGCGTGCTGCGCGGCACGGCGACCTGGTTCGGCGGGCTGCGGGACGGCCCGGGGGTGGATGGGGAGGGCGCGACGGACGGGGCGGCTTACCCGGCGGTCGACTCCGAGGGGGACGCCGGGGGATGCGCCGACGCCCCGTCCGGTTGCGTCGCCTTCCCCTACCTGTCGCTCGGCAGCGAGATCGTCGTCCACAACGAATGCGCCGGGCGGGCCGCGCCGGTGCCGGTCGTGGAGTGCGGTTGCACGGCGGCCCGCTTCTGCGACCGCTGCGTCGACTGCGGCGCGTCCCCGCGCGGGCGGATCGTGGAGCTGACGCCCGCCGCGTTCGTCGGGCTCGGCGGCGATCTGGAGACCGGGTGCTTCAACGCCGCCGTCCGTCCGGGCGCGCCGTCCCTGACGCCGGAAGCGGCGGCAGCGGCGGCGGCAGCGGCGCCCGGGCGGACGGCGGAGGGGACGGCGTCATGGTGACCGCGTTCCAGAACACGCAGGTCCTGCTGCTGGCGGCCGTGCTGCTGGCGGCGTGCCTGGCGAAGCTGACGGTCCGGGAAACGGCGGTGGACGGGTCGCACCAGGTCCACGGCGTGCCGGTTCCGGCCGGGCTCGCGCGGCTGACGGCGCTGCGCGGCAGCCGCGGGATGACGGTCGGGCTCGGGGTCGGCGAGGGCGTCCTCGGGTTGGCGCTGCTGGTGACGTCGCATCTGTCGGTGCGGCTGGCGACGACGGTCGCGTTCGCCGCGGCCACGTGGGTGGTCGGCGAGCTGCGGGTCCGCCGCCCGGACGCGGGATGCGGCTGCTTCGGCGGGCTTAGCGCCAGGAAGGTCGAGCGGCGGAGCGTGCTGCGGGCGGTGCTGTTCACCGCGGCGGCGGTCGCGTCGCTGGGCGCGCCGCTCGCCGGGCTGGACGTGCTGCGGGACGTCCAGTCCCCGATCGGGCTGGTGTTCGCGCTGGAGCTGGCGCTGTTCGCCGCGCTGTCGCCCGAGCTGTCGGCGCTGCTGGACCGGTGCGGGCTGCCGCACTGCCCCGGGCGCGCGGCGATGCCGTGCGAGCGGCGGCGGAGCCCGATCGAGGAGACGTACGCGACGCTCTACGACAGTCCCGCGTGGGTCGAGAACGAGAACCTCGTCGCGAGCGCGGTGCCGCTGGACGTGTGGCGCGAGGGCTGCTGGCGGTTCGTCGTCTTCCCGGCCCGGATGGAGGGCCGGGACGTCGAGATCGTGTTCGCCGTGTCGACCGCCGAACGCGACAGGACCGTCCGGTCGGCGCTGGTGGAGCCGGACGCAGACCTCACCGCGCTTTCAGAGCGGAGTCACCAGGTGCCGTCGGTGTCTTCGTCCGGCGGTTCGCCTTCGTAGCCTCCGAGCTCGTCCACGTCGCGGGCGTGCGTTCCGTGACGGCCTTGCTTCGCGCGGCTCAGGCCGGATGGGAACTCGTCCTGTCCGTAGAGGTATCCGTCGTCTTGCGTGTGTGGCCGTCCGCCCTGGTCCTGCTGCATGGAGGACTCGTCGTACCCGTACTCGTTGTCCGGGTCCTGGCCGCGGAACCGGTCATCGTGTCCCATGGTTCTCCCAGTGTCGACTCGCGCGTGGCACGCACCGTCTTACCCGGACGGCTCCGCGCATGCCCGTGACACGCCTCCTCTTCAACTCTCTAGAGCTTTCTACGAAAAACCCTAGAGAATCGCAGAAAGAACGAGACGGCATGCGAGCAGAATCTACGACTTTCTAGCACCGTCACTAGAAACCTGAATACTCACCTGACGACACGACCCCATGCCACTTTCTATCGTTCTCTAGCCTTTTCGCTAGAGAACGATATGAAGCCGAAGCGGCCGGAAGTGCGCAGCGTTCGGAGTGCGAAGCGGTCGAAAGTGCGAAGCGTCGGGACTGGCCAAGCGTCAGGACTCGGGACTGGTGAAGTGTCAGGACTGGTGAAGCGTCGGGACTGGTGAAGCGTCCGGGCGGGGTCAGGCGGGCTGGGAACGGATGAACTGGCCGAAGTGCGGCACGGTGAACGCGATCATGCCGCGTTCGGCGCTGTAGATGAGGCCCTTCTTGATGAGCCCGTCGCGGGCCGGCGAAAGGCTGGACGGCTTGCGACCGAGCTCGTCCGCGACCGACGCCGTCGGCACCGGGTCGTCGCCGAGCATGGCCATGGCGCGCATGTAGTCGCGCTCGGCGGGTGTGGCGCGCTCGTAGCGGCTGCCGAAGAAGCCGACCGCGAGCTCGCTCTCCGCCTCCGGCGCGGCGACCTTGATGTCGTCGGCGGTGATCGGGGTGTCGGGCGCGACGTCCCAGACGACCTTGGCGTACGCCTGGACGAAATACGGGTAGCCGTCGGCCGCGCCGTACAGCGCGTCAAGCGCGTCCTTGGTGAACGTGACCTCCTCCCTTTCGGCGGGGGCCAGCAGGGCGTAGTCGGCCGACTCGCGGTCGAGCCGGTCGATGCGGGCGTAGCGGAACAGGCGCTCGGAATACGACTTGCTGGCGGACAGCACGGCCGGCAGATGCGGCAGCCCGGCGCCGACCACGATCAGCGGGCCGCCGACCTGCGACAACTCGTGGCACGCGGCGCACAGGGCGGACACGTCGTCGGCGGGGATGTCCTGCATCTCGTCCACGAACAGGGCGATCCCGGCGCCGACGTCGGTCGCGACGGACGCGGCGTCCACGAACAGCTCGGTGAGGTCGATCTCCAGGTCGCCGGAGTCGGCGCGGCCGCGCGTGGCGGGCACGTCGATGCCGGGCTGCCAGCGGTGCGCCCGCGCCTTGCCCTTGCCGGACGGCTCGGGCTCCGACTGCGCGAACGCCTTGAGCACGCCGAGGAAGTCCTCGATGCGGTCGGGCGCGCGGTGCCGGGGCGCCAGCTCCCGGACGGCCCGGTGCAGCGCCGACGCGACCGGCCGCCGGATCGACTGGTCGGGCCGGGCCTCGATCTTCCCCGTCCCCCACAGCCGCTGGATCGCCATCGACCGGAACGCGTTGAGCAGCACGGTCTTGCCCACCCCGCGCAGCCCGGTGACGATCATGCTGCGTTCGGGCCGGCCGCGGGCGACGCGTTCGAGCACCACCTCGAACTGTTTGAGCTCACGGTCGCGGCCGGCCAGCTCCGGGGGGCGCTGCCCAGCGCCAGGGGCATAGGGATTGCGCACGGGGTCCACGCTCTCGGACTCTATGAGGCGATATAGCTGAGGCCGTAGATTTGCGTAGAAACCGCTACGGCGTGTCGCGTGCTCCCGCCGCCGTCCGCAGGGCGCCGCCCCGTCGGCTCTCCCGTCCCGCTCGGCGGTGAAGGCGCCAGCCGGGCGGCGCGAGGCTTGCCGGGCATGGGGTTCCGTCCCCGTGGCAATGGTCGCCGCCATATCGCCTCCCCGGGCAAGTGCGTGTTCGAACAAGCAGGTCGAACTTCTGTTCGACTATTCGAACACACTAGCGCATGCGTCCACCCCCGTCACCCGAACCCCGGGAACTCCCGCGACCGATTCGGCCGCGGCGGCCGGGCTCAGGCCGGCGGCTCGTCGGCGGACGTCTGATGCGGCACCTTCTCGGCGGGGACGGTGCCCATCCGACCTGCCTGGAAGTCCTCGAACGCCTGGATGATCTCCTCGCGGGTGTTCATCACGAACGGCCCGTACCGCGCGATCGGCTCCCGGATGGGCAGGCCGCCGAGGATGAGGATCTCCCAGCCGTTCGCGCTGCCCGCCGGCTGGACGTCGGCGGCGCGGACGACGAGCCCGTCCCCCGTCCCCTTGTGGTGCGAGCCGGCGAAGACCGCGAGCTGCCCCTCGTCCAGTGCGGCCTCTTCGGCGCCGGCCGTCCCGCGTCCGGACAGGACGTACACCAGCGCGTTGAAGTCGCGCGGCCACGGCAGCGCCAGCCGGGCGCCCGGCGCGACGGTCGCGTGCAGGTAGTTGATCGGCGTGTAGGTGACGCCTGGGCCGTCGTATCCGGCGACCGACCCGGCGATGACGCGGACGAGGGACGAGCCGTCGTCGGCGGCCAGCAGCTTCACGTCCCGCGCCTCGATGTCCTGGTAGCGCGGCGGGACCCACTTCTGGGCGCGCGGCAGGTTGACCCAGAGCTGGATGCCGTGGAAGAGCCCGCCCTTGGTGACGAGCTCGGGCGGCGGCTGCTCGATGTGCTGGATCCCGGACGCGGCCGTCATCCACTGGGTGGCGCCGTCGGAGATGAGACCGCCGCCGCCGGTGGTGTCCTGGTGCTGGAACGCGCCGTCGATGATGTAGGTGACGGTCTCGAATCCGCGATGCGGATGCCAGGGTGTGCCCATCGCCTCGCCCGGCGCGTACTCGATGGCGCCCATGTGGTCGAGGAGCAGGAACGGGTCGGCCAGGGCAAGGTCGGCGCCCGGGAACGGGCGCCTGACCTGGAAGCCCTCGCCCTCCAGGTGGCGCTGCGCGGTCACGATCCGCGCGACGCGGCGCCAGTCCGTGTCGGCCTCCGGCAGGAGCGGCAGGCGGGGCAGGGTCAGCGGGTCGGCGGTCACGGCGGGCATGGGGTCCTCCGATCGTTCGGGTGCCCGTCCGCGTTCGGGCGGGTGCACACAGGTCGGAACCTAGTTGATGATTCAACTATTCCCCGAGCGGACGCCCGGACGCCCTGCTAACGTGAAGATAGTGCGTGTTAGTTGAACCTTCAACCTGTGTTCTATACTTGCGGGTTATGACCGAACCACGCTGGCTCGATGCCGCCCAGCAGCGCGATTGGCGGGCGTTCGTGGACGGCAGCGTCCGGCTCACCGAGATCATGGACCGCGACCTGAAGACGCGGCACGGGCTGTCGGTGTCGGAGTACGAGATCCTCGTCCGGCTGTCCGAGGCGCCGGAGCGCCAGCTGCGCATGGCGGAGCTCGCCGAGAACGCCAGCCAGTCCCGCAGCCGGCTGTCGCACACGTGCTCCCGCCTGGAGTCGAAGGGCCTCGTCAAGCGGGACAGCTGCCCCAACGACAAGCGCGGCGTCTTCGCGCAGCTGACCGACGAGGGCTTCGCCGCGCTGGAGCGCGCTGCCCGCGACCACGTCGAGACCGTCCGGGAGTACTTCATCGACGTGATCGACCCCCAGGACCTCGAAGCCATCGGACGCGCGTTCACCCTCGTCCGCAAACGCCTCGGCCCCACGGCCTGACCGCCCACCCAAACCGCGCCGCCCACCTCGAACCGCGCCGGCCGGGCCACGCCGGGACGGCAACGGCGGGCCACCACGCCGGGACGGCAACGGCGGCGACGGCGGCTACAGGGGGACGGTGACGCCGGTGAGGAAGCCGACGGACACCAAGGTCAGGAACACCCAGGCGAGCATCATGCCGTAGCCGAACGTCCGCCAGCGTCCCCCGACCTTCCACACCAGCAGGCCGCCGAGCCCGAACGCCAGCATCAGCAGGGTGATGAACTGCGGCAGCAGGCTCGGCCGCCGGCTCGTCATCAGCGGCGCGTACATCATCACGGCGTCGACCAGCAGGAACATGCCGAAGCCCGTCGCCAGCGCCTTGACGTCGCGGCCGAGGAAGGCGCGGGCGCGCTCCATGAAGACCTGGGCCCTGTCCGGTTCCAGCCGTGTGTGCGCTCCCTGCTCGACCTCCACGTTGTGCGCCACGGCGAAGATCTCGTCTTCGAGGCTTGGGTGGTCCCTCTCCTGAGGTTCCGCCATCCCGGCTCCCCTGGGGCCGGACACCACCGGACGACATGCCCGGCGGACGGATGAGGATCACGGCCCGTCCGTCCCGGCCCCTTTCCGGCGGGCGCGCCGTCAAACGCACGGTAGCGAACCAGGGCCGTCACGCGCACGCCGCCGGAACGTGCCATGCTGGAAAGATGCCAGGTAGAGGGCCTATTCGCAGCGTGGCTTTCCTCGCCGCGCTGGTCACGGCGGCGTCGGTCGCGGCCGGTTGTGGCCGTGGCGGCGACGACTCGGACGAGACGTCCCCGCCCGCTGCGCCGCCCACCGCGTCCGGCACGGGGGCGTCCCCGTCCGGGACGGGCGCGGCGCCGGCCGGGTTCCAGGCGAAGATCGGGAAGGTCACCGCCGGGGACCTGAAGCACTCGTGGCGCAAGGGCTGCCCGGTGCCGCCGTCCGGCCTGCGGATGATCGAGATGACCTACTGGGGCATGGACGACAAATCACACGCGGGCGGGCGGCTGGTCGTCAACGCGAAGGAGGCCGAAGACCTGGTCACCGTGTTCGAGAAGCTGTACGACATGCGCTACCCGATCGAGCGCATGGAGCCGGTCGACAAGTACAAGGGCAGCGACTTCCAGTCGATCGAGGCCAACAACACCTCGGCGTTCAACTGCCGTGCGGCGACCGGGTCGAGCTCGTTCTCCCAGCACGCGTACGGCCTGGCGATCGACATCAACCCGTGCGAGAACCCGTACGTCTACGCCGACGGCCATATCGCCCACGCCGACTGCGGGAAGTACAAGAACCGCCGGAGCGACGACCCCGGCGTCATCCACGCGGGCGACAGGGTCGTGAAGGCGTTCGCGTCGATCGGCTGGGGCTGGGGCGGCGAATGGAGCGGCGCCAAGGACTACCAGCACTTCTCCAAGGGCCGCTGAGCCGGGCGTCGGGCTGTCAGTGCATCAGCCCCATCAGCCCATCGCCAGGACGGCGACCACGATGAGCGCGACGACGACCACGACGGCGACGATGCCGCCGATCAGCGCGACGTTCGGGCCCGATTTCTGAGGCGGCGCCTCGTTCGCGAAGCTCTGGAACTGGTGGGTGGTCCCTGCCGGATCCTGGGGTGTCTCAGACATGCCGACGAGGGTAACGGATCAAATACGCCCGAGCCGGACATGTCCGGGCGTCCGTCTCCCATTCCGGGCTTCCAAGCGGAGAGTGTGGGATTCGAACCCACGAGGACTGTCCCCAGCCCTGGGCGCTTTCAAGGCGCCTGCACTAGTCCACTATGCGAACTCTCCAGATGAGCAACGCCCACGATAGCGGGCGTGGTCCAGTGACCTCGACCGCATAACGCGGGTTCAGTTCAGCGCGACGCGGGCGTACGAGTACTCGCACCCGCAGGGGCCCTTCTCGGAGACGTACTTCATCGTCGCCGCGCCCTCCCGCTGGCCTTTCCTGGACGACGCCGTAACCCGCACCGGACGGTCGGCGACCGTCCGCGCCTCCTTCTGTCCGAGCGTGACGTGCAACAGCGGTGTTCCACCTGGGTCGGCTGTCTCGTCCAGCGAACAGCCCACCGAGCCGCAGGAGACCGAATCCGCGCGGCGAGTGATGCGGAAGTCCGTGCACGGCGCCTCGCCGACACAGATTTGCATGCGCACACCCTCGACTGTCAGCCGGTCGAGGCCTGAGACGGTGACCGTCACGGGCTGGCGGCACGGCCCACAGATCACCTCACCGCCGCCGGACGACGCGCAGCCCACGCACACCGCCATCACCGCCGCCGCGAGCACCGGCCGCGCTCCACCGATCATGGACGTTGAGACGCCCCTCACACCCTCACGGTTCCGCGCCGTCGACGTGGACGTCTGGGTGCCGGACGGCGTAGCCGGGGATCGAAGGCCAGCGGACGGTCATGACGATCGACTCCTCCTCCGCGCACCACGAATGGTCGACGCCGCGCCCCCACACCACGTAGTCGCCCTGCTCGGCCAGGACCACGTCACCCTCGGGGAACTCCAGCCGGAACCGGCCGCTGACCAGCACGAGAAGCGCGGTGCGTTTCTCGCCGTTCGTCCACCGGGCACGCCGCTCGCCCTTCGGATGGACGCCCCACTTGATCTCGACGTCGTCGCTGCGGCGCGGATCGCCCGGCGGTTTGAAATGGCCGAGCAGCCAGCCGCTGTCACCGGCGGAGTCCGGGCCCGCTTTGCCTACGTACACGCCGTCCACAGATCGGGACCCTAGCGTCAGGTTTCGGCGGGCCAGCGGGCGACGCGCCCGTCCGCGACCGTCCGGCACTCCGGGCAGGCGTCAGGCCTCCGGGGCGACCAGTGATGACGCAGCACGCTGACCGCATCACGGTCGATCCCGCACAACGTGCCCCCGTACGCCACAGCATGCTCCACACCCGCCCTGCCGGACACCACACCCGCGTCGCCAGGCTCCGCATCTGCTTTGCGGGGCTCCGCATCTGCTTTGCGGGGCTGCACATCCGCGTCGCCGGGCTCCACTCGCGCTCTGCTGGGTTGCACACCAGCGTCGTCGAATACGGCGGCCGCCCACCGTTCATCGGCGGGCCGGAAGGGGCGGCGCAGGAGCGGGCCGTCCGCCTGCCGGACGTACAGCGCGTCGCACTCGCCGCAGTTCCAGACCTCGTTGCCGGGCAGGTCGCGCCGGTTCAGGAGCGTCCCGCAGACGGCGCACACCACCGCCGGTCAGGACTGCGCGGGACGCTGGTACGCGAAACCGTCGCCGACCACGGCGGCCAGGGTGAGGTACGCCTCGCGTGTCGCGGGAGCGAGCTGGTCCAGCTCCACCTCCGCGCCCTCCTCCAGGTGATCGTCGTACGGGATGCGGACGACCGCGCGGCAGCGGCTCTCGAAATGCGCCTGGAGCTTGTCGAGGTCGACCTGGCTGCGGGTCCGGTTGCGGACCATCGACAGCACGACCACGCCGTTGCGGACGAGATGTCCGTGGTCGTGCGCCTCCAGCCAGTCGAGCGTCGCGCTCGCGGAGCGGGCCCCGTCCACCGACGGGGAACTGACGAGGACGAGCTGGTCGGCGAGGCTCAGCACGCCCGCCATCGCGGAGTGCAGCAGCCCGGTCCCGCAGTCGGTGATGCAGATCGAGTAGTACTGCTCCAAGACGACGGCCACGGCGGCGTAGTCGTCGGCGCTGAACGCCTCGCTGACCGCCGGGTCGCGGTCGGACGCCAGGACTTCGAGCCGGGCGGCGTTCTGCGAGGTGAACGCCCGGACGTCGGCGTACCGGTGGATCTGGTCGCGGTTGTTGAGCAGGTCGCGGACCGTCGCGGCCGTCTCAAGGCGGACCTTGTCCGACAGCGTCCCGCGGTCCGGGTTGGCGTCCACCGCGATCACGGTGTCGCCGCGCAGCGACCCCAGCATCGAGCCGAGCCCGGTCGTGGTGGTCGTCTTGCCGACGCCGCCCTTCAGCGACATGACGGCGACCCGGTGGTGCCCGCCCGCCACCGTGGTGCGCGCCCGCGCGATGAGGTCCTTGCGACGCACATCGCCCTGCGACTCCCCGGGATGGATGTTCCCGGCCGTCGCCTTGTAGACGGCGCGCCGCCACCCGGACGACGGCGCGATGCGGCGCTCGCCGAGAAGGTTCTCGGAACTGAGGCTGTCGGCGTTCTGCGGCTGCTGGGGCGCCTGGCCGGGATAGCCCTGGGTGGGCTGCATCATCGGGTTGGCCCCCTGCGGGTACCCGCCCTGCTCCTGCTGCGGACCACCGGCATACCCGTACCCCTGCACCGGCTGGCCCGTATTGGGATCGACCGGCTGATAAGGCTGCCCGGTATTCGGATCAACCTGCGCGTACGCCTG
This sequence comes from Actinomadura sp. 9N215, assembly GCF_044326345.1. Taxonomy (NCBI): domain Bacteria; kingdom Bacillati; phylum Actinomycetota; class Actinomycetes; order Streptosporangiales; family Thermomonosporaceae; genus Actinomadura; species Actinomadura sp. 9N215. The sequence continues at coordinate 23,146 of NZ_JBIRBA010000033.1, read as the reverse complement.
CCCGGTGCTCAGATCAACCTGCGTGTAAGGCTGCCCGCTGGCCGGATCAACCTGCGTGTACGCCTGCCCCGTGTTCGGATCTGCCGGCTGATACGGCTGCCCTGTGTTCGGATCGACCTGGGCATACGGCTGGCCGGTGTTGGGATCGAGCGGCGGGAACTGCTGGCCGGCCGCGTTCGGATCCTGCATGTACGGCTGGCCGGTGTTCGGGTCGTACTGCGCGTACGGCTGCCCGGTGTTCGGATCGACCGGCTGGTAGGGCTGGCCCGTGTTGGGGTCGACCTGGGCGTACGGCTGGCCGGCCGCGTTCGGATCCTGCGTGTAGGGCTGGCCGGTGGTCGGGTCGTACTGCGGGTACGGCTGGCCGGTGTTGGGGTCGAGCGGCTGGTAGGGCTGGCCCGCGTTGGGGTCCATCGGCGGGAACTGCTGGCGGGTCGCGTTGGGGTCGAGTGCCAGGGGCTGGCCGGTGTTCGGGTCGATCGGGACGAACGGCTGGCCCGCGGCGTCGGTGTCCTGCGGGTACGGCCGGCCGGTCGCGGGGTCGATCGGCTGGTACGGCTGGACGGTCGCCTCAGCGTCCTGCTGGGGGAACTGTTCGGACGGGTACGGCGGCAGCTGTTCGAGGGGAGGCGCGGCGTTGCCGTTGGCGTCGTACGGCTGCTGCTGCGGCGGGTACGGCGCCTGCGGCTGTCCACCCTGACCGCCCTGTCCGCCTTGACCACCCTGACCGCCTTGGGACGCGTCCTGGCCCTGGTAGCCGCCAGGGGCGGAGTACGGCGGCGGCAGCATTCCTCCGTCGAACGGCTGCGGCATGGGGCCGCCTTCGTAGGGCGGGGGCTGCGGCGGGCCGAAGTTGTCGGGCGGATAGGCCTCGGGGGGCTGCTGGAACATGGGCGGCGGGGCGGCGAGCCAGGGGTTGGCGTGGGGGTCGGTCTGCTCGGTCGGAGGCTGAGGCGGAGGCTGTGGCAGGGGCTGGCCTTGGGTGGGGGCCTGGGGCTGGGCTTGGGCGGCTTCCTCCGGCGGCGCGTTCTCCTGCTCGGCCGGTGGCTGCTGCTCGGGAGGCTGCCCGGACGTTTCCCCGCTCATCGCGTCCAGAGAGGCCAGCCGCTCCTCCAGGGAGCGCCCGTCGTGCTCGTTCCTTGCCACCGTTCTTCCCCCTCGGGCACGCCTCTGATGATCAACACGGTGCGGGCGGGCAAAATGACCCCCACGCAGGATACCCGTGTGCCAATACCACGCATCCACAGTGGAGATCGACGTTTGCGCGGTTGGGCGCCGGGCTCGCGGTGGTGCGTCCGGTGCCGTCCGGTTCGGGTTGTTCGGCGTCCGGCCCCCGGTAGCGTGGCCGGTATGCATGCGATCGTGATCCGCGAGCCGGGGGACCCGGACGTCCTGGAATGGACGCAGGTCCCGGACCCGGCGCCGAAACCGGGCGAAGTGCTGATCGAGGTGACGGCGAGCGCTGTCAACCGTGCGGACGTCATGCAGCGGCAGGGCCTCTACCCGCCGCCGGACGGCGCTCCGCCGTATCCGGGCCTGGAGGTGTCCGGCCGCGTCGCGGAGCTCGGCCCGGACGCGACCGGTCTGGCCGTAGGTGACGAGGTGTGCGCGCTGCTCGGCGGCGGAGGATATGCCGAACGGGTCGCGGTGCCCGCCTCGCTGGTGCTTCCGGTGCCGCGCGGCGTGGACGTCGTCGAGGCGGCAGGGCTCCCGGAGGTCGCCTGCACGGTGTGGTCGAACGTCTTCATGCTCGGCGGGCTGCGCGCCGGAGAGACGCTGCTGGTCCACGGCGGCGGCAGCGGCATCGGGACGCACGCGATCCAGCTCGCCAAAGCGCGCGGCGCGCGGGTGGTGACGACGGTGGGCAGCGCGGAGAAGGCGACCCGCTGCCGGGAGCTCGGCGCGGACGTCACCGTGAACTACCGCGAGGACGACTTCGCCGGGCACGGCCCGTACGACGTCATCCTCGACCTGATCGGCGCCGAGTACCTGGCCAGGAACGTGGACGCGCTCGCCGTCGGCGGCCGCCTGATGGTGATCGGGTTGCAGGGCGGCGCGAAGGCGGAGTTGAACATGGGCAAGCTGCTGCGCAAACGGGCCCTCGTGCACGCGACGACGCTGCGGGCCCGTCCGCTGGAGGAGAAGGCGGAGATCGTGGCGGGCGTCCGGGAGCATGTGTGGCCGCTGCTGGAGTCGGGCGACGTCCGGACGGTCGTCGACCGGCGGGTCCCGATGGCGGACGCGGCCAGCGCGCACCGGCTGCTCGAAGAGAGCGGACACGTCGGCAAAATCCTGCTCACCGTGTGAGGATGAAGGGACTATGAGCGAGGCTTCAAAGAACCAGTCTGAAAAGGAACCGCACGTGCTCGTGGTCGGCCCGAACGGCATCGCCGTCGAGGGCGGCGGCGAGGGCGACTCCGAGGGCAAGTCGATCACCGACATGGTCGAGCAGCCCGCGAAGGTGATGCGGATCGGCGGGATGATCCGGCAGCTGCTGGACGAGGTCAAGGCCGCCCCGCTGGACGAGGCGAGCCGGGCCCGGCTGCGGGAGATCCACAAGTCGTCCATCAAGGAGCTGGAGGACGGTCTCGCGCCGGAGCTGGTCGAGGAGCTGGAACGGCTGTCGCTGCCGTTCACGGAGGGCACGGTCCCGAGCGAGTCGGAGCTGCGGATCGCGCAGGCGCAGCTCGTCGGCTGGCTGGAGGGCCTGTTCCACGGCATCCAGACGACGCTGTTCGCCCAGCAGATGGCGGCGCGCGCGCAGCTAGAGCAGATGCGCCGCGCCCTCCCCGCCGGAATGATGCCCCCCGGCGTAGAAGACGACCAGCCCGGCCCCCACTCGTCCGGCCCCTACCTGTAGAACACGAACGAAACGGCCGCCCCGCAGGGTCCGTCGCCACGCCGACGACCCCCACGCGGAGGCGGCCGTTCTCATACCACCCCGCCGGCGACCCACCCCATCACACCCGCACCGCGCCATCCCGCATCACGACACCGCCGGGCCATGCCGCATCTCGCCGCCGCCGGTGCGTGCCGCATCACGACGCCGCGGAGGCGCCGCATCACCGCGGCACGGGGGATGTGCCGCTTCACGATGGCCCGGGAGGGTGTCGCTTCACGGCGGCGCGGGGGCGTGCCGCTTTACGACGGTGCCGGGCCATCCCGCATCACGACGCCGCGGAGGCGTGCCGCATCACCGCGGCGCGGGGGCGTGCCGCTTCACGATGGCGCGGGGGCGTGCCGCTTTACGACGGTGCCGGGCCATCCCGCATCACGACGCCGCGGAGGCGTGCCGCATCACCGCGGTGCTGGGATGTGCCGCAACACCGCGGCGCGGGGGCGTGCCGCTTCACGATGGCGCGGGGGCGTGCCGCTTTACGACGGTGCCGGGCCATCCCGCATCACGACGCCGCGGAGGCGCCGCATCACCGCGGCGCTGGGATGTGCCGCTTCACGATGGCGCGGGGGCGTGGCGCTTCACGGCGCCGCCGGGACGTGCCGCTTCATGATGGCGCGGGGGCGTGCCGGTTCACGGCGGCGCGGGGGCGTGTCGCGTCACGGCGGTGCCGGGACGCATCACGTCACAGCCGTGCCGGGACGTGCCGCATCGTGGCGGCGCGGGGGTGTGCCGCGTCACGGTGGTGTTTGGGTGTGCCGCGTCGGGACTTCGTCGGGGTGTGGCGGGGGAGTTCTAGGACGCGGCGTTGGTGGTGGGGAAGAGGCGTTCGAGGACCTTTGCGACGCCGTCGTCGTCGTTGCTGGACGTCTTGTGCGTGACGGCGGCCAGCACCAGCGGGTGCGCGTTGGCGACGCCGTACGAGGTGCCCGCCCAGGTGAGCATCGGCAGGTCGTTCAGCTGGTCGCCGAAGGCGACGACGTCGCCGGACGCGATGCCGTGTTCGGCGCACAGCTCGGCGAGCGCGCTCGCCTTGGTGACGCCGCGCGCGCTCATCTCCAGCAGCCCGCGCCCGGACGAGTTGGTCACGGTCACGAGGTCGCCGACGGCCTCGACGGCCTTCTCCGTGAGCGCGTCGGCGTCGGCGTCCCGGTGGAAGGCGAGCAGCTTGGTGCCGCTGTGGCCGACGAGCTCGGCGGCGGTCACGCTCCGTCCGCCGAGGGCCTCGGCGTCCCAGCGGCCGAGGTCGTAGCTGTCCTCGAAGACGAAACCGGTCGGATGTTCCACGGCGAACCGCAGCTCGGGCACGAGGGCGCGGAGCCGCGCGACCGTCTCGGCGACCACGTCGGGGGTGATCTCCGCGGCGTGCAGGACGGTGTCGGTGTGCAGGTCGTACACGACGGCGCCGTTGGCGCAGATCGCGACGCCGTGGTGGCGGACGGCCGCGGCGACCTCCGTCATCCAGCGCGGCGGCCGCCCGGTGACCATCACGAGCACCGCCCCGGCCTGTTCGACGCGCGCCAGGGCGGCGACGGTCCGGGTGGAGAGCGTGCCGTCGGAGCGCACGATCGTCCCGTCGAGATCGGTGGCGATCAGGCGTGGCGAGGCTTGGGTCATGTCACCTTCCAGGGCAGGTCAGACCCACCCTAGGCGACATATACGACAGGCTCTCCTGCGGCCTTACCGTTGGACGGGCTCCAGGACGTCCTGCCCGAGGAACTTCCGCAGCGCCTCCGGGACGCGGACCGTCCCGTCCGCCCGCTGGTGGTTCTCCAGGATCGCGACCATCCAGCGCGTCGTCGCGAGCGTCCCGTTCAGCGTCGCGACCGGGCGGCTGCGGCCGGCGTCGTCCTTGTACCGCACCGCCAGGCGCCGCGCCTGGAACTCGGTGCAGTTGGACGTGGACGTGACCTCCCGGTACGTGTTCTGCGACGGCACCCACGCCTCGCAGTCGTACTTGCGCGCCGCGCTGGACCCGAGGTCGCCCGCCGCCACGTCGATCACCCGGTACGGGATCTCGACCTTGGCGAGCATCTCCTTCTCCCACTCCAGGAGCCGCAGATGCTCGGCGTGCGCGTCGCCGGGGTCGCAGTAGGAGAACATCTCCACCTTGTCGAACTGGTGGACGCGGATGATGCCGCGCGTGTCCTTCCCGTAGGAGCCGGCCTCGCGGCGGAAGCACGACGACCACGCCGCGTACCGCCGCGGCAGCCCGTCGATGATCTCGTTCATGTGGTACGCGGCGAGCGGCACCTCGGACGTCCCGACCAGGTACAGATCCTCTTCGCGCAGCTGGTACACCTCGGCGGCGTGCGCGCCCAGGAACCCGGTGCCCTCCATCGCCTCCGGCTTCACCAGCACCGGCGGGTACATCGGGACGAACCCGGACGCGACCGCCTGCTCGATGGCGAGATTCAGCAGCGCGTACTGCAGCCGCGCGCCGACGCCCGTCAGGTAGTAGAACCGCGCGCCGGACACCTTCGCGCCGCGTTCCATGTCGATCGCGCCGAGGCTTTCGCCCAGCTCCAGATGGTCCTTCGGCTCGAAGTCGAACTTCGTCGGCTCGCCGACGTGCTCCAGGACCACGAAGTCCTGCTCGCCGCCGGGCGGGACGCCGTCCTCGATGAGGTTCGGGACGCCCTTCAGCAGCGCGTCGAGTTCCTCGGCGAGCCGGTCGGCCTCCGCCTCGGCCTCCTTGACCTGCTGCGCCAGCTCCTTCGCCCGGGTCAGCAGCTGCTGCCGCTCGTCGCCCTGCGCCTTGGACACCGACTTGCCGAAACTCTTCTGCTCCGCCCGGAGTTGCTCGAACGACGTCAGCGCCGAGCGGCGCCGTCCGTCCAGGTCGAGCAGCCGGTCGACGACGCCGTCATCCTCACCGCGGGCGCGCTGCGACGCGCGCAGCCGCTCGGGATCCTCTCGAAGAGCTCGCAGGTCGATCACAGACCCGAGGCTACCGGCCGGACCCCCCGCTCCGCGCGCGACTATCCCGGTTGTGGAAAACCCCCGTCCGAGATGTCAGGACGCCGTCAGCCGACCATCAGCGGACGCCGTCGGCCAGCCGTCAGCAGGCGCCGTCAGCGGGTGCCGTCGGCCAGCCGTCAGCGGGCGCCGTCAGCAGGGGCCGTCGGCCAGCTGTCAGCGGGCGCCGCTCGCCAGGAGCGCGTGCGCGGGCAGCGCGACCCCGCCGTCCGCCGCCGCGTACGCGGAGACGATCCCGTCGTAGGCGTCCTTGATGCGCGCGACGGTCTCCGCGGGCTGCCGTCCGACGATCACGCCGCTGGTGCCGACCCCGGACAGCGCGCCGGACTCCCACCACTCCTCGGGGTCGACGACGTGCTCCCACGTCACCTCCTCGACGCCCACCTCCCCGAACCCGGCCGCGGCGACCAGGCCCCGGAACGCCGCCGGCTCGCCGTACTCCAGGAACGGCGGCTCGGGGATGTCGTCCGGCCACGGCACGCCCGCCGCCTCGATCGCCTCCCTGACGATCCCGAGGGCCCCGCGAACCGGCATCACCCAGCAGGTCAGCGCCAGCCGCCCGCCGGGCCGCAGGACGCGCCGCAGCTCCGCGAGCGTCACGTCCGGCGCGCCCACATGGTTGATCACGAAGTTCCCGGCGACGGCGTCGAACGTCGCGTCCGGGAACGGCACCTCGGGCAGGACGGCGACGCGCACGTCCAGGCCCGGGACGTTCCGGCGGGCGGTGTCGGCCATGTCGGGTTCGGCGTCCAGCGCCGACACCTCAGCTCCACGGCGCACCGCGCCCTCCGACACGAACCCCGGGCCGGTCCCGACGTCGAGGAACCGCGTGCCGTCCGCGACGCCCGCCGCGTCGAGCAGTGGACCGACCATGTGACGGGTGAGCCGGCCGCCTCCCCGCTCGTACGCGGACGCCAGTCCGGCCCACAGTTCCCGCTCGTAGAGATCGAAGTCCTTGACCACCCACGCAGACTACGTCAGCGCACGTCCAAACGTCCCCGAACCAACCGCCAGGGGCGGACGTCTACGACTCGTGTAAAGTCCGGCCCGAAATCCCCTGTTACCGCCCGGAGTTGCCCGTGCACAAGAAGATTGCGATTCCGCTGGCTCTGGTCGGCCTTCTCTTCGGCGCCGTGGCGTGCGACGGCGACGGCGAGAACACGGCCAAGGGACCCTCGTCCCCGCAGGCGTCGACCACGCCCACGACGCCGACGTCGGCGCCGCCCGCGTCCGCCGCACCGACGACCAGCGCCTCCGCCGCGCCCCGGGCCACACCGTCCGACCCGAAGATCACCAACAGCCGGACGATCGTGATGATCGACCCGGACGGCAAGAGCTACACGTACACCAAGATGGCCCAGCTGGCCGCGGGCATGCGCATGACCTTCGGCGACAACCCGCCGTCCGGTTTCTGTGCCAAGTCCTACCAGGAAGGTCTGAGCGGAGGCGGCAAATTCCCCGCCGGACGCGAGGCCTACGTGGCCGCCTGCCAAGAGGGCTGGAAGAAAACCGAACAATGGTGGGGCAACCGCAGCGCCCGCCCCAGAACCTGAGCCGACGCCATGGGGTCGTCGTGGACGCGGGGATTATGTGTGGCCGTCGCGGATGGAGCCGAGCCAGGCGGCGGCCTCGGTGAAGTCGGTGTCGTGCGTGCCGCGGCGGATCTCGGGGCGGCCCTGGTCGGCGCGCTGGTAGGAGCCGACGAAGCGGACGTCGGAGCAGACGCGGCGCAGGCCCATCAGGGCCTCGCCCACGCGGGCGTCGGCGACGTGGCCCTCGAAGTCCATCCAGAACAGGTAGGAGCCGAGGCCGGCGCCGGTCGGGCGCGACTGGATCAGCGTCAGGTTGATGCCGCGGACGGAGAACTCGGTGAGGATCTCCAGCAGTGCGCCCGGGTGGTCTTCGCCGATGAACGCGACGACGGTCGTCTTGTCCATGCCGGTTGGGGCGGGCGGCGTGCACGGACGGTGCAGGACGACGAACCGGGTGACGGCGTCGGCGACGTCGTGGATGTCCTCGGCGAGGATGGACAGGCCGTAGCGCGGCGCGGCGAACGACCCGGCGAGGGCGGCGTCGTAGTGGCCGTCGGCGACGTGCTGTGCGGCCTCGGCGTTGGACGTCGCGGCGCGCCATTCCGCGTCCGGGACGGTGTCGAGCAGCCAGCGGCGGCACTGCGGCTGCGCGATCGGGTGGGACGCGACGGTCTTGATGTCGGCGAGGCTCGTGCCGGGACGGACGAGCAGCGCGAACGAGACCGGCAGGTGGATCTCGCCGACGATCTGCAGGGCCTCGCCGGTCGCGAGCTCGTCCAGCGTGGTCGGGACGGAGCCCTCGACGGAGTTCTCCAAGGCGACGACGGCGGTGTCGGCGTCGCCGCGGCGGAGGGCGTCCAGGACGGCCGGGACGGTCGCGAGCGGGAGGTGCTCGGCTTCGGCGGCGCCGGGCAGGGTCAGCAGCGCGGCCTCGGTGAAAGTGCCGCGCGGACCCAGGTAGGCGTAGCGCGCTGGCCTGGCGTCTAAGGTCACGAGGTCCCCCGGTGCGAGCGTTCCTGGTGTGCGTGATGCGCCTCGCGGACATGCGAGTTGTGCAGACCGAGTCTACTGCCCGCATGCGCAAGCCCCCTGGAGCGTTCAACTGCTCCACCCGCCCAAGCCCCCGCACACTCCAAGCCCGCTCCGCCTGCGGGGCGCGGGTGTGGGTCAGGTGCGGGCGGTGGGGGCGGGGCGGTCGCCGTTGCCGCTGCCGAAGTCGGGCAGGGGGTCGTCCATCGACACGATGGGGCCCTTGCCGAGGCGGGCCGCGCGCAGGGCCTGGTTCTCCTCGGGGGAGAGCATCTCGACCGGGTGGCCGCCCTGGACGGCCTTGGCGTAGGTCCGCGTCTCGGTGCGCCCGTTGATCGAGCTGATCACGATCCCGTCCCCGACCGCGTTGATCAGGGCGAGCGAGAAGGACCGGTGTCCCGACATCTCCTTGAGGGCGTCGTAGTGGACGATGGCGAGGTCGCGCAGCGCGCGTTCGTCCATCGCCCCCGACCCACTGGCCACCTGGAGCTGGCGCCTGAGCATTTCCCCGCACTCGTCGACGACCTGGTTCACCCGGTTGTGGGCGACCACGGCGATGGACAGCCCCGCAACCCCGGCGACCAGGCCCGCGACGGCCACCGCGACAAGCATCACGGGCTGAGCGTACCCATCCCGACCTCGGGTTGCGAAGGATCTTCGCGCCGGAGCCGCGGTTCGGCCCGTTTCACCAGCCAGGTTCCGAGAAGGACGATCGACGCGAGGGCGGCGACGCCGAACAGGTCGCGGACGACCTGGCCCGCGAAAACCGAGACGGCGGAGTGCTCGGGGCCGATCAGGGACCGTCCCCACCAGGGGATCGGGAAGAGGAACAGCAGCCAGAGTCCGAACGCGAAAAGACATCTTCGCGTGTCTCGGGCATCCCCCACCAAAGCGCCGAACACCGCGATCATCCACACAAGGTGGTGGATCCAGCCCACCGGGGACAGCACGACCGACAGCAGCCCCACGATCGCGACCGCCGCCAGCAGCAGGCTGTACGACTCGGGTCCGTCGTGGAGCTCGGCGGCCCGCGACGCGCGCCGGGCCCAGGCGAAGCCGTACCACGCCACGATCAGCGCGAGCAGGAGCCACATGAGCGTCCGGGCGGGCCCCTCGGGCAGCATCCGCGCGACGATCCCGTGCACGGCCTGGTTGGTGGTGCCGTCGACCGCGCCCGTCCGGTCGCCACCCTGGAGCAGCGCGCCGAACCAGTAGTCGGACGAGTCGGACGGCAGCAACGCGAACCCGCCGAGCGTCGCCGCGGCGGCCGTGACCAGCGTGTTCCCGAGGGCCTCGCGCCGTCCGGTGATCAGGAAGTAGATCAGGAAGACGCCCGGCACCAGCTTGATCGCCAGCGCGAGGCCGACGAGCATCCCGCGCGGCCAGCGGGGCGTCCTGGCGCAGCAGTCGGCCAGGCACATCGCGAGGAGGAACAGCCCGACCTGCCCGAACCTGAACTGGTCGCGGACGGGATCCAGCCACGCCATCGCCCCGACCAGCACGCCCGCGGCGAGCGGCGCCCACCGCCCGGCGCGGCGGATGAGGTCGCGGAACGCGTAGCAGACCGAGATCGCGAGCGCGACGCAGATCAGGCCCGTCCACACCAGCTGCGCGGCCCGCCACGGGATGACGGTGAACGGGACGGCGAGAACGGCCGCGAACGGCGGATACGTGAACGGCAGGAGCTGCGGCGGCTGCGTGAGGACGTCGTACAGCGGGGCGCCGCGCAGGATGGCGCGTCCGCCGTCCCGGTAGACCTCCAGGTCGACGAGCCGCTGGTCGGGCTCGTTGCCCAGCCAGCGCGTGACGATCGGCGACATCGCGACGGCGGCGACCACGACCCCCGCGAGGACGATCAGCAGATCGCCCGCCGTCCTCCTCCTCCGCCGCCCGGCGCCGCGCACGGACTTCGGCCCCGCGCCGCGCCCGGACTCGCGTACAGACGGGCGTGCGGACGGGCGTGCGGGCTCGTCGGCGTCGCGGGCCTGCTCGCCGGACGGCTCATGGGCGTGGCCGCCCCCGGCTCCGGCCTCGCCGGTTCCGTCACCGGCTTCGCCGACCAGATGCGCCTCGGGACCGTCCACAGCCCGCAGGATATGGCCACTGTGGGGTCATCGGCCTCTTGTAACCTGAGCGCCATGACTTCGCGGGGGACCAAGATCGCCATGTTCCTCGCCATCCTCGTCGCGACGCTCACGGCGTCCGCCCTCGCGCCGCCCGCGTCTGCCGCGCGCGCGGAGGGGGCGGCCATCGGCGGACGGGTCGTGGTCGTCGGGGTTCCCGGGCTGAAGTGGAGCGACATCGACCGGGAGAAGACGCCCGCGCTCTGGGAGTTGACGGCGGGGGGCTCCGCGGCGAGCCTCAGCGTCCGGACGACGCGGGTCAACACCTGCCCGACGGACGCCTGGCTGACGCTGTCGGCGGGGCAGCGGTCCCGGCTGCCGAACGGGAACTGCGCGCTCCCCGCCGCGCCGATCCTGCCGGGCCAGCCGTCCGCCACGGGCCCGCCGCCGGTGGGCGGCGCCGTCGCGCCCGGCTGGCCGGCGATCAAGAGCGACAACGCCGACACCAACTACCACGCCCAGATCGGGCTGCTCGGCGACGCCGTCCACGGGGCGGGCGGGTGCACGATGGCGGTCGGGCCCGGCGCGGTGTTCGGGGCCGGCGACGGCGGCGGGCGCGTCGACCGGTACGTCCCCACGCCCGACAAGGCGACCGCCGCCGACTGGGCGCGCTGCCCGCTCACCGCCGTGGACGTCGACGACCTGTTCCGCGCCTACATCGACGCCGGCGTCGACCTGAAGGGCGAGCAGGAGCCGCTGTCGGAGCGCAAGCGCGCCGCCGCCGCGGCCGCCGCCGACCGCCGGGTCGGCCAGGTCGTCGCCGGGGTCCCGGACGGGACGACGGTGCTCCTCGCGGGCCTGTCCGACGTCAGCGTGGAGCCGCACCTCCGCGTCGCCATCGCGCAGACCAAGGGAGAGGGCGGGTACAAGGCCGGGTACATGACGTCCAGCGCCACCCGGCAGGACGGCCTCGTCACGCTCACCGACCTCACCGCGACGGCGATGAAGCTGCTCGGGCTGCGGCAGCCGAAGGAGGCCGTCGGGTCGGTGTGGCGGTCGCAGCCGACGTCGCGGCCGACGCCGGAGCGGGTGGAGGAGCTGGAGGACGAGGACGTCGCCGCACAGGCGATCCGCAGCGTCCAGACGTCGTTCTACTGGGTGCTGTTCGCGACGCAGCTCGTCCTGTACGGGATCGCGGCGCTCGCGCTGCGGCGGGTCGGCGGCGACCGCAAGTCCCGGGCGCGGATCCTCGGCGGCACTCGCGTGATCGCGCTGCTCGGCGGCGCGGCGACCGGCGCGTCGTTCCTCGCGGGGCTGCTGCCGTGGTGGCGGGCGTCCCATGCGACGCCCGTCCTGATCTGCACGGTGCTCGGCTTCGCGGGGCTGCTGACGGGGCTGGCGCTGGCCGGGCCGTGGCGCCGGTCCGCGTTCGCGCCCGGCCTGGTGATCACGCTGGTGACGGCGCTGGTCCTGGCGCTGGACGTGATGACAGGTTCGAGCCTCCAGCTGAACACGCTGATGGGGTACACGGCGCTCGTCGCCGGACGGTTCTACGGCTTCGGCAACCAGGCGTTCTCGCTGTTCGCCGTCGCCGCGATCCTGACGGCGGCGTGGCTGACGGAGTTCCCGCTGCGCGCGGGCCGCAAGACGGTCGCGCTCGGGATCGTCGCGGCGATCGGGGCGTTCGCGGTCGCGGTGGACGGGCTCCCGTCGTGGGGCAGCGACTTCGGCGGCGTGCTGGCGATGGTCCCGGCGTTCGCGATGCTCGGCCTGATGGTGACGGGACGGCGCGTCTCGCCGCTGAAGCTCGGCCTGTTCTGCCTGGCCGGGGCCGCGCTGGTGCTGCTCATCTCGTACCTGAACTCCAAGAGCGCCAACCCGACGCACCTGGGCCGCTTCTGGCAGGACCTCATGGACGGCGACGCGTGGGGCGTCATCGTCCGCAAGTTCAACGCGATGCTGAACAGCCTCGGGTACTGGCACCTGACGCTGCCGCTCGCCGCCGCGATCGGGTTCCTGTTCTTCGTGCTGGCGCGGCCGACGCGGTGGCGGGTGTCGCTGCTGCAGCGCGCGTACGAGCACAGCGTGACGATGCGTCCGGCGCTGCTGTGCGCGCTGACGGTCGGCGTGATCGGGATGCTGGTGAACGACTCGGGCGTGGTGATCCTGTCGGTGGCGTTCAGCCTGGCGACTCCGCTGATGCTCGCCGCCGGGGTTCGGGCACTGGAGATCGACCTGTGGAACGCAGACTCTGAACCACCAGCGCCGCCAGAATCGCCATCAGCGTCCACGGAACAACGGTCGGCCGAACGACGGTGAACAGCCAGGACAGGTCGTCCGGGAGCTTGATGCGGGCGGGCGCGCGGGCCGGGAGGTAGGCGAGGCTGAGCGCGGTGGTGTGGGCGAGGAGGATCCAGTCGACCCGCGTCCAGGGCAGCAGGGCCAGCACCGCCCAGCCGAACCCGTCGTACCAGGGCAGCGCGTAGGGGGCGGCGAGGAGCCAGGCGAGGACGAACGCGGCCGCGACCCGGCGGTTCTCCGCGTCCCGCGCGAGGGACTCCCCCGCCGTCTCCTCCGTCGGCAGGACGCGGACGAGCAGCACGAACAGCGCGATCCCGACCAGCAGGGCGCCCGTCTTGATGATGGTGCGCTGCGAGCCGCGGCCGAGGAACTCGTCGACGAGATGCCACGGGGTCGCGAACGAGACCATGTCGCTCGCCTCCCGCACCTGGTCGAGGGCGTGCGGGCCGGCGAGCGCGTAGGAGATCGCGGCGACGGCCCCGGCGCCGCCGAACAGCGCGGCGAGGCCGGCGATCGAGCGCCAGCGGCGTTCCGTCCACGCCTCGCGGAGCAGCGTCCAGGCGGGCCCGCCGCCGACGAGCGCCGCCGGGACCTTGATCGCCGCACCCGCCCCGGCGAGGACGCCCGCGCTGAGCGCCCGCACCCAGCCTGGACGTTCCCGTCCGCTGAAGAGGGCGAGCGCGGCGACCATCGGCGCGATCGCGAGGACGTCGTTGTGCGAGCCCGAGACCAGGTGGAACAGGACGAGGGGGTTGCACGTCCACAGCAGGGCCGTGCGGAGCCGCCGTTCCTCGGTCTTGGACGTCCGGTAGAGGATCAGCGCCGTGATCGCGAACGCGAGCGTGTTCACGATCGACAGGACGAACACGGTCACCCGCACGGACCCGCTGCCGATCCAGGCGGCGAACGCCTGTTCGCCGGTGGCGATCGGCCCGTACACGGACGGCGTGGTGCGCCATTCCTCCGGCGCCCCGGCGACCGGGTCGCTCGGCAGGTCGACGGCGCGGGTGGCGTACGGGTCGTGGCCGGTCGCCGCCATCCGCCCGTACGAGGCGTAGTTGAGGTGGTCGGTGGACCCGACCGGCGGCATCGCCATGAACGCGACGGCGGCGAGCAGCCCCGCGACGACCAGCGGCCGCGCTCCGACCCGCCAGCCCCTCCGGGCGGCGACGAAGCACATGCAGAGCCCGGCCGCGCCCGCGACGACGCCCGCCACGACGAGCCCGATGACGAGGTATGGCGACGGGTTGACGTCCAAGGAGAAGGGCGGCTCGGTGCGCGGGCCCCCGAGTGCGGGCTGGAACACGGACGGGCCGAGCAGGGCGGTCGTGAGGAAGCACGCCAGGCTGAACCCGATTCCGCACAGCCCGCCCGTTCCGAGTCGGGTCACGGGCGGCTGCCGCGCAGGCCGTCGAGGCGCCGCGTCACACGTCGGGTCAACCCGGCCGCGGCCGGGTCGCGGACGGCGAGCGCTCTGGCCACGTCCCGGAACTGCCGGGCGCGGTGCAGCTGGGCCTTCCAGTCGGTGCCGGTGGCGCGGTGCGCGAGCGGGACCTCGACCTCGGTGACGCGGAAGCCCTGGCGGAGCAGGTCGATGGTGAGCGCGGTCTCGACGCCGAACCCGGCGGCGAGCGGCAGCGCGGCGTCGAACGCGGCGCGGGTCAGGCAGCGCTGCCCGTTGAGGGGCGCGGTGGCCTCCCAGCCGGTGGCGCGGCGGATCCCGTCGCGGGACAGCCGGACGACGAACCCGTGCCCGCCGAGCTTCACGGTGGTGGTGAACACGGCGATCGTCATGTCGGCGGCGCCGGCCAGGACGGGTTCGGCGAGCGGGGCGGCCTCGCGGGCGGTATCGGCGAGGTCGGCGTCGAGGAAGAGCAGGTGGCGGGGGTGGTCGCGGCCTTCGTCGAGGAGGCGGACGGCCTCGGCGCCGCTCTCCATCGCGGCGCCCTTGCCGCGGTTGCGGCTGTGCCGGACGATCCGCGCCCCGGCCTCGCGGGCGGCGCGCCCGGTCCCGTCGGACGAGCCGTCGTCGACCACGACGACGAGGCCGGCGCCGGGGAGCTCGTGCGCGGCCTTGACGGTGGCCGCGATGCGGTCGGCTTCGTCCTTGGCCGGGATGATCACCGCTAGGTCCTGCATATCGGCGATCGTAGTCGGGGTTGGCGGTGCGGCGGGTCCCGCGGGGGTGAACGGTTCAACCCGTTATCCGTAGGGACGGCACGCGCCCACCGGAGTTAACCGGCGGGACGGCCTGACGTCAGCCGGCGGCCAGGTATGGGACGTTTCCGTACCGGGCGGGGACGGTTTCGCGGCGGGCGGGGGATCTTCGCGCCACCCGTCGCGGGCGGCAGACGGCGGCGGATGGCGGGGGATGGCCGGTTCAGGCGGGCGTCCATGAGCAGGGACGGCCGAGTCAGGCGGCGTGCATGAACAGGGACGGCCGGGTCAGCCGGCGTCCATGGCGGGGGCGGCGTCGTTCACGGTGAAGACGGTGTCGAGCCCGGTGACCTGCAGGATGCGCCGGACGGCCGGACGCGGGGCGGCGAGTTCGAGCGAGCCGCCCTGTTCCTTGAGCCGCTTCATGGCGGCGAGCAGCACGTTCATGCCGGTCGAGTCGCAGAACTCGACGCCGCTGAGGTCGACCACAATGCGGTCGACCTGCTCGCGCAGCAGGCCCGCGAGCGCGGCCTGCAGCCTGGGCGCGGTGTACAGGTCGAGCTCGCCGGTCGCTGTGACGACGGCGTGACCCTCCTGAGACGCGGTCGAGACGTTTAGCTCCACGTCCGGCACACTATCTCGGGAATGGCCCGCGGGCCAGACAGTTCGCCAAGTCCCCGGTGGGGCGGGCGTGTCGCCGTCCGCGCGGTCCCGTACGCTTTGTGAACTACGCACCGTGATGGCGTGAATTCGCCTCCGGCCTGGGATGGAGCCCCGGTCGGTTCGGGTCGACGCCCCGGTCAGGGTGATCTCGGCGGTTCCCGTCCCGTGGAGCCGTCGAGTAGGGGAGGCTGAACGGGTGCAGACAGCGGCAGGCCAAGCGCGTGTGTGAGGGGGTGCGCCGCGCATGAAGGCGGATCCGAGAGAGACCCGGCTGCGTGAACGTCTTGAGACGATTCGCGCGCGTTCGGCGAAGTCCAGTTCGTGGCGTTCGTCCACCCAGTACCTGGGGCGCCTGGTGAACAAGAGCGGCTTCGTCCCCGTCAGGACGCGTCTGTCCCGGGAGGACCTCGCCTTCCTCGCCGGCGCCCGCGAGGAGGTCATCGCGTTCGCCGACCTCGGCGTCCGGCTGCTCGACCTGCACCGTCCGCAGGAGGCGGGCGGCATCACCAGCGATCCCGGCAGCCCCATCCGGCGGTGCCGCGCCTGCATGTCCCGCTGGCCCTGCCCGACCTTCCGCACAATGGCCGAGACCCTCGACCGGTAGCCGAGACACTCGACCGGTAGCCGCGAGCCTCGACCGATAGCCGCGAAATCAAACGATCACCCAGGGTGACAGAAATCGGTGTTTGTTCACCGATTGGCCGTGCGAACGTCATCCCGTTTTCGTCCCGCCGGGTGAGGGGACCGGATGTCGTAGGGTCCCACCCGCGTGGGGAGTGCTCGTGCGCGTCTATCTCGCTCTGTCCGCCCGCCGAGGCCGTGAACGTCTCGCGCCCCTGCTGTTCGAGGCCGCGCACCGCGCCGTCAGTGAAGCGTTCCCCGTACCGGCCGACGTGATCTCGGCCGACTCCTGGACCGCGCCCGGCGGGGGCGCGGCGCTCCTCGGCTGGTCCAACGAGCCCGAGCACGAGCTCCTGCCCGGCATCCTCACCGGCAGGCCGGGGCGCGTCCTCGGGTACTGCGGCTACCTCACCGACCCGGAACGCGACACGGACGCCCTGCTCGCCAAGGACGATCTCGGGGACGTCACCGCCGAGATGGGCGGCGTCTTCTCCGCGTTCCGGGCCGGCGACGACGGCGTCGCCGCCGCGACCGCCATCGCCCGGGTCTGCCCCGTCTACCACACCGAGACGCGGGGCGTCCGGATCGCCGGGAGCCGCGCGCTGCTCGTCCATCTGGTGGCGCGGGCGCTGGAGACGGGGCTGGCGGACCCGTCCGTCGACATCGCGGTGGAGGCGCTGCACCCGATCGTCCGGCACGGGTTCCTCACCAACGACGACACTCCGTTCCGCGGGGTGACGGCGCTCCCCGCCGCGAGCGTGCTTGAGGCCGTGCCGGGCGAGCCGACCGTGGTCCGCCGGCTGCCTTTGCCGAGGACGGGCCCGGCGCCCCGCGAGGCCGCCGCGCGCGCGAAGGCCGTCCGGCCGCTCGCCGAGTCGCTCGTGGCCGCCGCCGAGCCGCTGGGACGGCATCGCGAGGCGGTGACGCTGGCGCTGTCCGGCGGACGGGACAGCAGGCTGATGGCGGCGGCGCTGTCGGCCGCCGGGGTGCGGTTCGAGGGGTCCACCCACGGGTTCGCGGACGAGCCGGACGTGATCCTCGGCCGCCGGGTCGCGGCGGCGCTCGGCATCGAGCACCGCGTGAGCCTGGCGGTTCCCGAGCCGAGCCGCGACACCGTCGCCATCCAGCATCCGCTCGCCCGGGCGCATCACATCGTCCGCATGTGCGAGGGAATGAACTCGGCCTACGAGCGGGTGAACTCGTACCGTGAGTACAGCTTCGTCCCGCAGACGTCCGGATCGGGCGGGGAGACGTTCCGCGGCGGCTTCCTGTACGACCAGGACGACATCAGCGCCGACGGGCTGCTCGCCCGGGTCCGGCTGATCTTCCGGGCGGCGGAGCCGATCATGACGCCGGAGGCGAACGCGCTCGCCGCCGCCGAGCACGCCCGCTGGACCGACCGTGCGGAGCGGGACGGCTTCGACGTCCTCGACAAGCTGTACCTCTTCTACCGGACGGGACGCTGGATCGTCGGCTCGCACAGCGCGGTCCTGATGAACTCGCCGTACTACCACCCGTTCTTCGACAACCGCGTCGTCCGGGACGTGCTGGCCCTGCCGCCGTCGTGGCGGCGCAGCGAGGAGCCGTTCTTCTTACTCCTGCGGGAGCTGGCCCCGGCGCTCGCCCTGATCCCGCCGGAGGGCAAGCGGTGGCGGTTCGACCGGGAGCGGCGGCCACGGCTCGTCGGACGCCGGGCCTGGCGGGCCCGCGCCACGCTCCCCGCGGTGGGACGGACGGCGTCGTTCAACTGGCGCCTGTCCCGCGACGAGGCGTTCCGCCGGGTGCTCACGGAGCAGATCATGGACGGCCCGGCGAACCTGTTCGATCTCGTGGACCGGCAGGCGATGGCGGACGTGCTGGCCGACACGTCAAGCCGCCGGTGGCTGAAGCAGATCTGGCACGTGTACACGCTCAGCGTGCTGCTGTCGGGCGCTTGGCGCGGGCCCGTCCCGAAGCTCCCGCGCGTCAGGATCCCGATCCCGGAGTGAGCTCCGACCGCCTCAGGCGGCTCCCGTCAGGCGGTGCCCGGTCAGACGGCGCCCGGTCAGACGGTGAGGGGGAGGCGGACCTCGAAGCGGCAGCCGGGGCCGTCGTTCGCGACGCCGATCTCGCCCGCGTGGGCCTCGACGATGCCGCGGGCGATGGCGAGCCCGAGCCCCGCGCCGCCGCCCGGCGTGCGGGCCGTCTCGCCGCGGAACGCGACGTCGAACACGCGGGGCAGGTCGTCCTCCGGGATGCCGCCGCAGGCGTCCGCGACCGTCACCCGGGCCTCGCCGCCGCGCACCTCGCCGATGATCTCGACGGCGCCGTCGCTCGGCGTGTGCCTGATCGCGTTGACGACGAGGTTGCGGAGCGCGCGGCCCAGCTCGCCCGCGTCCACCTGGACGGGCAGGCCCTCCCGGACGTCGCCGTGCAGCCGGACGCCCTTCGCGCGGGCCAGCGCCTCCGCGCCCGCGACCGCCTCGGCGACCAGGTCCGCCAGGCCGACGCGCTGCCGGGACAGCCGCAGGGCCCCGGCGTGGATGCGGGACAGCTCGAACAGGTCGTCCACCATCTCGGTGAGCCGCTCCACCTCGACGCGGATGCGCCCGTGGTACCGCTGGACGGTGTCCTGGTCGGCGACGACCTCGTCCTCCAGGGCCTCGGCCATCGCGCGCAGCCCGGCCAGCGGCGTGCGCAGGTCGTGGCTCACCCAGGCGACCAGTTCGCGGCGGCTGGTCTCCAGGGCCTGCTCGCGTTCGTGGGACGCGGCGAGCCGGTCGTAGGCGGCCGCCAGCTCGCGGGACAGCTCGGCCAGCTCGCGCGGCAGCCGCTCGGCCGGCGGCGGCCTGAACGGGTCGGCGCGGACGGCGTCCACCAGCGTCCGGTTCGCGGCAACGAGACGCCGTCCGAGCAGGACGGACACGGCCATCGCCACCAGCCCGGCGGACGTCACCACCGCGAGGACGACCGAGCGGTCATGGTCGTTCAGCAGCATCAGGAACGAGATCACGAGGATGCCGGAGATCGTCGCCAGCACGGTCGCCACGGCCACCACGATCAGCTGCGTCGCGACCGACCGGCCGCGCAGCGCGTACAGGACGCCGAGCGCGACCACCGCGACGGCGAACGCGGCGAGGGTCGCGTAGAAGACCACCAGGAGGAGGTCCGCGAACGGGATCATCGGACCTCGCCAGAAGGCGCGGCGGGCTCGTAGCGGTAGCCGACGCCCCAGACGGTGACGATGCGGCGCGGCGCGGTCGGATCGTCCTCGATCTTCTCGCGGAGCCGCCGGACGTGCACGGTGACGGTGGACGAGTCCCCGAACGTCCAGTCCCAGACCTGTTCGAGCAGCTCCTCGCGGGTGAACGCCCGCCGGGGATGGCGGAGCAGGAACGCCAGCAGGTCGAACTCGCGGGACGTCAGCGCCAGATGCCCGCCGCGCAGTTCCGCCTCGTGCGCGCCGACGTCCACGACCAGGCCGCCGTCCCGCAGGGGCCCGGACGGCCCGGCCCCGGACGCCCCCGTCGGCACGAGCGAGCCCCGCGCCCGCCGCAGCACCGACCTGACCCGCAGCGCCAGCTCGCGCGGGCTGAACGGCTTCGTCACGTAGTCGTCGGCGCCGGTCTCCAGGCCGACGAGCCGGTCGGTCTCCGCGCCGAGCGCCGTCAGCATCACGATCGGGACCGTGGACGTCTCGCGGAGCCGCCGGCACACCTCAAGACCGTCCATGCCGGGCAGCATCAGGTCGAGGACGACGAGGTCCGGCGGGTCGTCCAGGGACCTGGCCCTGCGCAGCGCGGCGGGGCCGTCCGCCGCGCAGACCACCTGGTGCCCGTCGCGGGTCAGGTAGCGGGCGACGACCTCCGCCACCGTCGGGTCGTCGTCGACGACCAGGACGCGGCCGGCATGGGACACGGTGTTCACAACCTCACGCTACGGCCACCGCGACCGTTCCAGCCCGCACGTCATCACCCTGTAAGGAACTGACCTGCGGGAGCCGATCACGGCACGACCCTGGGTGCGGGCGCCCACGGCCTCAGGGTCGGCCTCAGGGGGCGCTCCGCCGGACGGTGGGGCCAGGGTCGTTCCCGAGAGTGATGACCTTCACCGGGCCAGCGCATACGGTGTGGTCATGGGTAAGACGATCCTGACCGTCCTCGGTGTCATCCTCGCGGTGTGGCTGGCGATGACCGCCATCGGCGCGATCCTTTCGATGCTGAAGTTCTTCTTCTTCATCGGGTTCGTCGCGGTCCTGGTGGTGCTCGCCGTCACGTTCGTTTCCAAGATGTACAAAAGCAGTTAGCCGGGCCTTGCCGGGGCCTCTCCGGTGACCGCATGATGCCGGGACAACCAGGCGGTCATCGGCGAAGGGACCTACCGTGCCGGGTCTGACGGAGTTGCTGCGCGAGCGTGCACGCTCGCATCCGGACCGTGTCGCCTACGTCGCGGGCGACGCCGAGATCACCTACGGCGCCTTCGACCGGCGCGCCGACCGGGTCGCCGCCGCGCTCGCCGCCGCCGGCGCGGGGTACGGCGACCGGATCGCGATCCTCGACAAGAACTCCCTCGAATACGCCGAGCAGCTCTTCGGCGCGGCCCGGATCGGCGCCGTCCAGGTCCCGGTGAACTACCGGCTGGCGCCGGACGAGGTCGCCTACATCGTCAACAACGCGCGGGCGAAGGTCTTCATCGTCGGGCACGAGTTCGTGCCCGTCCTGGACGCGATCGCCGAAAGGCTGGAGCACACCACCCGTTTCGTGGTCATCGGCGGCTCCGGCCACCGGTACGACGACTACGCCGCCTGGGTCGACGGCGCGCCGGACGCCCCGCCGGAGCCGGGCTACGTCACCGACACCGCGGACGTGTTCGCGCAGCTGTACTCGTCGGGCACCACGGGCCTGCCCAAGGGCGTCATGCTGACGCACGACAACTACTTCGCCGCGCTGGCCGTGACCAACGAATCGTGGGACGTCGACGACTCGTCCGTCCTCATGATCGCGATGCCGATGTACCACATCGCGGGCAACATGCTCACCCTCTCCGCGGTCTACAACGGCATCCCCGGCGTCATCACCCGCGAGCCCGACCCGGCGCAGATCGCGCGGGGCATCGAGCGGAACCGGGTCACGCACATCTTCCTCGTCCCGGTGCTGCTGCAGTTCATGCCGCTGATCCCGGAGGTCACCGCCTGCGACCTGTCGAGCCTCCGGCTGATGCTGTACGGCGCGTCGCCGATCAGCGAGGACGTCCTGCGCGGCGCGATGCGGATGCTGCCGGACACCGACTTCATGCAGGTGTACGGGCTGACGGAGCTCACCGGCGCCGTCGTGATGCTGCCCGCCGGGGACCACGACCCGGACGGCCCGAACACGCACCGGCTGCGCAGCGCCGGCCTCCCCAACCCCGGCTGCGAACTCAGGATCGTCGACCCGGCGTCGCAGGAGGACCTGCCCCTCGGCGAGGTCGGCGAGATCCTGTGCCGGACGTCCCAGACCATGAAGGGCTACTGGGACATGCCCGAGGCGACCGCCGCCGCCCAGTCGGACGACGGCTGGTTCCGGACGGGCGACGCCGGCTACGTCGACGAGGACGGCTACCTCTACATCCACGACCGCGTCAAGGACATGATCATCTCGGGCGGCGAGAACATCTATCCCGCGGAGGTCGAGAACGTCCTCATGGGGCATCCCGGCGTCAGCGACTGCGCGGTCATCGGCGTCCCGGACGCCAAGTGGGGCGAGACGCCGACGGCGATCGTCGTCCTCTCCCCGGACGCCGGCGACCTCACCGACAAGGACATCATCGACTACTGCCGCGAACGCCTCGCGCACTTCAAATGCCCCACGGTCATCGAGCGCCGCGAGAGCATCCCCCGCAACCCCACCGGCAAGATCCTCAAACGCGAGCTCCGCGCCCCCTACTGGGAGGGCCAGGAGCGCCAGGTCCACTGAGCCCGACGAACCTCCGGGCGGCGGGCGTCTAGGAGTAGCGGACCACGGCCGAAAGGGGCCGATGGTCGGACGCCTTCACCCGCTCCGCCGGAACGCTGCACGAGACGGCGGCTGACTTGCCGATGAAGAGGTAGTCGGTCTTCTCCACCGCGGCGCCCGTCCAGTCCTGGCGGGTCATGGCGCCGGTGCGGGACTGCTCCGACTGGTCGCATTCGGCGTACGACCGGTACAGCGGGTCGAACGCCGGGCTCGCCGGCGCGGCGCCGAGGTCGCCGCCGAACAGCACCCGGCCGGTGCCCGCCAGAGCGGCGAGCGCGGTGGTCTGCCTGCGGCGCCATCCGGCGTCCTCGGACGGGTCGAGCCGCGTCACGCACACCCGCGTCGTCCAGGACGGGACCTCGCCGCACAGCGCGACGTGCGCCCGTCCGGGAGGCGCGGGGAGGTCGGCGCGTTCCGTCCCGGCGAGCGGCGCCGTGGTGCCGATCGCGACGCCGAGCCGTCCCTGCCCCGCCGCGCAGGACGCTCCCTTGGGCGGCGCGGCGAAGGCCCACGCCCACCGGGACGTCACCGCGGCCTTCTTGAACGCGCGCACGTGCCCCTCGCAGACCTCCTGCAGCAGGACGGCGTCCGTCGCGACCTTCCGTCCGCCGACCTCGGTGGCGTGCATCCGCTGCGCGACCTGCTTGGCCAGCGCGGCCGGGGCGGCCCCGAGCGGGCAGCCCGGCTCCGCGCCGCCGCACACGTTCCACGTCAGCGCGTTGATCGTGACGGCGTCCGGCCGGACCGCGGCGCCGTCGGCGTGGGCGGCGGGGGAACGGTCGCCGCCCGCCAGCCCCTCGATGCTCGCGCCGGTGGCGGCCGCCGCGACGACGGCGGCGGCGGCGCAGACCGAGAGAAGCGGAATCAGGGCGCGGGGGGATCGCACACGTTCTCCAGAAGGGGGGTCAGCCGGGGACGATGCCGGAATCCCAC
>NZ_JBIRBA010000032.1:0-115918 GCF_044326345.1 Actinomadura sp. 9N215 | reverse complement strand
CGCGGACGGATGCGTCCGCCGCCACCTCCGCGCACACCGCCGCGAGCCGCCGCGCCATCGCCGTCGACAGGGCGTTGAGGGCCTCGGGCCGGTCCAGCACGATCTCCGCGACATGCCCGTCGCGCCGCAGCGTCACACCATCCATGACGGGCACCCTAACGATCGTCGTTGGCGTGGGGTTGGATGGGTGGGTGAGCGACTCACCTTATGGCGATCTCGACCGGCCGCCGCTGCACGAGGCGGCTTTGGAGCGTGCCCTCGTCCAGGACGGCGGCCTGTGGCGGGAGGTACGGGTCGTCGCGGAGACGGGCTCCACCAACGCCGACCTCGCGGAGCGGGCCCGGGACGGGGCGCCTGAGGGCACCGTGCTGGTCACCGAGCTGCAGACGGCGGGCCGCGGCCGGCTGGGACGCGCCTGGACCGCGCCGTCCCGGTCCGGGCTGACCTTCTCGATGCTGCTGCGCCCGCCGGTGCCGGTGCCGATGCTCGGCTGGGCGTCCCTGCTGACCGGCGTCGCCGTCGCGACCGCCGTCCGCCGGATGACGGCCTGGTCGCAGCGGGAGGAGCGGTTCCTCGACGCCGGCGAGGGCGGCGACGTGGCCGTGGACGTCCGGCTCAAATGGCCGAACGACCTGCTCGTCGGCGACCGGAAGCTGGCGGGGATCCTCGTGGAGAAGGTCGACGACGCGCTCGTCGTCGGCGTCGGCCTGAACGTCGGCCTGCGGAAGGACGAGCTGCCCGTCGAAACGGCGACGTCCCTCGCGATCGAGGGCGCGCCGCTCAGCGACCGGTCGCCGCTGCTCCGCGCGATCCTGCGCGGGTTCGCGACCTGGTACCGGGAGTGGACGGCGCTCGGCGGCGATCCGGAGACCAGCGGGCTCCGCACCGCGTACAAGGACCTCTGCGCCACGCTCGGCCGCGAGGTACGGGTGGAGCTGCCCGGCGACGAGCGCGTGAACGGCACGGCCGAGGACATCGACGGCGCCGGACGCCTAGTCGTCGCCGGACCGGCCGGAGACAACGCGATCAGCGCCGGCGACGTGGTGCACGTCCGATGACGCGTCCACATCTGACGACGGGTGCGCGTCTGGTGACGGATGCACGTCTGGTGAACGGGTGGGGGCCGAGGGTGGTCCGCGCGGTGAATGCATGGCTGATCTGCAACGATATGTCCGGAAACCGATTCACGACGCCGGTGCCACGGCCCATGGCGGCGGTCGACTGAGGGGCGGAAGATGGCGGCCGGAATGCCGGATCCCAAGGAGATCGAAGAGCTCCTGCTCGGCGGCGAGCTGCGGTACAACCGCGTGGACGCCGTGCGCCTGGCCGGGGTCTCCCGGGAGTTCTCCGGCCGGGTGTGGCGCGCGTTCGGCTACCCGTCGATGCCGGACGAGACCGTCGCCTACACCGAGGGCGACATCGCCGCGCTGGACCGCATCCGCCGCCTGATGGACGACGGCGTCCTCGACGAGGAGGGCGTCATCCGGCTCGTCCGGGCGTTCGGGCAGACCATGACCCGGCTCGCGGAGTGGCAGGTCAGCCTGCTGCACAGCATGCTGACGCAGGATCCGCACGACACGCCGTCCGCCGAGGCCGTGCAGACGATCGTGGACGTCGCGGAGAAGCACATCGGCGAGTTCGAGCCGCTGGTCGTGCACGCCTGGCGGCGCCAGCTCGCCGCGGCCGGGACGCGCGCGCTCGCCGCCGCGGCGACGCGCGACAACGGTGACCCGGCGGGCCGCACCCCGACCACCGTCGGGTTCGCGGACATGGTGTCGTTCACGCAGGTCAGCCGGGAGCTTGAGGAGATCGAGCTGGCCCGGATCGTGGAGTGGTTCGAGGAGACCGCCGCCGACATCATCGCGTCCTGCGGCGGCCGCCTCGTGAAGACGCTCGGCGACGAGGTGCTGTTCAGCGCGGAGACGCCGGAGGTCGGCGCCGAGATCGCGCTGACGGTCGCGGCCGCCATCCAGGACGAGACCGAGGTCCCGGACGTGCGGGTCGGCGTCGCGCACGGCCCCGTCGTGCCGCTGATGGGCGACCTGTTCGGCACCACGGTCAACCTCGCGGCCCGGCTGACGTCCCTGGCCAGGCCCGGCTCCGTCGTGATCGACGGGGAGCTGGCCGGACGGCTGGAGTCGAGCCCGGCGTACGAGGTGACGCGGCTGGTGCGCCGTCCGGTCCAGGGGCTCGGCATCATCCAGCCGTACGTGCTGCGCCGCGCCCCCGGCACGCGCCCCCCGATCATGGACGCACCCTGAGCCGTGCTCCGGGCCGCCCCGAGGTCGGACGGGCCGCGCTCAGACGGGCTTGATCGCGTCCTCGCCGGGCGCGTCGGTGAGGCGCTGCAGGTAGTTCTGCTCGCCGAGGGCCTGGACGAGGCTCAGCTCGGTCTCCAGGTAGTCGATGTGCTCTTCCTCGTCGGCGAGGATCTCCTCGAAGATCCGGGCGGACGTCACGTCGCCGCGGGAGCGCATCAGCGCGATGCCGGGCCGCAGCCGGGCCACGGCCTCCATCTCGACGGCGAGGTCCGCCTCAAGCTGCTCGACGATGGTCTGCCCGATCCGCAGGGTGCCGAGCTTCTGGTAGTTCGGCAGGCCCTCCAGGAACAGGATCCGGTCGGTGAGCCGTTCCGCGTGCTTCATCTCGTCGAAGGACTCGTCGCGGGTGTGCTCGGCGATGCGCGTGAAACCCCAGTTCGCCTGCATCTTGGAGTGCAGGAAGTACTGGTTGATCGCCGTCAGTTCCGCGGTGAGCTGGTCGTTCAGCAGCGCGATGATGTCCTTGTCGCCTTCCATGACGTCCATGGTTCCATGGTGGGCTGTTTCAGGACAGCACTAACCCCCGCACAACGCGTGTCCGCCCGTCGCGGGCGGGGCCGTGCGGGGCCTGGAAAGCTCAGGCTGCGGTCTGCGGAGCGGCGTCTCCCTCGGTGTTCTCGGCGATGATCTGCTCAGGAAGGATCTGGTCGGGCACGGCCCCCCGGTCGCACGCGGCCCGGTCGGGAACGAGCCGGTCGGGCGCGGGCTGGTCGGGGACGGCCGTCAGTGCGGCGGGGCCGCCGGTCAGGGCGTCCGCGAGCTCGCTGGCCGTCCGGTACTCGCTGACCATCGTGTGGATGCGCTTGGTGCACAGTCCGCACGCGGGTTTGAAGCCGCAGGCGGCCTTGACGTCCTTGGCGGTCTGGCAACCGCTCGCCATACAGCCGTGAACGTCGTCCTCTGTGACGGCGTTGCAGATGCAGACGTACATCGGTTGACGGACCTTCCGTGCGGCTCTCGCGTGCCACCACGCCTGACCAGGCGAGCTTAGGGCACCCTCAATAAGGTTAGGCTCCCCTAAAGTAGCTCAGCTTTGTCCGTTCTGGCCAGAGGACTCCCGATCGGTGTGATCCACCCCTCACGGGGAAGGGCTCTCCCCACGCGCGCGCGGCCGCGCGACTGGCGGGCCGCAGGGACGGGAGGGCGGGACGGTGGCTGAGGTCTGGCCGGGCGACGCCCACCCGGTCGGCGCCCGCTCGTTCCAGGTCCCGCGCCGCGGCTGAGCCGGAGAACGTGAAGATCATGTACGCCGAACCCGCTCCCGAGGAACCGCTCCCCGGTACCGAACCCCCCGATGAGGAGACCGTGTCCGAGGATCATCTGGCCGAAGAGACCCTGACCGAAGACAGCAGAGCCGTCCCGGCGGACGAGATCGCCGCGCCGCCGTCCGGGACGTACCGGCTCCAGCTCCGCGGGACGCCGGAGGGCCGTTTCGGATTCGCCGAGGCCGCCGCGCTGGCCCCCTACCTGGCCTCGCTCGGCGTGTCGCACGTGTACCTGTCGCCGATCCTGCAAGCCGCGCCCGGGTCGGCGCACGGCTACGACGTGATCGACCATTCCCGGCTGGCGGACGAGCTCGGCGGGTCCGAGGCGTTCGGCGCGATGGCGGCCAGGTTCCGCGCGCACGGGCTGAAGGTGCTGGTGGACGTCGTCCCGAACCACATGGCGATCCCGGCGCCGCGCGAGCTGAACCTGCCGCTCGCCGCCGTCCTCGCGGACGGTCCCGCGTCGCCGTTCGCGAAGTGGTTCGACGTCGACTGGGAGGCGGGCGGCGGCCGCATCGTCCTGGGGGACGAGGGAGAGCCGAACTACCGGCGGTTCTTCGACATCGACGGGCTCATCGGGCTCCGCCAGGAGGACCCAGAGGTCTTCGAGCGGACGCACGCGCTGCTCCTCGGCCTGGTCGAGGAGGGCATGGTGCACGGCCTGCGCGTCGACCATCCGGACGGCCTCGCCGACCCGCGCGGGTACCTGCGGCGGCTGGCGGACGCGGCCCCGGACGCCTGGCTGCTCGTCGAGAAGATCACCGAGGGGGACGAGCGGCTGCCGCCGGACTGGCCGTGCGCGGGCACCACCGGCTACGACTCCCTCGGCGTGATCGGCGGCCTGTTCGTCGACCCGGCGGGCGAGAAGCCGCTGACCGACCACTACGTGTCGCTGACGGGCGGCCCGCGCGACTTCGGCGAGGTCGAACGCGACTCCCGCCTCCACACCGCGACGCACGGCCTCAAACCGGAGGTCGACCGTCTTCTGCGCGTTCTCCGGCGGGTCGTGGGCGAGGCACGGCCCGGCCTGGAACGGGCACTGGTCGAACTGCTCGTCGCCATGCCCGTCTACCGCGCGTACGTCGTCCCTGGGGAGGACGCGCCGCAGCAGGCTGTGGACGTTCTCCAGGAGGCCGCTCGCCGTGCACGCGCGCATCTGCCAGGGGAACTGCACGAAGACCTGGAGACGGTCGTGGAATTGGCCCTCGGACGCGGTGAGCGCACCGACGCCGAGTTCATCGTGCGATTCCAGCAGACGTCGGCTCCGCTCGCGGCCAAGGGCGTAGAGGACACGGCGTTCTACCGGTGGAACCGTATGGCCGCGCTGAACGAGGTCGGCGGCGCCCCAGGCCGGTTCTCCGTCAGCACCGAGGACTTCCACACGCACTGCCTAAGGCTCGCCCGGGACTGGCCGTCCACGATGACGACACTGTCCACGCACGACACGAAACGTGAGGAGGACGTACGGGCCTGGCTGTCCGTGCTGTCGGAACTGCCCGGCGAGTGGGCGGAGGCAGTGGACCGCTGGCGAAATTGGGGCTCCGTCAGTTCCGCAGCATCGCCGCTGGAACCGGACCTCGAATACCTGTTCTGGCAGACGCTCGTCGGCGCGTGGCCGCTCACCACCGGACGCCTGGAAGAGTTCCTCGTCAAGGCGATGCGCGAGGCCAAGACCCGCACGTCATGGCTCGACCAGGACCCCGCCTACGAAGAGGCCGTCCTGGAGTACGCGCGCGGTGTGCTCGCCGATCCCGACCTGGTCACGGACATGACCTCGTTCGTCCGGAAGCTGGCGCCCTACGCGCGGGTGAACACGCTCGGGCAGAAGCTCGTCCAGCTGGCGATGCCGGGCGTCCCCGACGTGTACCAGGGCTGCGAGCTGACCGGGCTGGCGCTGGTCGACCCCGACAACCGGCGGCCGGTCGACTACGGACGGCGCCGCGAGCACCTCATGCGGCTCGACACCGGCCGGCAGCCGAAGGAGGTGGACGACGAGAAGCTGCTGGTGACGTCGCGGACGCTGCGCCTGCGCCGGTCGCACCCCGAATGGTTCGGCCCGGCCGCCGGGCACGAGCCGATCGCCTCCCGCGGGCCCGCCGCCGAGCACGTCATCGGGTTCGCGCGCGGCGACGCCGTCGCGCTCGCGACCCGGCTGCCCGTCGGCCTGGAACGCCGTGGCGGCTGGAACCGGACGCGGGTGGACGTCCGCCGTCAGGGCTGGCGGGACGTCCTCACGGGCTGCACGCACATGGGCCCGTTCCTGGACGCCGCCCGGCTCTTCGAGCATCTGCCCGTCGCGCTGCTCGTCCCCAGAGAGATGAACCGGTGAGCATCCGGTTCGAGGTGTGGGCGCCGAACGCCGAGCGCGTGGAGGTCGTGACCGGAGACGCCCGGCGTCCACTGAAGGCAATGACGTCCGGCTGGTGGCGAGCCGAAAACCCCGACGCCGGACACGGAACGGACTACGGCTTCGCCCTGGACGGCAGCGAAAAAGTGCTTCCCGACCCGCGCTCGCCATGGCAGCCGAACGGCGTCCATGGGCAGAGCCGCGTCTACGACCACGAACGGTTCGCCTGGACCGACCAGCACTGGCACGGACGCCCACTCTCCGGAAGCGTCCTGTACGAGATGCACGTGGGCACGTTCACGCAGGAAGGGACGTTCGACGCGGCCGCCGAGCGACTCGACCACCTAGTGGCCCTCGGCATAGACGCCGTGGAACTCTTACCCGTCGCCGCATTTCCGGGCCATCACGGATGGGGCTACGACGGTGTTCACCTATGGGCGCCCCACGAACCGTATGGCGGCCCCGACGGATTGAAGCGTTTCGTCGACGCCGCCCATGCACGCGGTCTCGCCGTCGTCCTGGACGTCGTCTACAACCACCTTGGCCCGGACGGTAACAAGCTCGCCGCCTACGGCCCGTACTTCACGGACGTCCACCCGACTCCCTGGGGCGCCGCGGTGAATTTCGACCAGGAGGGCTCGGAGGAGGTCCGCGCGTTCGTCGTGCAGAACGCGCTGATGTGGCTGCGCGACTACCACTTCGACGGGCTCCGTATAGACGCCGTCCACGCCATCACCGACCACAGCGCCATCCACATACTGGAAGAGCTGTCGTGCGCTGTCGCGTGCCTGTCGGCGCACCTTGGACGGGAACTGTTCCTCATCGCCGAATCCGACCTGAACGATCCGCGGCTGGTGACGTCCAGGGAAGCGGGCGGTTACGGCCTGGACGCCCAGTGGAGCGACGATTTCCACCACGCGCTGCACGCCGCGCTCACCGGCGAACGTCAGGGCTACTACTGCGACTTCGGCCCGCTGGAGGCGCTCAAGAAAGCGCTGACGAACGTGTTCGTCCACGACGGGACCTGGTCGACGTACAGGGGGCGGCGCCATGGCCGTCCGGTCGACGTGCAGAAGACGCCCGCCCACCGGTTCGTCGGCTTCCTGCAGAACCACGACCAGGTGGGCAACAGGGCGGCGGGCGACCGCATAGGCGCGGTCTTGGCGACCTCCCGGATCCCCCCGTCGATGCTCAAGGTCGGCGCGGCGCTCGTCCTGCTCGCGCCGTTCACGCCCATGCTTTTCATGGGCGAGGAATGGGGCGCGTCCACCCCGTGGTGCTATTTCACCGACCACCAGGACGCGGAATTGGCCCGCGCGGTCCGCGAGGGACGCCGCCGGGAGTTCGCGCGGCACGGCTGGACGCGCGCGATCCCCGATCCACAGGCTGTGGAAACATTCCGGCGCTCCGTCCTCGACTGGACGGAGCCCGACCGGCCGCACCACCATGACCTGCTCGAATGGCACCGCTCCCTGCTCGCGCTGCGCCGGGCCTGGCCGGAGCTGAACGAGCCGCGCCTGACGGAGACGACCGTCGAGGCGGACGACGACACGGCCCGCTGGCTGATGATGCGACGCGGCCGGGTGTGCGTCGCGGCGAACCTCGGCACGCGTCCCGTCGTCCTCCCCGCCTCCGCTCCGGCGGCGTCCGTGCCCGCGGAGGACGCTTCCGGGGCGGTCAGGCCCCGCCTGCTGCTCGCCTCAGATCCGGCGATCCGCCTGGCCGCGGACATCATCGGCGATTCCGAATCCGCATTCGTCGAACTGCCCGCCGCGTCGGCGGCCGTTCTCGCCTGACCTCCGCCCCCGGATCGCCCGCGGATCGCGCCGGGCCGCGCCACGCCCGGACGGCGGGATGCGGCGTGCATCCCGATTCCGCCGGATAAGCGGTATTCGAGGATGTACTATGAGTGGCAAACCGCAGGTCAAGAGCGCGGCGGCAGCGGGGCAATGTTCAAGAATGGTCATACGATCGGTTCATGACCTCAGTACTGCTCGCCGAGGACGACACGTCCATCTCCGAGCCTCTCGCCCGCGCGCTGCGTCGCGAGGGGTACACCGTCGAAGTCAGTCCGGACGGCCCGCAGGCGCTGGAGCGGGCGCTCGGCGGCGGTGTGGACCTGATCGTCCTTGATCTCGGCCTTCCCGAACTGGACGGCCTTGAGGTGGCCCGCAGGGTGCGGGCCGAGGGGCACGGCGTGCCCATCCTGATCCTGACCGCCCGGGCCGACGAGGTCGACACCGTCGTCGGACTGGACGCCGGCGCCGACGACTACGTGACCAAGCCGTTCCGGCTGGCCGAGCTGCTCGCGCGGGTGCGGGCGCTGCTTCGCCGGGGCAGCACCGAGACCCCGATCGTCCAGGGGGTGCGGATCGACGCCGAGTCGCGCCGCGCCTGGATGGGCGACCAGGAGCTGCAGCTCACCACCAAGGAGTTCGACCTGCTGCGCGTCCTCGTCCGCGACGCGGGCAAGGTCGTGACCCGCGAACAGATCATGCGCGAGGTGTGGGACACCAACTGGTGGGGTTCCACCAAGACGCTCGACATGCACATTTCCTGGCTGCGCCGCAAGCTCGGCGACGACGCCGGCAGTCCCCGCTACATCACGACGGTGCGGGGCGTCGGCTTCCGGTTCGAGCGCGGCGACTAGCACCGGCCGCCGCGGACGTGCGGAACGCCGGGGGCCTTCCCGAGAGGCCCCCGGAGCGACGTGCCGCACGCGCCGCGGCCCCACCCTCGAAGGAGCCCCTGATGAGGCGCCGACTCCTCCTGTCGACGCTCGCGGTGGCGGTGGTCGCGATCCTGTCGCTCGGCATGCCCCTCGCCTACGCCGCACACAAGCTCGTCTACGAGGAGGCCGGCCGGTCGCTGTACCGCGAGGCGTCCTCCATCGCCGGCGGCGTCGGCTTCAGCCTGGAGACCCGCCGGCCCGTCACCGGCGCGATGATCGCGCGCGAGTATCCCGGACGGCACATCACGATCGTCCTGCCCGACGGCCGGACGCTCACCGCCGGCCCGCCGCGGCGCGGGCCCGTCCTGTCCGCCACGCAGACGCACGGCGCGGTGCGCGTGCGGGTGTCGCGGCCCGAGGCGGAGGTCCGCGCCGACGCGCTGCGGCTGATGCTGCTCATCGGCAGCCTCGCGCTGCTCGGCGTCGCCGTTACCGTCGGCCTCGCGATGGTCCAGGCCCGCAAGCTGACGCTGCCGCTGGTCGACCTCGCCGAGACCGCCGACCGGCTCGGCACCGGCAACGCCCGGCCGCGCCGCCGCCGCTACGGCGTCCCTGAGGTCGACCGGGTCGCCGAGGTCTTAGACCGCAGCGCGGTCCGCATCGCCGACCTGGTCGCGTCGAGCCGCGAGTTCGCGTCCGACGCCAGCCACCAGCTCCGGACGCCGCTGACCGCGCTGTCCATGCGGTTAGAGGAGATGATCGAGGCCGCCGACTACCCGGACGTCGTCCGGGAGGAGGGCGCGGCCGCGGTCACACAGGCCGAACGGCTCGTCGCGGTCGTCGAGCAGCTGCTCGCCCGCGCCCGGCACGACCGCACCGGCGGCGCCGTCGCCTCGCCCATCGACGAGATCATCGCGCAGCAGGTCGAGGAGTGGCGGCCGATCTTCCTGCGGGACGGGCGCGACGTCCGGATCGTCGGCGAGCAGGGCCTCGTCGGCATGACCAATCCGGAGGGCCTCTCCCAGATCGTCGCCACGCTCCTGGACAACTCGCTGATGCACGGTGCCGGGACCGTGACCATCCACACCAAGCCGGGCGCGAGCGGCGTCGTGGTCGAGGTCGGCGACGAGGGCGCGGGCATCCCGCCCGAGCTGGAACCCCGGATTTTCGAGCGGAGCGTCAGCGGCGGCCGCGGCACCGGGCTCGGGCTCTACCTCGCCCGCTCCCTCGCCATCGTGGACGGCGGGCGCCTCGAACTGATCCAGTCGCGTCCCGCCGTGTTCGGAGTCTTCCTCCGCCAGGCCGCCGAGGCCCGGCTCGCGGCGGAGCGCGTGGTGATGGGCCCTGCCTAGATTCGGTGCGCTGCCTAGATTCGGTGCGCGGCCTAGATCTCGGCGTAGTCCTCGGCGGTGCGCGAGTCGAGGGGGTGGCCGAGCCGCGGGGACGGCGCCTGCCGGTTGTGCGCCCGGGTCGCGCCCGGGCCCTCCGCCACCGGCTCGGCGGGGTCGGACGGCGCCTCAGGCAGCCCGGACGCCGGGTCGACCTGCGGCGCGCTCGCCGGCAGGAACACCCACTTCTTGTACGACCAGAAGCGGAACAGCGTCGCCACGCCCGTCCCGACGACCAGCGCGGCGTTGTAGGAGACCGGGCCGTCCAGCTTGAGGACGTAGTGCGTGAACCCGATGAACAGCTCCGTGATGACCAGCCCGACGCCGTTCAGGCCGAAGAACAGCACGTACTCGCGGCCGAGCCCGGTGCGGTCGCGGTGCCGGAACGTCCAGTAGCGGTTGGCCAGGTACGAGAACGTCGTCGCGAACACCGTCGCCACGCCGTTGGACGTCAGCGGCCCCACCCCAAGTCCTGTGTGCAGGCCGTTGCCGATCGCGACGGTGATGACGAACGCGATCGCGCCCACACTGCCGAACTTGGCCAGTTCCCGCACGAGGTGCGCGAACTGCCGATGGATCTTGGCGACCAGGCTCACGAAGGGGAACCGTCCTTCCGGACTACGGCGGTGCGCCACGGCCGGGCGCGCGGCGGCTATTGCGGAGGCATCACGAGAATAGACGCATGCGGCCCCTGGGACGTCGGAACATGAACGTTTCACGCTGTCCGAGCGTTCCATGCCCATAACCGAGATCCCCACACCCGGGTTCGACGCGGGCCCCGGACGGTTCGTTCGCACGATTCGGCCGATAACCTTCTGACGTGACGAATCCCGCTCAGCCTCGCCCGAGGGGAGACGACTCCCCGCACCCCCCGAACCGGCTCCGCCGGCATCGGGCGCCCGTGGTGGGAATCGCGGGCGGGGGCCAGCTGGCCCGGATGACGCAGCAGGCCGCGATCGGCCTCGGCCTGTCGCTGCGCGTGCTCGCCGGCTCGGCGGACGACTCCGCGGCCAGGGCCGTGTCCGACGTCCGGGTCGGGGACGACCGCTCCCTCGACGATCTCCTGTCGTTCGCCAGGGGCTGCGACGTCGTGACGTTCGACCACGAGCACGTCCCGGGGCCGCACATCGAGAAGCTGGAGTCGTCGGGCGTCCCGTGCCGTCCAGGATCGGCCGCGCTCGCCCACGCGCAGGACAAGCTCGTCATGCGCGAGCGGCTCACCGCGCTGGGCGTCCCGTGCCCCGACTACCTGCACTTGCACCGGCGTGCGCCGCTGCAAATGCTGGAGGTCTTCGCCCGCGAGCACGGATTCCCGCTCGTGCTCAAGGCCACCCGCGGCGGCTACGACGGCAAGGGCGTCTGGACGCTCGACGCCTACGACCGCGCGGCCGTCGAGCTGATCCACGAGCTGCTGTCCCAGGACGTCGACCTGATGGCCGAGGAGCACGTGCCGTTCACGCGGGAGCTGGCCGCGGTCGTCGCGCGCTCCCCGTACGGGCAGGGCGCCGCGTACCCGATCGTGGAGACCGTCCAGGAGGGCGGGATCTGCACCGAGGTGATCTCGCCCGCGCCCGGCCTGCCCGGCGACGTGGCCGCCGAGGCGCAGCGCCTCGCCCTGACCGTCGCCGCCGAGCTGGACGTCGTCGGCCTCCTCGCGGTCGAGCTGTTCGAGACCCCGGACGGCCTGCTGGTGAACGAGCTGGCGATGCGCCCGCACAACTCCGGGCACTGGACGATCGAGGGCGCCCGAACGTCGCAGTTCGAGCAGCACCTGCGCGCCGTCCTCGACCTGCCGCTCGGGTCCACCGAGCCCACCGCCCCGTACACGGTCATGGCCAACGTGCTCGGCGGCGACGACTCCGACGTCTACTCCCGCTACATCCACGTGATGGCGCACGATCCGGCCGTCAAGGTGCACCTGTACGGCAAGGAGCCGCGTCCCGGCCGCAAGATCGGCCATGTGACCGCGCTCGGCGACGACCTCGCGGACGTCCGCGAGCGCGCCCGGCACGCCGCCGCCTACCTGCGGTGGGGAACCGAGATGAACGAGCGGGAGGGACGGCGATGACGGATCCGGAGCCGCTGGTCGGCGTGGTGATGGGCAGCGACTCGGACTGGCCGGTGATGCAGGACGCGGCCCAGGCGCTCGCCGAGTTCGGCGTCCCGTACGAGGCCGACGTCGTGTCCGCGCACCGGATGCCGCACGACATGATCACCTACGGCGAGGACGCGGCGGCCCGCGGCCTGCGCGTGATCATCGCGGGCGCGGGCGGGGCGGCGCACCTGCCGGGGATGCTGGCCTCGGTGACGCCGCTGCCGGTGATCGGCGTGCCGGTCCCGCTGAAGTACCTCGACGGGATGGACTCGCTGCTCTCGATCGTCCAGATGCCCGCCGGGGTTCCGGTCGCCACCGTCTCAGTCGCCGGCGCCCGCAACGCCGGGCTGCTGGCCGTCCGCATCCTGGCCGCGTCCGACGAGGATCTGCGCGCCAAGATGAAGGTCTTCCAGCAGGACCTCCGCGGCCAGGCCAAGGCGAAGGGCGCGCGCCTCCGAGAAAGGCTCTGAGCCCCGCTCAGCGGCAGGGGAGCGGATCAACGGCGGAGGGTCGGGCTTAAGCGGCGGAGGGTCGGGCTCAGCGGCGGAGGGCCCACTCGACGGCCGGGCAGCGGTTCATGACGACGTCGAGCCCGGCGTCCTTCGCCCGCCGCGCCGCCGCCTCGTCGATCACCTGGAGCGGCAGCCACACCGCCTTCGCGCCGGCCGCGATCGCCTCGTCCACCGCCTGCCCGGCGTGCTCGGCGCGCCGGTAGACGCCCACGACGTCCACCTCGGACATGTCCGGCACGTCGGCCAGTGACGCGTACCCCGGCTCGCCCAGCACCTCCCGCGCCGCCGGATGGACGGGAATGATCCGCTTGCCGCGCTCCTGCAGCAGCCGGGCCTGCGTGTAGACCTCGCGTTCGGGGTTGTCGCCGAGCCCGACGAACGCCCATGTCTTCGACTCGTTCAGCAGCCGCCGGATCACGTCCAGGTCGGCGAACGCATCAACCATGTCCGGGACAACAGCTTTTGTGTCCCTTTACTTCCCCTTTTCAGGGACGTCCCAGGGCCCGGTAGTTCCACCCGGCGGCGCGCCACCGCTCGGGGTCGAGCGCGTTGCGGCCGTCCACGATGTTGCGTTCGGCGACGACTTCGGCGAGCGACGACGGCTCCATGTCCCGGAACTCCGCCCACTCGGTCAGCAGCAGCACCACGTGGGCGTCGCGCGCCGCGGACAGGGCCGAGTCGCCGTACTCCAGGGTCGGCTGGGCGCGGCGCGCGTTCGGCATCGCCTGCGGGTCGTACACCGTGACCTTCCCGCCCTGGGCGCGTATCGACGCGGCCACGTCCAGGGCGGGGGAGTCGCGGACGTCGTCGGAGTTCGGCTTGAACGCGGCGCCGAGCACCCCGACCGTCCGCCCGGCGAACGAGCCGCCGAGCAGCTGGCGGGCGAGTTCCACCATCCGGATCCGCCGCCGGATGTTGATCTCGTCGACCTCGCGCAGGAACGTGAGCGCCTGGTCGGCGCCGAGCTCGCCGGCCCGGGCCATGAACGCGCGGATGTCCTTCGGCAGGCAGCCGCCGCCGAACCCGAGGCCTGGGCCGAGGAACTTGCCGCCGATCCGGTCGTCGTAGGACAGCGCCTCGGAAAGCTTCGTCACATCGGCGTGCGCGGCCTCGCACACCTCCGCCATCGCGTTGATGAAGGAGATCTTCGTGGCGAGGAACGCGTTCGCCGACACCTTGACCAGCTCCGCGGTCGCGTAGTCGCTGGTGATGAACGGGGTGCCGGCCGCGATCACCGTCCGGTAGATCTCGCGCAGCGCCTTCTCGGCGTGCTCGGCGGCGCCCTGGTCGGCGGGCAGCCCGGCGACGATCCGGTCCGGCTTGAGGGTGTCCTGCACGGCGTAGCCCTCGCGCAGGAACTCGGGATTCCACGCGAGGACGGCGTCGCCCCCGGCCGGGGCCGTCTTCGCGAGCGTCTCGGCGAGCCGCGCGGCCGTCCCGACCGGCACGGTGGACTTCCCGACGATCAGGCAGGGCCGGTGCAGCAGAGGCGCGAGCGACGCGATCGCGGCGTCCACGTAGGAGAGGTCGGCCGCGTACTCCCCGGCCTTCTGCGGCGTTCCGACGCACAGGAAATGGACGTCGCCGAACTCCGCGGCGTCCGCGTACGACGAGGTGAACCGCAGCCGTCCGCTCGCCAGTCCCCGGCGCAGCACCGGCTCCAGGCCTGGCTCGTAGAAAGGCAGGTCACCGGCCGCGAGGCGGGCGATGCGCTCCGCGTCCACGTCGAGCCCCAGCACCTCGAAGCCCAGATCCGCCATGCAGGCCGCGTGGGTGGCGCCGAGGTACCCGGTTCCGATGACCGTCAGCCGGTAGGACAAGGCCCGCTCCTCTCGCTTCGCTGACGCCGACTAGCGGCCTCTTTGAACACGTGCCCACTTCCGGGCGGGTCCGTGCACCGACCGCGGCAGTGTACTGGCAGGGTCCGTTCACGGACGGAGCCGCGCTCCGCGGACGGAGCCGAACGAGGAGCCCCGGTTCCCCCGGGCCTTACCCGGGCAGGTCCGGGGGAGCGAGCGATGCCGGCGGCGGACCGACCTTGCCCGACACGAGCCGCAGCACGACGCCGTCCTGCGCCGGGCCCACGATCTGCATCGCGATCACCCCCGTCTGCTTCGGCGCCGGCGCCGGAGGCAGCGGCGAGCCGCCCTCCGCCACCGAGCAGTGGCGGCTCTCGCCGAACTTGGTGAGCAGCACGGTGCAGCCCTGCATGAGATTCCCGGTACTGGTTCCCTCGCGCGATTCCGCTTTGAAAGTGAGTTCGGACGAATGATATTCCGTCAGCGACAGCTTCTTGAGCCCGCCATGACGGCGCGGATCGATGGCGACGGTGCCGGACACCAGGATTTCGCAGTTTCCGTCGCCGCATGCCGAGACATTCGTGCCGTCCGCCGCGGTGGCGGCGGGGCTCGCGGTGACCGCCGGGTTGGTCGGCGCCGGGCTGGACTCGCTCTGCTCGGGGCGGGCGCCGTCATCTGAGGCTCCGCAGCCCGCGGCGGCCAGCGCGGTGAGCGCGATGGAGACGGCGGCCCGTCGGCGAGATCCCGAAATGGTCCGGTTC
Organism: Actinomadura sp. 9N215; assembly: GCF_044326345.1. Lineage (NCBI taxonomy): Bacteria > Bacillati > Actinomycetota > Actinomycetes > Streptosporangiales > Thermomonosporaceae > Actinomadura > Actinomadura sp. 9N215. Next base: position 100,759 of record NZ_JBIRBA010000032.1, on the reverse strand, counting down.
GGCATGGCCGGTTGACGCTCCTTCAGGTCGGGCTGCCGACTCTAGTGAGGAGCACCCGGGAGGGGTCCCGAAGCCATGCGGGGGGTTGTTGTTCCGGGGGACGGACGGTGTCGCGCCCGTCCCCCGGAACCTCGGTCAGGCGTGGGAGACGGCGACGATGACGCTGCCGTCCTTCCCCATGCGCGGGCTCAGCGTGAGGCCGTTGTACGACGCGGTCGAGTACGGCTGCGTCGCGTCGGTGGTCGTCTTCATCTGCGAGGCGCCCTTCTTGACGGTGAAGGTCACCTTGCTTCCGTCGACCTTGACGCCGATCGGATCGACGCCGAACTTCTTGTCGAGCGGGATCTCCTGGCTGCCACGGACCTCGACTTCGCAGTCCGCGTCCATACAGGCGCCGAGATCGGTGCCGTCCTTGGCGTCCGACTTCCCGGCCGGCTTCGCCGCGGGCTTGGCCGCCGGCTTGTCCGGCGCGGCGACCTCCTCCGTCTTCGGCGCCGCCTGCGCGTCCGGCTGCTCCTGCGCGCCGGGCTGCTCCTGAGCCTCAGGCTGGTTCTGCGCGCCGGGCTGCTGCTGCGCTTCCGGCTGGTCCTGCGCCTCGGGCTGGTCCTGCGCTCCGGGCTGGTCCTGCGCCTCGGGCTGGTTCTGAGCCTCAGGCTGGTTCTGAGCCTCGGGCTGGCCCTGGGCGCCGGGCTGGTCCTGCGCTTCCGGCTGGTTTTGAGCCTCGGGCTGGTTCTGTGCCTCGGGCTGGTCTTGGGCGCCGGGCTGGTCCTGCGCTTCCGGCTGGTTCTGCGCTTCCGGCTGGTTCTGCGCTTCGGGCTGGTTCTGTGCCTCGGGCTGGTTTTGAGCCTCGGGCTGGTTCTGCGCTTCCGGCTGGTCTTGGGCGCCGGGCTGGTTCTGGGCGTCCGGCTGGTCCTGCGCCTCTGGCGGCGTCTGGGTGTCCGGTGGGAGCTGGCCCTCCGGCTGTGTCTGGCCTTCCGGCTGTGGCTGGGCCTCCGGCGGCGTCTGGCCTTCCGGTGGCGTCTGGGCGTCTGGCGGTGTCTGGTCGTTGGGTTGTGTTTCGGCGTCTGGTGCTGCTTCCGCATCTGGTGCGGGGTCGGCGTTGGACGCGCTGTTCGCGTCCGGTGGAGACGGCGGTGGTGCGGCGAGGGCGGCGCTCGCGGTGCCGATGGAGGCGGTGAACGCGAGTGCGGCGGTCGTCGTGAGCAGGCCGAGTTTCCTTGTCGACATACTGTGAGCTCCTGACGAGTGACTACTCTCTGTCACTGTCGATTGTTACCCACAGTGTTCGATCAAGAACACGGAGCGATGCGGCGTGTCGCCGCGGGTTTCTACGCGGGCGGACGCTCGTCCACGAGAAGGGTCTGCAGAACACGGCCGAATTCGCCCGACCCATCGGCGATCGTCGCGGTGCACAGGGCGCTGCCGCCGGGGCTCGCGTCGAGGGACGCGTCCATGCACAGCCACTCGCCAACGGGGTCGCGGTGCAGCGCCACCGTCATGTCCGTGTTGATGATCAGCCACTTGCCGAGGTCGACCTCGCTGCCGACGCCGGACGCGCTGTCGGCCAGCGTCAGGGCGCGCACCAGCGGCGTGTCGGACTCGCCGGCGACCAGCGGGATCCGGGACCGCGCCCACACCGTGCCGGGCCCCGGCTCGCCGAAGGAGCCGCGGACGGGACGCCATTCCATCGCCGAGAGGTACCCGCGGACGTGCAGGTCCCCCCACTCCCCGAACAGCGGAGTGCTCTCGGGACGCGGCGGCGGGGCGGGCGCGTGGACGACGGGCTCCAGCTGAGCCGGCGCCCCCATGATCCGCCAGGCGTTCGCGCGGACGACGGGCCGTCCCTCGTGCACGAGTTCGCCTTCGAGGTACGTGACGCGCCTGCCGGGCCGGACGACGCGGACCGCGACGTCCAGTTCCGCGACCGGGACGGGGCTGAGGATCTCGATCGTCACCCGCGCGACCCGCGTCCCCGGGACGGGTTCGTGCCGCTCGAACGCCCGGCCCATCAGGCCCGCCACCGGACCGCCGTGCTGGAGGCCGGCCGACCACGGCCCCGCCGTGGCGGGGGTGCTGGCGAACCGTCCGCCGCCGAGCGGCTCGTAGAACGTCTCGGCTGGCACCGTTGCGCCGGGCACGTCGCTCATGGGGGGCTCCCTCCGTGTCTAGAACATTATTCTAGATCAGGGTCAGCCGCAGAGTTTCTGGGTGGCGGTGTCGGTGTCGATGCCCTTGGCCGGGGACGGGCTCGGCGACGCGCCGCCGGCCTCGACCTTCCGCACGCCGTCCCAGTTCGCGCCGACCATGACCTGCACCCTCGACCCGAGCCCGGCGACCTGCCTCAGCTTGGCGTCCGGGATCGCGGCGGCCAGGGTCTTCGCGGACTCCGCGCCCTCCGGGCCGTACTGGATCTGCGTCGTCTGCAGCCCGCGGCGCGCCACGCCGGGCACGACCGTGGTGCGGAAGCCGAGGTCGCGCAGTTGCCCGCCCGCCTTCGTCGCCAGTCCCGGCGTGCCGATCGCGTTCAGGACGCGGACGGAGATGTCGTCCGGCGGCACCGTCAGCCGGTCTTCGGGCTTCTGCGTGGGCGTCGCGGTCGGCTTCTTGGTCTTCTCGTCCAGCGGATGGTCCCGCCGGATCTTGGTGAACAGGTCGCGCGCCTTGCCCTCGTCCCACTGGACGGTCGACTGCGGCTGCGGCGAGTTCCACAGGACGGCGTTGTACCCGGGGTTCGCGAGCGGGATCTTCGCGAACGTCAGCTTGTCGGTCGACAGGTCCTTCATCTGCTCGGCGAGCTTCGGCAGGTTGTCGGCCAGCTCCGAGTCGACGCGCAGCGACTTCAGCGACGCCTTCAGGAACTTCGTCGACTTGACCGGGTCGCCGAGCGTCTTCGTCGACAGCGCCTGCTTCATCATCGACGCCATGAACTGCTGCTGCCGGTCGATGCGGCCGAGGTCGCTGCCGTCGGCGAGGGTGTAGCGGGCGCGGGCGAACGAGAGGGCCTGCAGGCCGTCCACGTGCGACTTTCCGGCGGGCAGCCTCAGTCCGCTCTTCGGGTCGTTGATCGCCTGCTCGGTGCACACGTCCACGCCGCCGAGCGCGTCCACCATGTGCACGAACCCGAAGAAGTTCACCTCGACGTAGTGGTCGATGGACACGCCCGTCGCGCGCTTGACGGTGCTGACCGTGAGGTCGGGCCCGCCGAACTGGTACGCCCAGGTCAGCTTGCCCGGACGGGACGGGATCCGCGCCCCCTTCGCCCCCTCAGACCCGTTCGACTTGTGCGCCGGGATCGTCACGTACGAGTCGCGCGGCAGGTTCACGATCGACACGCTGTCGTGGTCGCGGGACACGTGCACCAGCATCATCGTGTCGGACCGCTCGCCCGGCTGGTGCCCGAGCTTGGCCGCCTTCTGCTGCTCCCTCGTCAGCCCGTCGCGGCGGTCGACCCCGGCGACCAGGATCGTCATCGCGCCCTTCGGCGCGTCCTTGCCCTTGCCGAGCCCGTCGACCGAGATCTTGTCGATCATGCCGGTGACGTAGTTCTGAAACGCCCACGCGCCGCCCGAGGTCAGCAGGACGACCACCGACATCGTCCCGGTCAGCGTCAGGAACCGCTTCTGCCGCCGCGCGCTCATCGCCGCCCGCGGGCTCAGCCCCCGGCCGGGACGGCGCGGCCCGCGCGGGCTCTCCACCGAGACGCGCGGCGCGGGCATGCCCTCGATGGTCACGCCCTCGATGTCGCCGTCCGCCCCCGGCGCGGGGCCCGCCGCGGAGCCCGCCGCCCCCGGCACGCCCGGTGCGCCCGGACGCGGCCGGAAATAGCGCTCCAGCGGATCGGCGTCCGGCTCGTCGCCGGCGCCGCGACCCGAGTCGTTCCCGTCTGCCATGCCGGCCGCCGCCTCCCGAGGACGTCGTTCTGACGCGATTCCCCACCACTCTAAAGTGGGGGACACCCGTCTGTTCGCTACCTGGACCTCGTGTCCGTGCAGTAACGTGGCGCCGTCTTTGACCACACCGCGCCCCGCGAGCCCACATGAATCCGTCTCCCCACGCCCAGAGCGCCACGAAGCAGGAAACCACGAGGCAGGAAACGCAGCACGCCGTGAAGCCCCGCTCCGACTCCGGTGAACGCACCTGGCCGGCGGTGTCGATCGTGATGCCGGTCCTCAACGAGCAGCGGCATCTGACCGACGCCGTCCGCGGCATCCTGACCCAGGACTATCCGGGCGAGCTCGAACTCGTCCTCGCGATCGGGCCGTCCCGCGACCGGACCGAGGAGATCGCCCGCTCGCTCGCCGCCGAGGACCCGCGTGTCCTGGTGGTCGCCAACCCGACCGGACGCACCCCGCAGGGCCTCAACATCGCGATCAAGGCCTCGCAGTACTCGATCATCGTCCGGGTGGACGGGCACTCGCTGCTGCCGGCGGACTACGTCCGCGCCGCCGTCGAGACGATGGAGGAGACCGGCGCCGACAACGTCGGCGGGATCATGGCGGCCGAGGGCGTCACCCCGTTCGAGAAGGCCGTGGCGCGGGCGATGACGTCCAAGCTCGGCGTCGGCAACGCCCGCTTCCACACCGGCGGCGAGGCCGGCGACGTGGAGACCGTGTACCTGGGGACGTTCCGCCGCAGCGCCCTCGACCGCGTCGGCGGCTACGACGAGACGTTCACCCGCGCGCAGGACTGGGAGATGAACCACCGCATCCGGCAGACCGGCGGCCGGGTGTTCTTCACGCCGCGGATGCGGGTGACGTACCGTCCGCGTCCCAACCTGCGGGCCCTCGCCAAGCAGTACTTCCACACGGGCCGCTGGCGGCGCGTCGTCGGGCGCGAGCACCAGGGCACCCTGAACTTCCGCTACCTCGCGCCGCCGATCGCCGTGGTGGCGATGGCGGCCGGCGCGGTCGCCGGCGCGTTCGGGTTCTGGCCAGGTTGGATCGTGCCCGGCGGGTACGCGGCCGCGATGATCGCGGGCGCGGCGGTGGAGGGACGCGGGCTGCCGCTGTCGGCCTGGGTGCGGCTGCCGCTGGTGTACGCCACCATGCACGTGACCTGGGGTGTCGGCTTCCTGACGAGCCCGCCGAGGCTCGGCCAGCCGGCTCCGGTCAAACCAGGCGAGAGCGTGCAGTAGCGGGCAAGAAACGCAAAACGTCCTCCGAACCCGGGTGCCTTCCCGCACGTCTCAGGGTTACGTTTGGCGGGATCTCGCCGCCGACCCGGTTTGGAGGGTGGCCATGTCCAACGGAGCGCGCCATGGGCTGGGTGTGGTGATCGGCCTTGTCGTGACGCCGATCATCGCCGCCTGCCTGATGTACGGGACGACGAAGCTTGGCCAGTTCGCGCGGACCTTCCGATTCGACGGCAGCGACCGGTGGGTCGGCGCAGGCGTGATGCTGATCGCGGCCGTGCTCATCGGCCTGGCGGCGGGGTCGCGGGTGTCGCCGCTGGCGTCGCTGGTCCCCGGCGTCGTCTACGCGTTCGTTGGCGCCCTCTGGATACTGGCGCCGCGCTGGAGCTTCGAGCACGCCGGACGCGACGTCCTCCCCAGGGACCTGCGCTACGGATACCTGACGCTCGCACCCTTCGGTGTTTTCCTGGTGCTCGGCATCGCGCTCGTGGTGGCGTCCATCGCGCCGTCTCGCTGGCAGGCGCGGACGGGTGTGGGGGCCGGGCCGCGTTACGGCGCGCCGCCGCCGCCCGCGCCGATGGGTCCGCCCGCCATGCACGGCGCTCCGCCTCCGCCGCCGATGGGAGCGCACCAGCCGCACCAGGCGCACCAGGCGCCGCCGTCCCCTGGGCAGAGCCCGCCGCCCTGGCAGGGCACGCCCCAGTACGGACAGGCGCCCGCCGCGTCCAACCCGCCTCCGCTGCCGCCCGCGCCGCCCCCGTCCGAGCGGCCCAAGCCGTCCTCCGGGAGCAGGTCGGACGACGACGAGCCGGGCGAATGGACGCGCATGTACGGCGGCAACCGCTGACGCTCAGCGCGTTGCCGCCTCAGAGCGCCGCGAGCACGCCGGGGACGTCGTTGACGACCATCGCGTCGAACCCGGCGGCCGCGTAGTCCGGCGCCTTCTCGGCGGACGGGCACCACACGACGGTCTCCAGGCCCGCCTTGTGCGCGACGTCCACGCAGTGCTCCAGCGGGCGCAGCCGCGTGTCCGGATGGTCGATGCCGCACGACCCGGTGTGCACGCCGACGGCGTCCAGCCCGAGACCCGCCGCGGCCGGGACGGCGTGCCACAGCGGGAACCGCAGCCACGTCAGCAGCCCGAGCGGGACGCCGGGCAGCCCGTCCCGCAGGAACGCCAGCAGCGCCGGGTCGAACGACGTGACGAGCAGCCTGCGCCGCTCCGCCTCCCGCTTCAGCACCGGCAGCAGCAGCGCCCCCGTACGGCGGGACGGGGCGTCCACGGCGTCCTCCAGGACGGTCTTGACGTCCACGTCGACGGCGACGTCCGGGGGCAGCGCGTCGAAGACGTCCGTGAGGCGGGGCAGGCCGCTCGCCGTGGCCGGAAGGTCCACCACGTAGTCGCCGTCAGAGGTCGTCGGGTCGTGCCGCAGGACGAGGTCGTCGTCGGCCGTGCGCGTCACGTCGATCTCGATCCACGACAGACCCGCTTCGACGGCGGCGAGCATCGACGGCAGCGTGTTCTCGGCGACCGGCACCTCCGCGCCGGGCGGCGTGAGGTCGCCCGACCCGAAGCCGCGGTGGCCGATGACCGTCGGGGCGTGCTCGAAGATCAAGTGACGTCCTCGGTGGCGAGATGCTCGGCGACGACGGCGTCGAGCGGCTGGGTGACCTTGAGGTTGCGCTCGCTGCCCGCGACGACCCGGACCGGGACGTCCGGCAGGTAGCGGTGCACGATCCCGCAGTCGTCGGTGGCGCGCAGCTCCGGGTCGGCCAGCGCGAGCTCGTACGCCTTGCGGATCGTGCCGAGCCGGAACCCCTGCGGCGTCTGGAACCGGATCATCGTCTCGCGCGGCGGCATGGACACGACACGGCCGTCCTCGACCACCACCATCGTGTCGGACGCTGGCACGCCCACCGCGACGGCGTCGTCGCCGTCCAGCGCGTCCAGGACGCGGTCGATGACCGGGGCGTCCACGAACGGGCGGGCCGCGTCGTGGAACAGCACCCGCGCGTCGTCGGGACGGTCGTCCAGCACGCGCAGCGCCGCGAGCGTCGACGCGGTGCGCGTGTCGCCGCCCTCGATCACGGCCGCCGCCTTCGGGAACGGCGCGGCGATCGCGGCGGCCGCCCGCAGATGCCCGGCCGCCATCACGACCACCACCTCGCCGACGCGGGGGTGCGCGTCGAACGCGCCGACCGCGCGCGCCAGGATCGGCCGCCCGCCGACCTCCATGAGCTGTTTGGGACGTCCGGCGCCCATGCGCGCGCCGACACCGCCCGCGAGCACCACCGCAACCGTCCGCGTCGCCATCGCTCCCTCGATTTTCCACGACACCCGGTCATCGGACCACTACGCTGTGCACCTGCCCTTATCCGTACGACCGCCCGGAGGCCCGATGCTTCAGGCGTCCCCGCGCGGCCGCCCGGTCACGCCCAACGTACCGTCCTCCAGCCCCCACGTCCCGGACTACCGCGCGAACATCCGGCCAGACCGAGAGGCGGTCGACGCCGTGGACGACGGCCTCACGCCCGACACCGTATCGGCGATCTCCCTGGCCTTCGCGGTGCTCGCCGGGGTCTGGTTCTCGGACGGCGCCCGCGGCGGTCTGATCGCCGGGGCGCTGCTGCTGTGCGCCTCGCTCGTCCTCGGCGCCTTCCGGCCGGACGGCGTCCTCGACCGCGCCGGGGAGTTCGCGGTCTACACGGGGCTGGTGGTCGGGGCGTCCGGCGCCGCCGCGTCCGGGGTGAACCTGTGGTGGGCGGCGGCGGGCGCGGTGGCGCTGCTGTCCGTCCGGGACATGATGGACGCGTCGTACGCCGCGACCCGGCCCGCCCGCCGCCCAAGGCCGCGCCGTACCGTGCCGCGATGGGCCGGGGACGTCCTGGGCCTGCCGCCCGGCGCACGCTACGTGCTGATCGCGGGCACCGCCGCTGTCGCCGGCGCCCGCCTGACGTTCGCCGCGCTCCTCGCGTGGGGATCGGCCGCCGTCGCCGTCGCCCTGGCCGGACGCGTCGCGAGGTCCCTCGCGCGATGAGGCCCTCCCTGACCACGAGGACGCTGTGGGCCTACCGGGACGACGGCCCGGCGTCCCGCGCCCTCGGCCGGATGGCCGCCGGACGGCTCCCGCCGCTGCCCGCCGCCGTCCTCGCCGCGGCCGCGACGGCCGTACTGCTGCCTCTGCGGGCGCACGGGGGACCGGCCCCGGCGCTGTACGCCCCGGTCGTCGTCCTGCTGCTGACCGGACCGTCGTCCGCGCATCCGCACAGCGGACGGCTCGACTGGCTCGCACCGCCCATCCTCCGCGGGATCGAGTATGGTTACCTGGCCGTGTTGGGGTTCGCGCAGGCGATTTCGGCACCGCTCGTCCACGTGCTGATCGCGGTGCTCGCGCTCCACCACTACGACACCATGTGCCGTGTCCGCCGGGGGGCGTGGCCGCAGGAGTGGGTCGTCCTGGCCGGGCTGGGCTGGGAGGGCCGGGTGCTGCTCGTGGCCCTCGCGGGCCTGTCCGGGTTCCTCCCGTTCGCGTACGCGGCGCTGGCCGCCTACCTTGGCGTGTTGTTCGGCAGCGAGAGCGTCCTCACGCGAACGCGCCGCGGCGGCCGCCGTGGTGTGCTCGTCGACTCCTCGGGAGCGGTTGTCGGGGGGCGTGGGGGTCGGCCCCCACAATGAAGAGAGAGGGAAAGCATGATCGGCATGGTGCTGGCGGCGGGCGCGGGCCGGAGGCTGCGGCCGTACACCGACACCCTCCCCAAGGCCCTCGTCCCCGTGACCGAGACCGATGACGGCGCGACGACCGTCCTCGACATCGCGCTCGGCAACTTCGCCGAGGTCGGGCTGACCGACGTCGTCATCGTCGTCGGCTACCGCGCGGAGGCGGTCGAGACGCGCAAGGCCTGGCTAGAGGAGCGGTACGGCGTGTCCATCACGCTGGTCCACAACGACAAGGCCGAGGAGTGGAACAACGCCTACTCCATGTGGCTGGCTCGGGATCACTTCTCCAAGGGCGTCCTCATGGTGAACGGGGACACTGTCCATCCGGTGAGCGTCGAAAAGACACTATTGGCGAACCGCGGACCGGACATCCTCCTCGCCGTGGACGATGTGAAAACTCTCGCTGACGAGGAGATGAAGGTCGTCCTCGACGGCGCGGGCGACCTGCGGTCCATCACCAAGCTGATGGACCCGTCCACCGCCGACGGCGAGTACATCGGCGCCACCCTCATCGAGCCTCCCGCCGCCGGCCCGCTCGCCGACGCGCTCAAGGCCACCTGGGAGCGGAACCCCGACCTGTACTACGAGGACGGCTACCAGGAGCACGTGAACCGGGGCGGGCGCATCGGCGTCGCCCCGATCGGCGACGTCGAGTGGGTCGAGGTCGACGACCACGACGACCTGGAGAAGGCCCGCCGGATCGCCAAGGGCTACTGACCGCAAAGCGCGACCGAGCGAGGAGGCCCATGCCCCTGCTGACGCGGATGCTGAACGCGCCGCTGTCCATCGACGTGCGGCGCGGCGCCGTCGCGGGCCTCGGCGAGTTGCTCGCCGACCGGCGGATCGTCACCGAGGGACGCGTCGCGATCGCGGTCGGCCCCGGCCAGGGCGACCAGATCGCCGAGGACGTCCGTCCCTCCCTGTCGGCCTGCGAGGTGTTCCGGGTCGAGGACGGCAGCGTCGACGCCGCCGTCGGCCTCGGGGCCAGGCTGCGCGCCGGGTCGTACGAGGCCGTCGTCGGGATCGGCGGCGGCCGGACGATCGACGCCACCAAGTACGCGGCGACGCTGTCCGGCATCCCGATGGTGTCGGTCGCGACGAACCTGTCCCACGACGGGATCTGCTCACCGGTCGCGTCGCTCGTCCACGACAAGGGCAAGGGCTCGTTCGGCGTGGTGATGCCGCTGGCGATGATCGTCGACCTCGACTACGTGCACGCGGCGCCGCCCCGGCTCGTCCGCGCCGGGATCGGCGACGTGGTGAGCAACTTCTCCGCCGTGGACGACTGGCTGCTCGCCGCCGAAGAATGCGGCGAGCGCGTCGACCGGATGGCGCTCACCGTGGCGCGCACGGCCGCGGAGGCGCTGCTGCACCAGCCGGCCTCGATCGAGTCGGACCGGTTCCTGACCGTCCTCGCGGAGAGCCTCGTCCTGTCGGGGATGGCGATGGCGTTCGCGGGCGACTCCCGTCCGGCGAGCGGCGGCGACCACGAGATCCTGCACGCCATCGACCAGCTCTTCCCCGGCACCGCCAACCACGGCGAGCTGGCCGGGATCGGCGCCGCGTTCTGCTACCACCTGCGCGCCACCCACCTCGGCTCCGGCGAGGACCGGCTGGCCGAGATCCTCGCGTGCCTCGGACGGCACGGCCTGCCGCGGTTCCCCGCCGACGTCGGGCTGTCGGTCGAGCAGTTCGCCGAGGCCGTCGGATACGCCCCGCAGACCCGTCCCGGCCGCTATACGATCTTGGAATATCTCGGTCTCGACACGGGCGCGACCCTCAAGGCGGTGGAAGAGTATGTCCAGGCCCACGGAGGCTGAGATCCCCGGACGAAGCCGCGCCCCCGAACCTCCGGGGGACGAACCCCCGGGCGACGACCGCCGCCCGGATCGCAGGGGCGCATCGGTCGCCGACATCCGCCGGTACGGGCAGCCGCCGGGCCTGAAGGACCGGCGCAACGAGGAGCACTGGGCCGGCCGCCTCTACATGCGCGACCTGTCCCCGTACTTCGCGTGGATCGCGCTGCGCCTCGGGCTCAGCCCCAACCAGCTCACCTACCTGATGATGCTCAGCGGCGTCGTCGCGGGCGTCGTGGTGTCGCTGCCCGCGTCGCCGCTGTGGACGGCCGCCGGCGGCGCCGTCCTCATCCAGGTGTACCTGCTGCTCGACTGCGTGGACGGCGAGGTCGCCCGCTACCTGAGGCGGACGTCGGTGGCGGGTGTGTTCCTCGACCGCATCGGCCACTACCTGTCCGAGGTGTCGCTGCTCATCGGGCTCGGCTTCATGGCGCAGGGCGGCTGGGAGAACGGCGGCTGGGCCGAGCTCGGCCTCGTCGCCGCGCTCGGCGCCGCGCTGATCAAGGCGGAGACCGACAACGTCGTCGTCGCGCGGGCCAAGTCGGGGCTGCCCGCCGATCCGTCCGGGGGCGACCGGGCGCTGCGGCCCCGTTCGACCGGCATCGCGCTCGCCCGGCAGGCGGCGTCCATGCTGCGCTTCCACCGGATCATCGGGGCGGTCGAGCTGTCGCTGCTGATCCTGGCCGCGGCCGTGGTCGACGCCGTCTTCGGCGCCGACGGGCCGGTCGCGGTGCGCGTTCTCATGGGCGCTGTCGCGGCGGTCGCCGTCGTGCAGACGCTGCTGCACCTGGTCAGCATCCTGGCGTCGCGGAGGCTGAAGTGAAACTCTCCGTCGTCGTGCTGACCATGGGGAACCGTCCGGACGAGCTGGCCCGCGCCGTCCGCAGCGCCCTGGAGCAGGAGCACGTGGACGTCGAGGTCGTCCTCGTCGGCAACGGCGTCGATCCCGTCGGCGACCGCGGGGACGCCGCGCCGTTCGACGACGAGCGCGTCAAGGCCCTCGCCCTCCCGAAAAACGTCGGCATCCCCGCGGGGCGCAACCGGGGTGTGGAGGCGTCCAACGGCGACGTGGTCCTCTTCCTGGACGACGACGGCTGGTACCGCTCCTCCCGTCTCGGCACGTATCTGCGCGACCGGTTCTCCGCCGAGCCCGACCTGGGCGTCGTCTCGTTCCGCGTCCGCGACCCGGAGGGCGGGCGCGGCGAACGCCGTCACGTGCCGCGGCTGCGCGCCGGTGACCCGGAACGTTCCTCCGCCGTCACGACGTTCCTCGGCGGCGCCTGCGCCATCCGCCGCACCGCGTTCGACGCCGGCGGCGGCCTCCCCGAGGACTTCTTCTACGCGCACGAGGAGACCGACCTCGCCTGGCAGATCCTCAACGCCGGGTACCGCATCGTCTACGACGCGTCCGCGGTCATGTTCCATCCGGCCGTGCTGCCGACGCGGCACGACATGTTCTACCGCTACAACGCCCGCAACCGCGTCTGGCTGGCGCGCCGCAACCTTCCGTGGCCCCTCGCCCTCATCTACCTCGCCGTGTGGGTCGGCATGACCGTCGTCCGCGAACGCAAGCCGAGCGCTCTCAGACCGTGGTTCAAGGGCTTCTCGGAGGGCTGGCGCAAGGCGGCGGGTCCTCGGCGTCCGATCACGTACCGCACCGCCTGGCGCATGACCCGCACCGGCCGCCCGCCGGTGATCTAGGGGCGGGTGACGGCGGCGAGGATCAGCCGGGTCAGCTCCGCGGTGATGTCGTCGAGCGGGATGTCCTGGTCGCGGGCGGACCAGTGGTGGACGAGGTTGTTGATCGCGCCGATGATGGCGATCATGGTGAGGCGGTAGTCGCGGTCGACGGCCTCGCCGCGCCGGACGGCGTCGCGGGTCATCGCGAGCAGCGCGTCCTCCCACTGGCCGCGCCAGCTCAGCCGGTGCCGCTCGAGCCCGGCGCTCACGCCGATGACCTCGACGAACGCGATCCGCGCCCAGCGGGGGTCGCTGGCGGTGACGGTGACGAACGCGCGGACCGCGCGCTCCACCCGGGTCGCGAGGTCGGCGCCGGCGGCGTCGGCGAACCCGGTGGCGAGCGCCTGCGACGCGCGCTCGTTGATGGTGCGGTGCAGGGCGGTGAGCAGTTCCTCGCGTCCGGAGAACTCCTCGTAGAAGTTGCGGGTGGACACGCTCGCGGTCGCGCAGAGCCGCTCGATGGACGTGGCGGCGTAGCCGCGCGTGCCGAACAGTTCGAGCCCGGCCGCAAGCAGGCGCTCCCGCCGTTCGGCGCGGCGCTCCTCGGCCGAACGGCCGCCGTAACTCCGCCTGGGCGCGGGATTCCGACCGCTCATCGATCTCCGTCCACCCGTGCGATTGGGCCAGCGTCAGCCTAACCCGCGCGGAAGGGCGTTTTTCACGCCCGACCGGACGACCCGACGGGGCCGCTCAGTCTTTGAACAGCGTGTCGCGCCATTCGGGGTCGGCGGTGAGGACGGTCAGCCGCTGCGTCGCGCGGGACACGGCCACGTACAGGACGCGCAGCCCGCGCGGGGACTGCGCGGCCACCGTCTCCGGCGCGACGATCACCGCCGCGTCGAACTCCAGGCCCTTGGCCTCCAGGACGTCCAGGACCTGGACGCGTTCCGGCAGCCCCTCGGCGAGCCGGTTCCGGTCGGCGGCCGTCCAGGTGGCGGCGGGCTCGTCGAACAGGGTCGGCTGGCCGGCGGACTCGTCCAGGGCGAGCGGGACGATCACGCCGATCGTGCCCTCGACCTGGTCGAGCAGTTCCTCCGCCGCCTCTCGCGCGGCGGCGGGCAGGCCGGGTTCCGGGACGACCCGCGCCACCGGCTCGATCCCGGACGTGCGGACCGCGCGGGCCGGGCGGGCCTCCGGCAGCGCGACGGCCAGCACCCGCGCGGACACGGCGGCGATCTCGGTGGAGTTGCGGTAGTTCGTGGTGAGCTCGTACTCGTGGCGCTTGCGGACGGGAGCGGGCGCGGGCCTGCGCGGCGGCCTGCGGCGCCCCCGGGACCTGGACGCGGGCCGCTCCCCGCCGAGCGCGATCTCCATGGCCTGGCGGGCGGCGTCCAGCTCTTCCCAGGCGCTCTGGGCCGGATCCTCGACGATGGTCCAGCTGGCCTGGCGGCCGCGGCGGCCGAGCATCCGCCACTGCATGGGGGAGAGGTCCTGCGCCTCGTCCACGACGATGTGCGCGTACTCGGGGCGCTCCTCGACGACGCCGTCGTCGACGCGCCGCGACCGCTCCAGCCGCTCGATGGACGTGGTCAGCTCCTGCATCTCCGGCTCCCACGCGTCGTCCACGACGTCCTCGCCGGTCAGGATGTTGACGCCGTCGACGACGAACGGGTCGTCGTCGGCGGGCGCGGGCCTGCGGCGGGACGGGCGCGGCGGCGAGCCGAGCAGCGCGTCGAGCTCGTCGAGCAGCGCGACGTCCTGGTAGCTGAGCGGCGCGTTCTCGCCGTTCCAGGACGCGGCGAGGGCGTCCAGGTCGGCGCGGTCGAGCTCGCGTCCGGCGGCCCGGCGCAGCCGGGACGGGTCGCCGAGCGAGCGCAGCACGTCCAGCGGGCGGCGGATCGGCCACCACGCGACGAGGAAGTCGGTGAACGCGCGCTGCTCCCGGACGCGCGCCTCGAACTGGGTGCGCTTCGGGTCGCCCGGCTTGGCGGAGTCGCCGTTCTCGCGTCCGGGCGCGGGCTCCTCGTCGAGCGAGGCGAGGCCGTCCGCCGCCAGGATGGCGTTCCACAGGCCCGCTTCCGCGCCCTCCGCCGACTCGGCCGCTTCGGGGCCGCCGACGTCGGTGAAACGGTCCCAGAGGGCGTCCAGGAGCAGCTCTACGGCGCGGCCCCGGGCGGCGTTGACGGTGCCGCGGCTGCGGCGGTGGACCTCGTGCCTGATCCGGTCGAGCCGGGGCCGGTCGAGCGCCACGACGACGCCCTTGAACACCACGCGCAGCTCGTCCGGGGCGCCGGGCGCGTGGTCGGTCACGGCGCGGCGCAGCACGGACGCCATCTCGTCGGCGCCCTTGAGCCGGGCGAGGCGCGGCGGGTCGTGGACGGTCGCGGTCACGCCGTCCACCAGGTCGCCGAGCGAGCGCAGCGTCGCCGAGCCCTCGCCGAGCGACGGCAGCACCCGCTCGATGTACGCGGTGAACCGGCGGTTCGGCCCGATGACCAGCACGCCCCGCGAGCCGAACCGGCGGCGGTGCCGGAACAGCAGATACGCGACGCGGTGCAGCGCGACCGCCGTCTTGCCGGTGCCAGGCGCGCCGCGGACCAGGACCGTCCCGTCGGCGGGCGCGCGGATCACCTCGTCCTGCTCGCGCTGGATCGTCGCGACGATGTCGCGCATCGCGCCCTCGCGGGTGCGGGCGAGCGAGGCGAGGAACGCGCCGTCGCCGACGACGGTCATGCCGTCCGCGGCGTCCGGGTCGAGCAGGTCGTCCTCCAGGTCGACGACCGTGTGCCCGCGCGAGTGCAGGACGCGCCGCCGGACGACGCCGCGCGGGTCCTCGGGGGTGGCGCGGTAGAAGTCCTCGGCGGCGGGGGCCCGCCAGTCGATCACCAGGGAGTCGTGCTCGCTGGTCCGGACGCCGACGCGTCCGACGTACCGGACCTCTCCCGAGCCCTCCTCGCCGGTGGCCTGCTCGCCGTTGGCGAGGTCGAGCCGTCCGAACACCAGGCCGTCGTCGGCGACGTCCAGCGCCTGCGCGCGCAGCGCCGCCTGGTGGACCATCGCGTCCCGGTCGACGAGCGACCCCTTGGTGCCCGCGAGCGACTGCCGGTAGCCCTCGCGGATCATCGCCTGGGCGTCCGCGCGCATCTCCTCCAGCCGCGCGTAGGCCAGATCGACATAACGCTGCTCGGCGGCGATCTCCCGATCCTTCACCGTGCCGCCGGAACCGGTCGACAACCCGGTGCCTGGTGACGACATGCACGCAGCTCCTCGCACGTAGGCCACGCCGGGACGTCCCCGGCGCCCCGAAGGGGCGAAAGAGACAGCCTATTCGGTCTTCGTCGCGGTCCGATCGCGATGATCGAAGTGCCGGACGGCGCCCAGGCCTCAGGCGCGACGGCGACCAGGCCCTACGCGCCGGACGGCGACCGGGTCCTCTCGGCGGCCGTCCGGATGCGCGCGAGAGTGGCGCGCATGCTCGCGCGGTTCACGGCGGCGCGGTCCTCGGCGGGGACGCCGGTGAAGACCTTGCCGATCAGCGAGACGGCGGCGGCGCTCCGGTTGTCGCGCCGCAGGTCCTCCCAGTACTCGGTGAGCCGCGTCCGGGGGGCGGACGGGTCGTCCGCGATGTCCTCGATGCGGTAGCCCCACAGCGCGACCGGCATCCCGAAGGTCGATACGCGGAACGCGAACGCCTCGCCCGGCACCGCGACCGTCACCTGGCAGGTGGTGAACCACACGCGCCAGCCGATCCGGTTGAAGCCGACGAACCTCGTGCCGGGCGCGATCCGCCGGCCGCGGATCCAGGTGGCGAACAGCTCGGGGCTCCACTGGCGCATCCGGCGCGGATCGGCGACGGCCGCGTACACGGTCCGGGAGTCCGCTTCGATGCTCAGGCTCTCCTCGACGACCCATTCCCGTTCCATGGCGGGGATTCTCCCACTTGATGACCGTCCGGTCACATCAGGTGCGCGAAGTGCCGGCGCCAGGACGCGTACCAGTCCTTGAACCAGGGCTCGGACTCGGCGAGCGGGACGATGTACGTGAGCGTCTCGGCGTAGTAGCGGCGCTGGAAGTCGGGCGGCATCCGGTCGAGCGTCTGGACGTTGCTGGCCCGGTCGGCGAGCTTCACCAGCACCGCCTCCCGCGGCGCCTCGCCGAGACGGCGCAGGTAGGCGGCCTTCGCGGAGCGCTTCGCCTGACGGCCTGAACCGGCGGACGGCGGCTTGGTGACCCAGTCGACCAGCTCCGTCACCACCGGCCCGAACTCGGCCTCCACGTCCGCGAGGGTGGCGGAAGTGTCCTCGACCACGTCGTGCAGCAGCGCGGCCGACAGGATGTCGAGATCGGTCACGCCGGGCCCACCGACCAGCACCTCCAGAGCCTCCAGCAGGTGCTCGACGTACGGGGCGCCGGTCGGGCGGAGCTGGTCGCCGTGCCAGCGTCGCGCGGCGTCGGCGGCGCGGGCGAGACCGTCCACGTCGATCTCGCCGCCGGAGAGGGCGTCCCGGGCCTCGTCCCAGGTTCGCCAGCGGGTGAAGACCTCCACGTTCCGCTCCGTTCAGTCGCGCCGACGCCCGCCACAGGGCATGGTGGGTTGTCGTATCTCAGGCACAGGTCTTGCAGGCACAGTACGCGGAAGGAGGCGGCGCGGTCGTGGTCGCGAGCCGGCAGCGGCCCGGTGGACGGCCGGAGTCCGTGGGCGGTGTCCGCGTCGCTCTCGGCCTGGTCTCCGGCGCGGTGGCCATCGCCCTGTGCGCCGTCCTCGTCGACCGGTACGTGCTGGGCGCGGAATGGTGGCAGGTCCGGCACACCGTGACCGCCGAGCCGGTCACGCCGCAGAGCGAGACGGGGCCGCCGCCCGGCCCGCTCACCGTGAGCTGGGAGCGGACGACGCAGACGCACCACGGATCCGTCGCCGGGCACGACGGCGTCGCCTACGCGGTCGCGCAGGGCCAGGTCGTGACGGCGTCCGGGCGCGGGCTCGAAGTCCTCGACGCGCGGACCGGCGAGGCCCGCTGGAGCTACCGCCGCTCCGGATGGACGCTGCTTGGCTGGGCGTCCACGCGGGCCAGGCTGGTCGCCCACTTCCAGCGGGACGGCGACCGCACCGCCCGGCTCCTCGTCGCGTTCGACGCGCTGTCGGGCGGGCTGCTGTGGCGGCGGGAGGGCGAGCGTCCGGCCGCGGTGTCGCGGACGACGCTGCGCTGGCCCGCCGGGTCCGACGTGCTGCTCACCACGGACGAGCACCGCCGGACGCTGTTCGGCGTCTCGGCCGTGTCGGGCAACCGGGTGTGGCGGCTGCCGCTGCCGCGCGGCTGCCGGCTGTTCGAGGGCGGCGCGCGTCCGTCGGACGGCCGGGAGACGCTCGCGGCGCTGGCCCTCGACTGCGCGGGCGGCGACCGCCACAGCCGGCTCCTCGCGGTCGAGCCGGGGAACGGGACCGTCCGCTGGAACCGGCGGCTCGGGTCACGCGAGTCGCCCGAGGTGTCGATGCTGGACGGCGTGACGCTCGCGTCCGACGGGACGGCGCTGCGGGCGTTCGGCGACGGCGGCGAGCAGTTCGGCGTGTGGAAGGGCGGCGACGTGTGCGGCGACGCCATGTGCCCTGGCGTCCTGAGATCGGGCCGCCTCATGATCGTCTATCACCCGGAGGGGGAGAGGCGCGGGGTGACGCGCATGCAGGCGCGGCGGGTCTCGTCCGGGAAGGTCGAGTGGGAGCGGGATGTGCCCGCGTACGCGGCGCTCGCGCAGGCGGGCGGGCGCGTGTTCGCGCTGCGGTCCCGGCTGTCGGAGCGGCTGCTGCCCGCGGGCGTCGACATCGTCGAGCCCGGCGACGGGCGCACCACGACCGCGCCCGCGCCGTTCTCGCTGAACACCGACCTGCCGGGCGCGCGTCCTTGGCTGGCGGCGGCGGGCGGGCTGCTGTACGCGGCCGTCCCGGAGGCCGCGCCGCGTCCGGACGGCGCCGCGCGGCTGGTCGCGCTCCGCGGCGGGTCCACCGGCGCCGGACCGGCGGAGCTTGGCGGCGTCCCCGCGGCCGACTGGCCGGACGCCTGCTCCCTGCTGGAGAAGGCCGACCTGGCCGCGGCACACATGTCGGGCCACGCCGCCGAGCCCGTTCGCGGGAACGCCGGGACGGTGCGGCTCCCGCGCCCGGTGTCCTGCACGTACGAGCCGCCCGAGGACGAGGCCGAGCCGAAGGATCCGGAGGACAAGCGGAGGAACCCGCCCGATCCCGGCACGGCGTCACCCCGGCCGACCGGATCGCCGGGTTCCGCCGTGCCGGCGTCCCCGTCGCCGAGCGCGTCCAGGACGTCCGGGACGCCGCGCGCGTCCGGCACGCCCGGCCTGGTGGACGGCGGGTCCGACACGGCCGTGGGCAGCATCAGCGTCAGCGTCCGGTGGGTCGCCGAGACCGACCAGGCCGCCTCGCGGATGCTGGACGCGCTGCAGGCCACGCAGGCCCAGGCCAGGCGGCGGCGCGACATCCGCGCCGACGAGGCGTACGAGATCGGCCCGACCGCCGGAATGATCGCGTTGCGCGTCTCCCGGTACGTCGTGGTGGTGGAGGCCGACCGTCCGGCGGGGGCGGCGGCGCGGCTCGCCCGGTCCGTCGCGTACCGGCTGAACCACCCGTCCTGAGGCGGGACCGTCGTCCGGCGGCGTTGCGGGATCAGTATTCGGGGACGGGCTCGGGCCCGGGTTCCGGCTCCTGCTCGGGTTCCGGCTCGGGCTCGGGGAGCGGGGCGGGCGAGCGGCCCGCCCACGCCTCCAGCTGGGCGACGAAGCGTTCGGCGTGGACCGGCCAGTGGTACCGCGCGCGGGCGGCCAGGTAGCCGCGTTCGCCGAGGCCGGTGCGCAGGTCCGGGTCGTCGCGGAGCCGCAGCACGGCCTTCGCCGCGGCCTCCGGGTCGCCGAACGGGACGACGAGCCCGCAGTCGGCGGGCTCCACGATGTCCACGGCCGGCGGGTTCGGCGTGGTGATCACCGGGACGCCGCGGGCCATGTACTCCACGACCTTGGTCGGCATCGAGTGCCGGTAGTTCGGCTCGTCGTGCAGCAGCGCCAGCCCGGCCATCGCGCCCTCGGCGATGCGCAGCGCCCGGTCGTTCGGGACGAACCCGTACCAGCGCAGGATCCCCTCGCGCTGCGCGGCCCGCAGCGGGTCGCGGACGTCGGCGTCCGCCGCGCCGATCAGCTCGACCAGCACGCCCTCGGCGGCCAGCGGACGCGCCATCTCGATCATGTCGAGCGCGCCGCGCGCCCGGGAGAGCTGCCCGACGTAGACGGCGCGGCGGCCGTCCGGCGCCGGGGGCTGCCGGTCGGAGACGTAGGTGGTGTTGGGGACGACGGGATGCTCCTCGCGGAACCGATCCCGGTAGCCGTCCTCGGCGAGCAGCAGGCGGTGCCGCCGCTCGCTGCGCCGCTCCAGGTGCCGGACGGCGGGCCGCAGCACGGGACGCGCCGGGCCCGGCACCCATCCCTTGGCGCTGAGCGCGGCGGCGGTGTCCTCGTGGACGTCCCACACCACGGTGCGGCGGCGCACGTCGCGGGGGAGCGACACGAGCAGTTCGGGGTCGTGCAGCAGGATCACGTCGGCGTACGCGGCGTGCTCGGTGAGGGCCCGGTGGGCGGCGCGCAGGGCGCGGATGCGGCGCCGTCCGGTGGCGCGCGGGACGTCGACCGGGCTGATCTCCCGCCACGGGGTCGCATTGCATGCCCGGAATGGAGCGATATATGTGACTTCATGGCCGGCGTCGAGGAGCGCGCGTATCTGCCGGTGCAGAATGCGCGCGTCCTCGGGATGGTGCACGACCGTGCAAACACAGACCCGCATTATCACTCACTCCGCTGGCGCGCCGAAATCATGGCCTATGGGGCCGAGTCTTGGGCGTCGATGGAAATTGCCGATGAATTCCCGCTGTCCATGGCGTGGACGATGCCGGGCTAGTCCTTCCCACGTGCTAAGGGCCCCGTTCCACGGGCCGGGGTCATGCGCGCCGGGGCCGAGGCCATGCGCGCCGGGCCGCGCGCTCAGAGCAGTTCCACGGTCTCCGCCGGGGCGTTCCGCGTCCGGCCGCGCGTGTCGAACAGCAGGCGCGCGTGCCGCGTCAGCGTCGCCGCGTCGTAGGCGGCGTGGTCGGCCAGGACGATCGCCAGATCGGCCGCCTCCAGCGCCGCGCGCAGGTCGTCCCCGGCGGACGGGATCGCCGTCCCGTCGACGTCCCAGGCCTCGACGTACGGGTCGTGGAACGACAGGTCGGCGCCGAGCCGGGCCAGCCGCCGCGCCACCGGACGCGCAGGCGACTCGCGCTGGTCGGCGATGTCGGCCTTGTAGGTCACGCCGAGGAGCAGCACCTTGGAGCCGTTCAGCGCGCGTCCCTCCCGGTTGAGCAGCAGCTGCGCGCGTTCCGCGACGTACCGCGGCATCCGGTCGTTGATCTCCTGGGCCAGCTCCACGAACCGGAACGGGTAGCCCAGCGAGCGGACCTTGTACGACAGGTAGTTCGGGTCGATCGGGATGCAGTGCCCGCCGACGCCCGGGCCCGGCCGGAACGCCTGGAACCCGAACGGCTTCGTGGCGGCGCAGTCGATCGCGTCCCACAGGTCGATGCCGAGCTCGTTGCAGAACACCGCCATCTCGTTGACCAGCGCGATGTTCACGTGCCGGTAGGTGTTCTCCAGCAGCTTGGCCATCTCCGCCTCGCGGGTGCCCTTGGCCTGCACGACCTGCTCGACGAACTTGCCGTAGAACGCCGACGCCGCCGACGCGCACGCCGGGCTCATCCCGCCGACGATCTTCGGCGTGTTGCGGACCCCGTACACCGGGTTGCCCGGGTCGATCCGCTCCGGCGAGAACGCCAGATGGAACTCCTCGCCCGCGACCAGCCCGGACGTCTCCAGGATCGGCCGGACGACCTCCTCCGTCGTGCCCGGGTAGGTGGTCGACTCCAGCACCACCAGCGTCCCCGGCTCCAGGTGCCGGGCGACCGTCTCCGCCGCGCCGCGCACCGCGGTGAGGTCGGGGCCGCCCTCGGGCGACAGCGGGGTCGGCACGCAGATGACCACGGTGCGGGCGCCGTCCAGGACGTCCTCCTGGAGGCTCGGGACGAACCCGGCCTCCAGCATCGCCTCCACCTCGGCCGGCGATACGTCGTCGATGTGCGACAGCCCGGCCTTGAGCCCGGCGACCACGCGCGCGTCGCGGTCGAGACCGGCGACCCGCAGGCCGGCCCGGCAGGCCTCCCGCACGAGCGGCAGTCCCACGTAGCCGAGTCCGATGACCACCAGATCCACGCCGGTGGCTCCCTTCCAGCATCTATGTGATGGCGCACGCCCACCTAGCCGGCGGCGTGCGCCTCAGGTGACGGCGTATGCGGCCCGGTATCCGTCCGCGACGGCTCGCCAGGTGCGTTCCGCACGGACCCATTCCCGGCCCGAACGCCCAATTTTTTGCCTTCTTTCGGGACTGTAAGCCAGGTCTTCCAGGCAATTCGCCCATGCTTCCGGGTCTTCCGGAACTGTTAACTCGCCCGTCACCCCCGATTCCACGATTTCGCGAAGTGCCCTGACATCACTGGCAATGACGGGGATTCCCCCGGCCATCGCCTCGATCGGCTTCAGAGGCGTCACCAGCTGGCAGACACGGTCCGCACGGCGCGGAACCGCGAACACATCGAGGATTGCGTGGTATTGGCGAACGGATTCCATCGGGACCCGGCCGGTGAACACGGCGTGAACGCCCTGCTCCGCCGCGCGCCGTTCGAGCGCCCCGCGTTCGGGCCCGTCGCCGACCAGCAGCAGCGTGACGGGCACCGCCCGGTCGCGGAGCAGCGCGGCCGCGTCGATCAGCGTGTCGATGCCCTCGTAGCCGTAGAACGACGACGTGAGCCCGACGACCGTGTCGCCGTCCCGGACGCCGAGCCGTTCGCGCAGGTCGCCGGGGTCGGGGAGCGGGCGCAGGAACGCCTCGTCCACCCCGTTCGGGACCGTGAAGATCTTCTCCGCGGGGACGCCCCGGGACGCGATCTCCGCCCGCATCGCCTCGCCGAGCGTCACGACCGCGTCCGCCTCGGACATCCGGCGGGTCTCCAGCTCGCGCGTCAGCCGGTAGAAGTCGTCCGTCTCGCTGTGCGACGGGTCGCGCGACAGCCAGGAGTCCTCAAGGAAGCCGCGCACCTCGTATACGACCGGCAGCCCGTGCCGGCGGCCCGCCTCCAGCGCGACGGCCGCGTTCAGATGGTTGCTCACCGCGTGCAGGACGGCGGGCCGCAGCTCCTTGACGAGACGTCCGGCCAGGTCGGCGCCCTTCTCGACGGCCCGCAGCGGGTCGGCGGACGGCAGCCACGGCAGCAGCCGGTGGTACGGGACGCCGTCGACGTCCACCCGCGTCCGCGCGTCGCCGATGCCCTGGCTGAGCGGGTACCCGAGCCGCGTCACGACGTGCGTGTCGAACCCCATCTCCCGCTGGGCGAGCGCGAGCCGGTGCGTCCGGACGGTGTAGCCCGCGTTCGTGCACGGCAGCGCGTTCGTCACGAACTTCAGAACGCCCTTACCCTTACCCTTCTCGATCTCGGGCGGACGGTCCGCGCGCGGACGGGAGGACGGCTCGTGGGCGAGCAGGCGGCGCAGGTCGGACGTCTCGCGCCGCACGTCCCGCGGTTTCGGGACGATGATCGGGGAACGCCGCAGCCGGGCGCCGGCGGGCGTCCTGGCGAGCAGCCGGACGGCGAGCCTGGCCGCGCGGCCGGGATCGTCGCGGAGCTGCCGCCAGGCGAGTCCGAGCAGGTAGACGGGCTTTTTCAGGGGCACGGCGGGCGAGCGTAGGCAACCCCGATGAACAGAAGGGAAATTGTGTTGGGACCCATCGTGCACGTCCTCGGGGCGCGGCCGAACTTCGTCAAGGCCGCGCCGGTGATCGGCGCGCTGCGGGCCGCCGGGGCCGAGCAGGCGGTGGTCCACACCGGCCAGCACTACGACGCCCGGATGTCGGAGATCTTCTTCGACGAGCTGGGCCTGCCCGAGCCCGACGTCAACCTCGGCGTCGGCTCCGGCGGGCACGCCGCGCAGACCGCCGCGCTCATGATCGGGCTGGAGAAGGAGTTCACGAGCCGTTCACCCGCGCTCGTCATCGTGTACGGCGACGTGAACTCGACGATCGCCGCCGCACTGGTCGCGGCCAAGCTGCACATCCCGGTCGCGCATGTGGAGGCCGGGCTGCGCAGTTTCGACATGTCCATGCCGGAGGAGGTCAACCGCCGCCTCACCGACCAGCTGTCCGCGCTGTGCCTGGTCACGAGCCCGGAGGCGGTCGGGCACCTGGCGAACGAGGGCGTCCCGGTGGAGCGGGCGCACCTCGTCGGCAACCCGATGATCGACACGCTGCTGGCGAACCTCGACTCGTTCGACACCGCCGCCGTGCGGGCCGCGCACGGCCTGCCGGAGCGGTACGTCCTCGCGACGATGCACCGGCCCGCGAACGTGGACGACCCCGAGACGGCGGCGGCGCTCGTCCGGCGCCTGCACGGCATCGCCGACCTCGCCGACCTGGTCATCCCCGTCCACCCGCGCGGCCGGGCGAACCTGCTGGCCGCCGGGCTGGACGACCACGACCGCGTGCACGTCCTGGAGCCGCTGGGCTACATCGACTTCATCGCGGCCGTCCGGGGCGCGGCGGCGGTCGTCACCGACTCCGGGGGGCTCCAGGAGGAGACGACGATCCTCGGGGTGCCGTGCCTGACCGTCCGTCCGAACACCGAGCGGCCGATCACCATCACGCACGGCACGAACCGGCTGGTGACGTTCGAGGAGCTGGTCCCCGGAGTGCGCAAGATCCTGGAGGCGGGCGGGCAGGGCGGCGACCGGCGCCCGCCGCTGTGGGACGGCCAGGCAGGCCCCCGAATCGCAGAGGTGATCATGGAGTTCCTGGGTGACTGACGACGACAAGGCGGCCAAGGCGTACGAGCAGCTCGGACGCCTGAAGGCCACGCTCCGGGAACGCGACGCGCGCATCGCCGAGCTGGAGAAGCGGCTCGCCAGGCTGGAGGGCTCGACGGCCGTCCAGTTCGGGAAGCTCGTGGCGGGCGCCGCGCGGAACCCCAAGAGCGGCAGGCGGCTCCCCAAGGACCTGTACCGGCTGTGGCGCAAGCGGCACGCGCCGGTGTCGGCGTCCGGGTCGTCCGCCGGAGGCGGCGGCGTCCAGCCGGAGCGCGTCGAGCGCCCCGAGGACCACCTGCTGGTCGCCGGCCCCTGCGACACGATGATCATCGCCGGGGTGTTCGGGCCCGGCACCGCGGAGCTGCTCGCCGCGCACGCCAAGGTCGTCCCGCTTTACCCGCACGATGCCGCGACCGTCCTGCGGTCCGCCGACGTGGACGCGGTCGTCGTGGACGCCGCCGCCGGCGAACCCGGCGGCCCCTGGGCGTACCTGGGCGTTCCCGGCATGTACGACCGGGACCTCGCGCTGCACGAGCTCCGCCGGATCGCCGCCGCCCGCTCCCTCCCGCGCGTCCTGTACGGCGCGGCGCCGCCCGCCACGCTGGCCGGCCTGACCTGGGACGCCAGGCTCCCGGACGCCGCCACCGCCCCCGGCCGGCTCGCCGAGATCCTGGAGCCCGCTCGTTGAAAGGAACCACTGTGCGACCACGCGCCCTCGTCTACGGCGACGTCGATCTCAACATGATCGACGGCTCGGCGATCTGGGCCCAGGGCATGGTCCAGGCCCTCGCCCGCGCCGGCTGCGAGGTGACCCTGGTCCTCAAGGCCCCCGTCCGGACCGGACGTCTCGTCGACCCGCTGCGCGACCTGCCCGGCGTCACCGTCCGGAGCCCGCACGCCGAGGGCCTGTTCGACGGCTCCGGAAGCATGACCCCGAAGGACGCCGCCCTGACCCTCGGCCGCGTCGACGCCGAGAACCCGCACGACCTGGTGGTCGTGCGGGGCCGCGGCCTCGCCGGGAAGCTCGCCGCGGGCCCGCTCGCCGGACGGCTCTGGACGTACCTCACCGACGTCCCGCAGTCCGCCGCCGAGTTCACCACGCCCGCCAAGGCGGAGCTGCGCCGGATCGCGGACGCGTCCCGCCTCCTGCTCTGCCAGACCGAGGAGCTCCGCGGCTTCCTGGAGAGCGCCGTTCCCGCCGCGGCCGGCAAGAGCGTGCTGTTCCCGCCGGTCGTCGTCCTCCCGGACGGCCTGGAGCCGCGCCCGTCCGGCGCCCCCGACGGCCGCGAGCTCCGCCTCGTCTACACCGGCAAGTTCGCGCCGCGCTGGAACACCTACGAGATGACGTCGCTGCCGCGCCTCCTCGCGATCCGTGGCGTGGACGCCGAGCTCCACATGGTCGGTGACAAGATCCACAACGATCCGGACGACCCCGCGTTCGCGACCCGGATGCGGACCGCGCTGGAGTCCGGCGAGGGCGTCGTCTGGCACGGCGGCCACCCGAGGGCCGAGGCGATGCGGCTGACGGCGGCCTGCGACGTGGGCCTTTCCTGGCGGCACCCGGAAATGGACGCGAGCCTCGAACTGTCCACGAAGGTTCTGGAATGCGGGACGCTGGGCGTCCCGGTCGTGCTGAACCGCACGCCGATGCACGAACGCCTCCTCGGCGCCGACTACCCGCTCTTCGCCGCCACCGAGGACGACGTCCTCGACGCGCTGACCCTCATCGGAAAGAACTCGGACGTCTTCACCCTCGCCGTCGACCGCTGCCGCGCGGCCGCTGCGGAATTCACTTTGGACGCCGCCGCCGGACGCCTCCGCGACTACCTGTCGCAGGCATTTCCGGAGCAATCCGAAAAGGTCCTCTCCGTCAAAGAGCGGCCGCTACGCGTAGGCGTGGCGAGCCACGACCTCAAATTCTTCACCCGCCTGCTCGACTACCTGCGTTCCCGCCCGGACATGGAAATCCGCGTCGACCACTGGTCGGCGCTGAAGGCCCACGACGAGAAACGCAGCCAGGACCTGGTCGACTGGGCGGACGTCATCATCTGCGAATGGTGCGGCCCCAACGCCCTCTGGTACGCCGACCGCAAACGTCCCGGCCAGCGCCTGGTCGTCCGGCTGCACCGCTTCGAGCTCTACGCGGCCTGGCCGAAGAACCTGAACATCGGCGCCGTAGACCAGGTCATCTGCGTCAGCCCCCACTACCGCGACCTCACCCGCGAGCTCACCGGCTGGCCGGCGGACAAGGTCGTCACCGTCCCCAACTGGGTCGACGTCGAGCAGCTCGGCCGCCACAAGCTCCCGGGCGCCGAGCACCACCTCGGCATGATCGGCATCGCGCCGGCCCGCAAGCGCCTCGACCTGGCCCTGGACGTCGTCGAACAGCTCCGCCGCGACGACCCGCGCTTCACCCTCTTCGTCAAATCCAAGCTCCCGTGGGAGTACTGGTGGATCTGGCAGAAAGACGATGAACGCGAGCACTACGAAAAGGTGTTCCGCCGTATCCGCCGCTCAGAACTCCTGACCGGCGGCGTCGTCTTCGACTCGTACGGCCGGGACGTGGCGTCCTGGCTCCGCCGAATCGGCTTCGTCCTCTCGACGAGCGACGACGAAAGCTTCCATCTGGCCCCCGCGGAAGGAATGGCGTCCGGCGCCATTCCGGCCCTGCTCCCCTGGCCGGGCGCCGAAACCATCTACGACGACCACTGGATTCACGAAACGCCCGAAGCGATGGCCGCCTCCATCGCGGCGACCGTTTCGGAAGGCCGCTGGGAAGCCGAAGCCGAACTGGCCCGCACCCAGGTCCAGAACGCCTATTCCTTGACCGAAGTCTGCACGCAGTGGGTGGACGTCCTAGCCCAGAAATAGGCTATTCGCACACCGTTCCGTCCCCGTCCCGATCCTGGTACCACTGATACTCCGGCTCGCCCGCGTGGTACGGCCCGAAACCGGCCCGTTTGGCCGCAGCGCAGGTCGAGAAACGCGGATCCGTCCTCGGCGCGGGCCTCGCCGTCTTCCTCGGCTTCGGCCGTGGCTTCGGCTTGGCCTTCTGCGTCCGGCGCGGGCTGGGCGTCGCGGCGGGCGGCCCGGTCGGCGTCGCCTCGGCGGGACGCACGGTCGTCGTCGCGGTCACGGTCACGGTGGGCGCGACCGGGGACGGCGCGGCCGCGGGCTTCGCGGTCTCCGTCCCGCCGATCCCGACGCCCACGACGCACCCGAACAGCAGACACCCCGTGGAGATCACCACGACGGCGACCAGGGGGATGCGGTGCCGCGGTCGCGCGGACGCGGGCCGCTGCGGCGGCGATGGCGGTGGATACATGGCGCTCCCGTCGTCGGCCGGACTGGCCGTGGCGGAGGGCGTGAGTGAGACGGCCGAGGCGCGCGAGCCGTTCACCGCCGATCACTCGTTGTCGCGATCCGGCCACCGGCGACCGGCACTGGAACCGCGGCGACCCGCACTGGAACCGCGGCGACCGGCACTGGAACCGCGGCGACCGGCACTGGAACCGCGGCGACCGGCACTGGAACCGCGGCGACCGGCACTGGAACCGCGCCCGCCCGCTCCGTACCGTGGCCATCACGAGACGAGGGGAGCCGTCATGGGGGAGCAGTTCGACACGGTCAAGGCCGGTCACAGAAAGATGTGGGCGCTCGGCGACTATCCGGCGCTGGCCGCGGACATCAACCCGGAACTCGGGCGGGTCCTCGTCCAGGCGTCCGGCGCGAAGTCCGGCGACCGGGTCCTGGACATCGCCGCCGGCTCGGGCAATGCCGCCATCACCGCCGCACTCGCCGGCGCGGACGTCGTGGCGAGCGACCTGACACCCGAACTCCTGGACGCCGGACGCGAAGAGGCCGCACGCCGGAACGCGCACCTGGAATGGCGTGAAGCCGACGCCGAGGCGCTCCCGTTCGGCGACGGCGAATTCGACATCGTCATGTCCTGCGTGGGAATCATGTTCGCCCCCCACCACCAGGCCGCCGCCGACGAGATGGTGCGCGTCTGCCGTCCCGGCGGCACGATCGCCCTGCTCAGCTGGACGCCGGAGGGCTTCATCGGCCAGATGTTCGCCACCATGCGCCCCTACGCCCCGCCGCCTCCTCCGGCCGCGCGGCCCGCACCGCTTTGGGGCAGCCCTGACCACGTCCGGGAACTGCTGGGCGAAAGGGTCACCGGCATCACCAGCGAACGGCGCACCCTACAGGTCGGCCTTTTCAATGAACCCGAAGATTTCCGCGACTACTTCAAGACCTACTACGGCCCCACCATTACCGTCTACCGCCACATAGCCGACGACCCAGAAAAGGTCGCCGCCCTGGACCAGGCCCTGACGAACCTGGCCCGCGACCATGCCCAGGGCACTTCACCCCTGACCCTGAACTGGGAATACCTCCTGACGACAGCCCACCGCCGCCCCGAATGAGACGGGGTCAGCCGGAGCTGGTGGTGGCTGGGGTCGTGGGGTGGGCGTGGCGTGCCGGGAGCTGGGTGCGGTATTCGGCGATCTTGGTGTTGAGCTTGGTGAGGTTGCGGCTGTAGTCGCGGGCGGCCAGCCAGAACTTGTAGATGACGATCAGTTCGAAGGTCAGGAGGCCGGCGGCGCTGACGGCGACGACCGGGATGATGGCGCCGGAGACGATCGCGGCGGCGATGGGGGCGACGATGAAGACGCCCATCTGGAACTCGATGCCGCTGAACAGGTGCGGGCGGATGCGGCCGGCCATGAGGACGTTGCGGACGCGGATGTACCAGGGAAAGCGCTGGTAGAAGCCGCTCTGGAGGGCCGCGTTGGCGGGGTCGTCGCCGACGACGCGGTCCTCCATGTCGGCTTCGGGGTCGTCGGCGAAGGCGCCTTCGGCGGAGCGGAGGTCCTCGTCGACGTGGCCGTCGGCTCGCTGGGCCGCGACCTCCAGGGTGTGGGCCTCCGCGCGGGCCGCGGTGAGGGTGTCGCGCATCTGGGCGCGGACCTTGTAGATCTCCAGGGCGTCCATGTAGCGGAGCATGTCGAGGAACACGACGGCGAGCGCGGTCCAGATGTAGGCGGCCTCGCCGGTGGCCTGGTACTGGCCGGCCATCAGGGCGATCGCGCAGACGAGGACGCGGACGCGGTCGAAGATGTAGTCGAGCCAGGCGCCGAACACCGAGCCGGTGCCCTTCAGGCGGGCGATCTTGCCGTCCATGCAGTCGAGGGTGAACGACAGGTGGTACAGCAGGGCGCCGGCGAGGAGCCACGGCCAGGAGGCCACGGCGAAGCAGGCGCCGGCGGCGAGGCCGAGGACGAGGGCGCCCACGGTGAGCTGGTTCGGCGTCACGCGCGTCCGGTTGGCGGTCAGCTTGACCAGCCTGGACGCGAGCGGGTCGACCAGGAGTACCGTCCACCAGGCGTCACGCGCCTTGTACGTCCGTTGCCGAACGTCGTCGAGCGTGAAGTTCGCCATGGAGTGCCCTTTCGTCGTCGGAAGCCGTCCGATGTTATCGGCTGTCCGGTTGTGGACTCCGGCATTGTCTCCGACTCGTGATTGTGCGCACGGATAGTGATCATCACGGTGGGTAGCCCTTGGTGATGCGTGTCCGATCCTTGGTGGTTCACCTGCCGTTCGCCTGCGTGCTGGCGGCGGCGATCGCGGTGCGGGTCGTCGCGGTGCTGGGGTATCCGTCGCCGATGTGGTTCGGCGACTCGCCGGGGTACCTGACGGCGGCGGTCGAACTGCGGCCCAGCGAGACGCGTCCGTCCGGGTACTCGCTGCTGCTCTGGGCGATCAAGCCGTTCCACAGTTTCACGCTGATGGTGTCGGTGCAGCACGCCGTCGGGGTGCTCACGGGTGTGCTGGTCTATGTGCTGGTGTGGCGTGCCGGGCGGGCGGCCTGGCCGGACGGCGATGAAGCGTGGCGTGTCTGGGCGGTGGGGTCGGCCGGGGCGCTGCTGGCGGTTCCGGTGCTTCTGCCGGTGCATCAGGTCGCGCTTGAGCACATGCTGATGTCGGACTCGCTGTTCACGTTCCTGCTGCTCGCGGCGGTGGCGGCGGTGCTGTGGCGGAGGCGGGCGACGTGGTGGCTCGGCGCGCTGGCGGGCCTGTTCGCGGGGTTCGCGGCGGTGACGAGGGCGGCGGGGCTGCCGCTGGTCGCGGTGATCCTCGTCGCGATGGTGCTGCGGCGGGCGGGGTGGCGTGCCTGCGGCGCGGTCGCGGTGGCGTTCGCGGTCCCGGTCGCCGGGTACATGCTCTGGTTCCATTCGGCGTACGGGGAGTACAAGCTGGCCAAGGCCGAGCAGGTCTGGCTTTACGCGCGCACGGCGACGTTCGCCGACTGCCGGGTCATCGAGCCGCGTCCCGGGCTGGAGATCATGTGCCCGAAGCGCACGAACCCGCGGGTCTCGCGGCCGTTCGCCGCCATGTGGACGGGCGACTCCGCGTTCCGCGACATTCCCGGCTGGATCTACGGGGAGCGGGGCAACGCGCTGGCGCGCGAGTTCGCGTGGGAGGCCATCAAGGCGCAGCCGGCCGACTACGCGAAGGTGGTCGTGCACGACACGCTCCGGGCGTTCGAGTGGGAGCGCAAGCCGTATCCGACGCCGTGGACGTGGCGGCAGTACGAGTTCCCCGAGGGCGAGGCCTGGGCGGACGAGCAGGCGCAGATCGCCGGGCTGTACGACCCGGGAGGCGGCGGCCGGACGAGGGTCGTCGACCCCTGGGCCGAGCAGATCCTGAAATACCAGGACAACGCGGTGCTGCCGGGCAGTGTGCTGGGTGTTCTGCTGCTGGGCGGGCTCGGCGGGGCGCTGGTGCACGTCCGGTCCAGGGGACGGTGGCGGCCGCGGCGGGCCGTCCGGCACTGGGGGACGGGCGCCCTGCTGCCGTGGGGGACGGGCCTCGCGCTGCTCGTGATCCCGGCGGCGACGGCCGACTTCGACTACCGGTACGTGCTGCCCGCCGTCCCGTTCGCCTGCGTCGCGCTCGCGCTGGCGGTGCTTCCGGCGCCGCGGCCCGCGCCCGTCCAGGACGACCTGGAAGAGGACAGCCGGGAGAAGGTCGACGCGGAGCCCGGCTGACGCCCGGCACCCCTCAGGCAGACGTCCCGAACACGTCAGGCAGACGTCCCGAACACGTCAGGCGGACGTTCCGAACACGCGGTCCACGGTCCGGGACGCGGCCATGCCGTCGTCGAGCGGGCAGAAGCGGGCGACGAAGTCGCGGTAGCGGTCCCGGTGCCCGGCCGTGGCGGAGTCGACGTCCCGGATCGCGTCGATCAGGTCGTCGGACGTCTCGACGAGCGGCCCCGGCGCCTCGGCCTCGAAGTCGAAGTAGAAGCCGCGGAGCCGGTCCCGGTAGTCGGCCAGGTCGTAGGTGAAGAACAGCATCGGACGGCCCGTGTTGGCGAAGTCGAACATCACCGACGAGTAGTCGCTGATCATCAGGTCGGAGATCAGGTACAGCTCGGTGACGTCGGGGTACAGGGACACGTCCCGGACGAAGCCGTGCTCGTCCTCGGCGACGCCGTCCACCACGTTGGTGTGCAGCCGGACGAGCAGGACGTGGTCGTCGCCGAGCGCGGCCCGCGCCCGCTCCAGATCGAGCCGCATGTCGAACTTGTACCGGCCGCGGCTGTAGTACTGGTCGTCGCGCCACGTCGGCGCGTACAGCACGACGCGCTTGCCGTCCGGGATGCCGAGACGCGCCCTGACCTGCGCGGCGACCGCGTCGGCCGCCGGGCTGTGCATCAGGTCGTTGCGCGGGTAGCCGACCTCCAGCATCTCGCCCTCGAACGAGAACGCGCGGCGGAAGATCTCCGTGCTGAACGGGTTCGGCGACAGCAGATGGCTCCACTCGCCGACGGCGGGCCCGGCGGACTTCGACTGCAGCGCCTTCTTCATCCCCGGCGTGTAGGCGAAGTGCACCTCCTTGATGTCCTTGCCGATCTTCTTCAGCGGGGTGCCGTGCCAGGTCTGCAGGACGACCTGGTCCGGATGCCGCCGGAACGCGTCGCCGAGCCGGTGGTTCGTCACGATGTAGCGGGACGTGGCGAGCGCCTCATGCCACTCCCTGCCGTGCAGCCGGACGGCCCGCAAGCTGCTCGGCAGGTCCACCTGCGCGTCGTTGACCACGCACAGCTGCTCCAGGTCGGCGCCGCGGCGCAGCAGTTCCTGGTGGACGGCCTTGGGACTGTCGGAGTACTGCCGTCCGCTGAAGCAGGAGAACACGACGGCGTCGCGCAGCCCGTCCCGGTCGACCCGGCGGCGGGCCTCCTCGCGGTACTTCGCGCCGTCGCTCTTCTCCTCCTGGGAGACGTCGCCGGTCACGGACATGGCGAGCCGTCCGTCGCGTCCCTCCAGCTCGTAGCCGCGCCGCGCCACCTCGATCGGCTCCGGCAGGTGCTGGTGCGCATGCGCGGACAGCCGGACGGTCAGCGCCCGGCCGCCCGGTGGGCGGAACAGCACGTCCCAGCGGCCGGGACGGAGCGGCAGGACGCCCGCGACGCTCGGCACCGCCGCCACCGGTACCTCCGCGCGCAGCACGCCCGACGACGGGTCGGCGACGAGGTCGAACGCGTAGTCCTTGCGGCGGCCCCGGCCGCGCAGCACGATCTGCCCGCCGTCGTGGGCGGTATGCGTCGCGGTGAGCACCAGCGTGCCGTCCGGCCGCCAGGTGCAGTCGTCGACGGCGAGCCGGGTCGTGGTGCGGCGGACGCGCAGGTAGCCGCTCGGGCCGCGGCCCGCGTCGATCTCCAGCGTGCCGAACGTCCGCTCGACGTCGTCGGCGTCCTCGGCGAGGACCAGCGGGCGGCCGCCGGCCGAGACCGTCCAGTCGCGGGTGTCGTCGATCTGGTCCGGTCTGGCGGGGGAGCCTTCGAGGGCGCCGATGTCGACGCGGGCGGCGAACCGGCGGTCGGTCGCGGTGACCGGGACGGCGATGCGGTCGTCGCCGAGCGTCAGCTCCAGCTCGTCCAGCGCCTGCCCGGCGGCGGCGGTGACCTCGATGACGAGGGCGTCGCCGTCCCACCGCAGCGCGGTCGCCCGCACGGCGACCCGCTCGACCTTGATGACGAGGTGGTCGTCCGCGATCAGCGGGACGACGCGGACGTCGTCGGCGACGTACCGGTACGGCGGGTGCGCGCCGCTGCCCGCGCTGCCGCCGCGCAGCGGCCCCCGCCGGAACACGCCCGCGTTGAACACCGACGCCTCGACGTCCCAGTCGCCCTCGACCCAGCGGCCGTGGTCGCGGAGCCGGCCCACGTCGAACCCGAACTCGAACCCGGAGAAGCCGGACTTCTTCCCGGGTTTCGGGATCTGCCGGGCGCGCAGCACGATCTTGCGGTCGCCGGACCGCAGCGTCATCGTCTTCACCGACGTCCAGCGGCGCCGGTTGCTGACCGAGTTGATGTACGCCTCACCGGTGACGGTCAGCCGGTCGCCTTCCCACGTCACGGTGTGGACGCGGCCCCGCATCCGGACCTCGCCGCGGGCCCGGTACACGTCGCGGGGTACGCCGAGCTTGGCGTCCTTCCAGTACGGGTAGACGACGTACCGGCGCAGCGGGTCGCGGACGATCGACGGCGACGCCTTCCCCCGCTCGTACCGGACGACCTTCACCAGCTCGGACGTGTGCCCGGTCGTCGCGAGATGCCACTTCAGCCGGGTCAGCGCGGGCGCGCCCGCGAGCACTTTCGCGGGTATCCCGGACGCGTACGCGGCTGCCTGCGCGACGACCTGCTCCCGCTCCCCGGCGGGCACGTCGGGCAGCGCGTCCAGGAAGACGCGCAGCTCCTCGTCGACGGCGATGAGCTGGAACCTCTGCCGTGCCCTGGCGTCGCCGCCCTCCTCCAGCCAGGTCGTGGCGAGGGTGACGGCGCCGAACCCGTCCGCGATCTCCTGCGCCTCCGTCGTCGGCGCGAACCGGCGGGTGCGGCGGTGCAGGACGACGTCCGGCAGCACGTCGATCGCCGTGGCCAGATGCAGCGCCTTGATCATGGCGGGCAGGTCGTCGTAGCGGCCGACGTCGGGGAACTCCAGCGCGCTCGCCGTCCAGAACGAGCGCCGGAACAGCTTCCCGAACGCCTTCCTGGCGCGGATCAGCTCCGGGCTGCGCCGCAGGTCCGTCCCGGTGACGGGATCGGCGACCGCGCGGCACGGCCGCCACTGCCACACCTGACCCGTCCACGCGCGGACGGCGTCGCGCCCCACCGCGATGTCCGACCCGGACCGCTCCAGCGCCGCCGCCAGCGCCGCGACGGCGTCCGCCGGAAGCTCGTCGCCGCCGTCGACGAACAGCAGGAACTCGCCGTCGCTCTCCTCGACGCCCAGGTTGCGCGCCGCGCCCCGGCTCAGCGCCCCGCGCCGGACGATGCGGAACCGGTCGTCGGGGACGGCGATCTCCGCGGTCGCGCCGGTGCCGTCGTCCATGACGAGCACGTCGAGGGCGGTGTGCGACTGGGCGGCGAGCGACTCCAGGGTGGCGTCCAGGGATTCCCCGGCCCCGTGGGAGAGCACGATGGCGCTGATCCTGCTGGCGGGCAAGCGGCCCACTCCTTCGATCACTCGGCCGGCCGGGCGACGGTGCCGGGCCGGGAACGGCGGGTTTGCGCGGCGGACGGTCGCCGCGCGGACGTGCGCCGGTCGCCGGGTGCCGGGCACGGCGGGACCCGTGCGCGGCAGAGGTGTGCGCCGGGAGACCGGACGCGGCGGGGTTCGACGGGCCTTCGACCCGGATCGTACTGCGGGAGCGGTGGACGCCGCCGGATCCCTGCGGGTTACCGCGGCGGGTTCGGGACCTTCTCGCCGAGGAACATCCGGCGGACGGCGCGCTCGGCCGCGTGCCCGTCGTCCCACGGGCAGAAGCGGGCCCTGAACTCGGCGCGGTCCTTGGCGGCGGCGTCGCTCCACGCGGCGCGGGACACGAACGCGTCGACCAGCTCGTCCTCCGTGGTGGCGACGACGCCCGGCGGCGTGGCCGGCAGGTCGAAGTTGACGCCGCGGGTGAGCCGGTACGTCTCCCAGTCGTTGGCGTAGATCACGATCGGCCGGTCGAGGTTCGCGTAGTCGAACATCACCGACGAGTAGTCGGTGAGGAGCGCGTCCGACGCGATCATGAGGTCCTCGACGGACGGGTGCCTGGACACGTCGACGACGCGGTCCTCCGGCCAGCCCAGATCCGCCGCCATGTTCTTGATCTTGTAGTAGTAGTGCGCCCTGAGCAGCAGCACGTGGTCGTCGCCGAGCTGGTCGACGACCCGCCCGATGTCGAACATGGGGCTGTAGCGGCGCTGGTAGTCGCGGTGGGTCGGCGCGTACAGGATCGCGGTCGCGCCGTCCGGGACGCCGGCCTCGTCGCGCAGCCTGGCCCGCAGCTCCGCGTCGTCGCCGGCGTTCACCAGCCGGTCGTTGCGCGGATAGCCGATCTCCAGCATCTCGTAGGCGCACGGGAACCCGCGCTGCCACGCCTCCGTCGACAGCGGGTTGGACGAGACGAGGAAGTCCCACCGGTCGGACCGCGTGATGAGGGCCTTGAAGTCCATGTCGTTCGCGCCGACCGGATACTCCATCTGGTCGAGGCCCATCTTCTTCAGCGGCGTGCCGTGCTGGGTCATCAGGTGGACCTGCTCGGGCCGCTTCACGTAGAAGTCGGGGAAGTTGACGTTGTTGACGAAGTACTTCGCGCGGGCGAGCGTCCGGTAGTAGTCGGCCGACCCGGCGACGACGTACTCGACGCCGTCCGGCATGGACGCGCGCGCCCCCGGCTTCACCACCCAGACGGGGTGGATGTGCGGGGCCAGCTCCCGGACCTTCTCGTAGATCGCCGCCGGGTTGCACGCGTACCCGCGGTACCAGTAGGCGGCGAACACGGCGAGGTTCTCGTCGATCGGCAGCTTGCGCTGCATCTGGTAGTAGCGGTCCTTGGCGAGGTCCTTCGAGGCCCGCACGCCGCGCTTGCCGAGCCGGCCGACCTTGCGGGTGCGCCGCTTGGCCGTCTTCGTCCGCGACTCGGTGGCGCGGACGCGCACGAAGCCCTTGTAGTCGTCCGCCTTGATGGCCCGGTGCTTGTCGGCGAGGTACGGCTTGTCGTCGGGGTCGGGCGGGACGTGCCCCTCCGGCTCGTACCGGTTGTACGTCTTGGCCATCTCGGCGAAGAACCGCGCCTTGTCGGACTCGTGGACGCGGTCCTCGCGCTCGATGATGACGAGGAGGTGCCAGATCGTCCGGTCGAACATCAGGGTCCGGAAGGGGGCGGCCCTGTCGCCCATCCCGTCCATGAACTCGAAGATGCGGTCGTACTGCGCGAACGCGTCGAAGTGCTTCGCGCCGGTGGTCTTGGTGATCGCCCCGTGGCGGCGCTGCCGGTAGATGTAGCAGACCCGGTCGAGCAGGCTGAGCCGCTCGGCGGCCATCAGGATCGGGTAGGTGACGTTGACGTCCTCGTAGTAGCCGCCGCTGAACCGCAGCCCGAGGTCGACGAGGAACTCCCGGCGGATGGCCTTGTTCCACGCCGTCATCATCATTTCGAGGACGCTCGGCCGCTCTTCGAGGGTGAACACGTCGGGCGCGGGCGGCTCGCGGAACAGGTGGTTGATGATGCTGCGCTTGACCTTGCCGTTCCAGTACGAGCGGGCGTAGTCGAAGACCAGCACGTCGGGACGGGTCTCGGCGAGCCGGTCGCAGATGGCGCGGACCGCGCCCTCGGTGGCGTGGTCGTCGCTGTCGAAGAACCAGACGTAGTCGCCGGTCGCCATGTCGAGGCCGATGTTGCGGGCGTGGCCGAGCCCGACGTTCTCGTCGAGGTGCCGCACCCGGACGCGCGGGTCGCGCGCGGCGAACTCGTCGAGAATCTCCCCGCAGCCGTCCGGCGAGTGATCATCGATCGCTATGACCTCAAGGTTCGGAATGTCCGGGTCGAGGATGGAATCGAGGCACTGCCGGATGTACCCCTGCACTTTGTGCACGGGGACGACGACGCTCAACGAGATGGTGTGGTCACTACTCACGCGTTGGCCAATCGACTATCGGTGAATCTGGACTATACCCGCAACTGTCAGCAAATCTTATGTCGCGCCTTGTGACGGCTTCAGCAGCCAGCGCGCCTTGGGCTCGACGGCCCAGCGGGTAAGGCGCACCACGGGAGTCGCGGCGAGGAGCACGCCGAGCGCGAGGCCGCCGGCGGTGACGAGGACGAGCCCCGGCGGGCTCCGGAAGAAGCGGTCGTCGAGGACGCCGCCGTACTGGAGGGCCTTCACGACGAGGCCGTGCAGCAGGTAGACGTACATGGTCCGGGTCCCGAGGCGGGTGTACCAGGCCCGTCCGCGCGGGACGACGGCGAGGAACGCCGCGCCCAGGACGAGGGCGAACACCATGGCCAGCAGCCGATACGACATGCCCTCGGGCATGCTGAAGCCCATCTGCTCGTACCCGCGGTTCCACAGCCGGACGCCGTGCTCGATCTTCGGGACGACGGTCCCGCGCTCCCAGACGTAGGCGATCGGCAGCGCGGCCACCAGCGCGGATGCGCCCGCCCAGCGCGTCCAGTCGCGGCTCCGCAGCGCCTCGACCGGTCCCGTCCCGCCGCCGTCGGGGGAGTTCCCGGAGCGGATGGTCAGGCCGAGGACGAAGAACGGCAGCAGCCCCGCAGCCCGGCAGATCGTCGGGTCGGAATTGAAACTCCAGCTTCCGGCGATCAGCGACAGGACGACCGCGGTCGCGACCGGATAGCGCAAATGCGCCCACAGCGGCGCGCTCAGCCGCCACAGCGCGAGCGCGACGAGAAACCACATCAGGAACTGCGGGCGGAAAAGCTCGTGCAGCCGGAAGTCGTCGGCATTGACGAAGGCGAGCAGCCGGTACGCGACATTGAAAATCGCGAACGGCACGATCAATGTCGGGAAAATGCCGCGGAATCTGCTCGTCGAGCGCATGAAGCCGCGGGAGAAGTAACCGGAGACGAACACGAACAGCGGCATGTGGAACGCGTAGACGACGGTGTAGGCCGCGTCCGCCGCCTGGCTGTCCTTCCGGAACACCTCCCAGACGTGGCCCAGCACGACCAGCAGGATCAGGAAGAACTTGACGTTGTCGAAGTAGGCGTCGCGCTGCCGCGGGACGGACGCCGGCGCGTCCGGGCCGGGCGCGTCCGGCATCGGCGCGCCGGGCACGCCGGGTGCGCCGGGCGCAGCGGGTGCGCCGGGCGCCGGCCCGCCGCCGGACGGTGGCGGGTGGTGGGGTGGGCGGAGGATGCCGGTCATGTCTCCGTATGCCTCATCGGGTACGTGCAGGTGGGAGCATCGGTGACTCTAGTCACCGA
The DNA here is from genome assembly GCF_044326345.1 of Actinomadura sp. 9N215. Classification (NCBI taxonomy): domain Bacteria; kingdom Bacillati; phylum Actinomycetota; class Actinomycetes; order Streptosporangiales; family Thermomonosporaceae; genus Actinomadura; species Actinomadura sp. 9N215. Next base: position 62,148 of record NZ_JBIRBA010000032.1, on the reverse strand, counting down.
TCAGGGGACGCCGTGGCCTGATACGTGAGGCGGCACGCTAGCGCATCCGGCCCCCCGGTTTGCGCAGAGGCGTGAACACCCAGGTCATCTTGGGTTCCAGCGCCCAGCTCATGCACCGGACGACGGGTCTGGAGCACAGCGCCGTCCCGACCGCGAACGCGCCGCCGACCACGATGACGACGCCGGGCGGGGTGTGCATCCAGTCCGCGTCCCACCAGCCGGTGAAGTCGAGCAGGCGGGTGACGAACCCGTGCAGCAGGTAGGCGTACAGCGTCGCCGCGCCGAGCCCGGTGAACCAGTACCGGCGGCGCGGGATCTGGGTGAGGAACGCGGCGACGAGGACGATCGCGCACACGAACATGGCGAGCCGCATCAGCGTGCCCGCGAAGTTGCCGACGCCCATCTCGAAGTGCGCGTGCTTCCAGTAGATCCAGTTCCGCGACATGTGGTCCATGGCGAGGAACGTGCCGCCGAGCCCCGCGGCGAGCACGACCGCGCCGACCGGCCGCGCGGCGGGACTCTTCAGCAGCTCGAAGTGGTGCGGCTTCAGCGTGAGGCCGAGGACGTAGAACGGCAGCAGCCCCAGCACCCGGTGAATATCGAACGTTCCACCAAGGTCGCTCATGTACGACAGCAGCGCGAACCCCACCGCGACGGCGAGCGGCCAGCGGATCTGCTGCCAGACCGGAGTGGAGAGCCGCCACATGAACAGCGCGCACAGGAACCACGTCAGGTAGTACGGATTCAGCAGGCTGATCTCAAGCTCATTGCGTCCGGCGAGCCAGTCGTACAGCGAGTAAGCGAATTCGAACACCACGTAGGGGACGCCCACATTGGTGATCAGTTTTCTGGCCTTGCCGCCGGCGAACGTCCAGTTCCGCGAGAAGTAGCCGGTCATCACGATGAACAGCGGCATGTGGAACATGTACACGAACAGGTACAGGCCCTTGGCCATCGGGACGTTCAGCAGGTTGGCCAGGGAATGCCCCGCGACCACCAGCAGGATCGCGAAGTACTTCGCGTTGTCGAAGAACGGATCACGCCGTTTTCCTGGAGCGGCGCCCGGTGCTTCCGGAGCGGAGCCGCGGGCCGCCGGGACGGTGCCTCGTGCGTCCGAGGCGGTGCCCGGTGCCTCCGGGATCGGACCCGCCGCAGGGTCCGCGGTGAGCGGCCGGTCGGAACGGGGTGCCGTCTCGGCCCCGGAGGGCCCGGTGGTAGAGCTCATAGGGGCTGCCGGTCAGTGCTCCTTGCAGATGTTGTCGCTGGCGCGGATCTCGCCCTGCTGCTTGGGAATGCCGCTGCCCGCGCTCTTCAGGTTCGTCCAGTCGCTACCGACGACCAGGTCGACGAGACCGGGCGTGGCACCACGGGTGCGCGCGGTCGGCTGCGGCTTGCTCGGAATCAGCGCGGCCAGCGACTGCGCCTGCTGGTCGGCGCCGGAACCGAACATCACCTTAGTGGTGGACGTGGTCCCGGAGGCGTTTCCGCCGACCGTGACCTGGAATCCCTGCGACTCCAGGTCGTCGGCGACGCGTCCCGCCTGCCCGTCGATGCCGCTGCCGTTGTAGACCCGCACCCGGATCTGGCTCGGCGGGAGCTTCACGCTGCCCGCCTCCGGCTCCTTCGGGATGGTCTTGTCGTTGCGGATGGCGGCGAAGAACGGCTGCGCGCCGGCATTGAGCGCCACGCGGTTCGGGTCCTGCGGGTCGGGCCCGGACGGGACGGTCACGAACCGCAGCTTGCCGGAGGTCATCCCCTGCATCTCTTTGGCGATGTCCATCATGACCTGCGGCGTCAGTTCCTTGTCGGTGGTGAGCGACTTGGTGACCGCGTTCATCAGGTCGAGGAGCTTCTTGGGGTTGCTGAGCACGCCCGCGCTCATCGCCTTGTTGGCGAGCGCGCCCATGAACTTCTGCTGCCGCTTGATGCGGTCGAGGTCGGAGCCGTCCCCGAGGCCGTGCCGGACGCGCACGTACGCCAGCGCCTGCTCGCCCTTGATGTTGTGCTTGCCCTTGCCGAGGTTGAGCTTCGACTGCGGGTCGTTGACGGCCTTCGGCAGGCACACCGGGACGCCGCCGATCGCGTTCGTGATGGCCTTGAACCCGTTGAAGTCGACCTGCATGAAGTGGTCGACGCGGACGTTGGAGATGCTCTCGATCGTCTTGATGACGCAGGCCGCGCCGCCGTTGGTGAACGCCGAGTTGATCTGGGCGCGGGCCTGCGCCGGGATCACCCCGCCCTTCCTGCTCTTGCAGGACGGCATCCGGACCATCAGGTCGCGGGGGAAGCTGATGCCCATCGCCTGCCCGCCGCCGGGGGACAGGTGCAGCAGGATCATCGTGTCCGACCGGGGGGCCTCGTTCTTCAGCTGGCGACCGTACTTGGCGTTGGCGCCCTCACGGGTGTCGGACCCGAGCATGAGGATGTTCATCGCGCTGTTCAGCTTCTTCGGCCGGTTGGGGCCGAGCTGGGCGTTGACGTCCTCGTGCGCGATGTTCCCGAACGCCCTGCGGTACAGGCCGTAGGCGGTGAGGGAGCCGGCCACCATGACCGCCGACAGCCCGATGCACACCCATCCGAGAATGCGCCAGCCGCGTCGCGGCGCCGCTGACTGCGGATCGGCGTCGTCGACGTACTCCATGTACATCGGGTTGCTGTTCATCGGCTCCGAGGTCCGGGGGGACGTGTCGCTCCGTGGTGGGCGTCGGGTGGGCAAGGGCAGCGTAGGTCAGGCGAGCCGACGTGGGGACCCGGATGGGTCATTCCGTCCGGGCGGACCGGCCACCACCGTCACATGTTCCAGGGTTACGCGTCGCTCTAGTACGGCTTTGTCGAAGTTTCGTTGGATTATGACGGAAGCACCCGAGGCTAGTGGTGCGAGCAAGCCGGTCAGTACCCCGTCCAATGTGGTGAACGACATGTCAACCAGGAGGCGGTCCCGCGCGTCTAGATCCCATTTTTCGGCGGCGGCGCGGGCGGCCCCGACCAGCTCGGCGGCGGTGAATGTGGTCTTTGTCACACTGAGCGCGGGCGCCTCAGGCGTCACTTCCGGCCCCGGGACGAACCTGTCGCCGTGCGCGCGCACCTCCAGGGCGTAGTCGGTGACGCCGGGCGGGCAGTCCGCGAGCGGGCCGCCGAGCGCGTGCAGCGACAGGCCGACGATCTCCTCGGCCCCGCCCGCCGCCGCGTCGTCCGCGATCACGTCGTCCAGCACCTCCTGCGCCACCGCCAGGATGTACGGACCGGACGCCCCGGACGGTTCGGCGGACGCGCCGTTCCGTACCGATTCCGGGTCGACGGGCTCCACCACCAGGCCCGCCGACCAGCACGCCATCAGCCACACAGCCGTCTGCCAGTGCGGTGGCAGGACGAGCACGACCCGGGTGCCGGGTTCGGCAGCGAGGCCGTCGACCAGGAAGTTCGCCGTCTTGGCGACCCAGTTGTCGAACGTCCGGGCGGACAGCTCGACGCGCTCGCCCGACGCGTCGTCGTAGAAGGTCACCAGCGGGCTGGACGGGTCGTCCGCCACCCGCCGCCGCAGCAGCTCGGCGGGCCCGGCGTTCGCGCTCATAGGTCAGAGCGTATGCCCGCATGATCGTCCTGGAGCCATCACCCGGCCGGGGCCGCTACGCTCCGCACGGAACCAGGGAGTCTTCCACGGGGCGGAATCATGGACGCGGGTCGGCTGCTCGTGCGGGTCACGCTGGCCCCGGCACTGCTCATCACGGCGTGGTTGTCCGTTTCGCTGCCGCTGCTGATGGCGGGCGTGTTCCGTCCGGTCCCGGCGATCGTGCTGTTCGTGCCGGTCGCGGCGGTCGTCCTGTGGTGGGGCATGCGCGGCCGGACGGCGACACCCGACGTGCCCTGGTGGACGGTCGCCGCCGTCCTCGCGATCACGGTGGCGTTCCTGGTGCTCCAGGTCGTCATGGTCTCGGAGCAGATCATCGTCCGGCGCGACCCGGCGTCCTACGTGCAGTTCGCGACGTGGCTGAAGAACGAGGGGTCGCTGCCGATCCCGCTGACGGAGGGGGCGTTCGGCGGCCCCGACCGGGCGCTGGACTTCGAGAGCCCCGCGTTCTACCAGCACGACGGCGCGGTCGTCCCGCAGTTCATGGCCGGGCTGCCGCTGGTGCTGGCGCTCGGCGGCTGGCTCGGCGGCACGCACGGCATGCTGCTGATGGCGCCCCTGCTCGGCGCGTGCTGCGTGCTCGCGTTCGCCGGGCTGGTGGCGCGGCTCGCCGGGCCGCGCTGGGCGCCGGCCGGGGCGTTGCTGCTGGCGCTGACGCTGCCGATGCTCTACGTGTCGCGCAGCACGTTCAGCGAGCTGCCCGCGATCGTGCTGCTGCTGGGCGGGCTGTCGCTGCTGCACGACGTCCGGCGGGAGGACGGACGGCACGCCGGCCTGAAGGCGTTCCTGGCGGGTCTGGCGCTCGGGCTCATCGTGCTCGTCCGCATCGACGGGCTCCGGGACGTGCTGCCGGTCTTCGTCTTCGCCGGGCTCTACGTGGCGCGCAAGCGGGTCCTCGGGTACTGGATGGGTGCTGGGCTGCTGCTCGGTGTTGGCGCGGGGCTGGTGGAGGGCTACGCGAAGTCGCGGCCGTACCTGTCGTACCTGGGGCCGTCCCTTGACCCGCTGCTGGCTATCGCGGCAGCGGTCGTCGTGGCGACGGCGGTCATGGTCGTGCTGCTGCGCTGGGACCGGACGGGCCCGCGCCTGCGCCGCGCCGGTACGGCCATCGCGCGCGGGAGGCTGCCGGGGGCGGCCGCGATCGTGACCGTGCTGGTGATGCTGGGGTTCGCGCTCCGGCCGCTGGTGCAGACCGTCCGGCGCGAGCCGTCCACGCACGACGACGAGATGAACGTCCGCTTCATCGAGACCGTCCAGCGGATCCAGCACCTTCCGGTGGACGGCACCCGCCAGTACTCGGAGAACTCGCTGTACTGGGTCTCCTGGTACATCGGCATCCCTGCGCTGCTGTTCGCGACGCTCGGCGCGGCGCTGCTGGCGCGGCGGCTCCTGCGCGGACGGTCCCCGGAATGGCTGCTGCCCTACGCCGTGGTCGTCTGGACGACCACGCAGGTGCTGATCAGGCCCGGGATCACGCCCGACCATCCGTGGGCGTCGCGGCGGCTGATCGGCCTCGTCATCCCCGGCCTGCTGCTGTTCACCGTGTTCGCGTCCGCGTGGACGGTGAAGCGCGTCCGCCGCCTCGGGTACGGGCGGCGCGTGGTGCGGACGGTCGCGGTCGCCGGCGTCGCGGGGATGCTGATCCCGATCGTGCTGACGTCCGGCGGCCACCTGGCGACGCGGACGGAGCAGCACGAGGTCGCCGCCGTCGACGGCATGTGCGACGCGCTGGGGCCGCGCGGCTCGGTCGTGGTCGTGGAACGTTCGACCGCCGACCGGTTCCTGCAGGTCGTCCGGGGCATGTGCGGGGTGCCCGCGGCGCGCACCACCGGCCGCGCCACGCCCGCCGACGTGAACCGCGTCGCCGCCGCCATCGCCGCGGCCGGACGGCGCCCGGTGATCATGGCGGCGAAGGCGGCGGAGGTCGCGCCGTACGGGACGCCGCGACGGGCCCTGTACCTGAGGACGCGCCAGGACGGCCGCACCCTCGCCGAGGCGCCCGGCGGGACGTGGGGCCTGACCGTCGAGGTCTGGATCGCCGAGCCGCCGCCGGGGCGGCGGGCCGGGAGTTGAGGCGACCCTGATCCGTCCGGGCGAGTATCCTCGCGCTGCGTGAGCACCCAGTCTGCCGAGCCGACGCACCAGTCCGCTCCCGAGCCGCGCGTTCCCGAGCCCGCACTCGAACCGCGCGCCGCCGAGCCGCCGCCCGCGCACGTGCCCGAGTCCGCGCCCGTCCCCGAGCCCGCGGGTCCGCCGGCCGGGCCCGTCCACGTCACGATCGTCCTGCCCTGCTACAACGAGCAGGACCACGTGCTCGACGAGGTCGAGCGCATCACCAAGGCGATGGACGGCAGCGGCAAGTCCTACGAGCTGCTCGCCGTCGACGACTGCTCGACCGACGACACGCTCGCCCGGCTTGAGGAGGCGGCGCCGCACTACCCGAACATGCGGGTCATGGCGTTCCAGCACAACAGCGGGTCCGGCACGGTGCGGCGCATCGGCTCGCAGCAGGCGCGCGGCGAGATCGTCGTGTGGACGGACGCCGACATGTCCTACCCGAACGAGCGGATCCCCGAGCTCGTCGACGTCCTGGACAGCGACCCGTCCGTCGACCAGGTCGTCGGCGCGCGTACGAGCGAGGAGGGCTCGCACAAGGCGCTGCGCGTGCCCGCGAAGTGGTTCATCCGGAAGGTCGCCGAGCGGCTCACCAACACCAAGATCCCCGACCTGAACTCGGGGCTGCGGGCGTTCCGCCGCGAGGTGTCGCTGCCGTACCTGCGGCTGCTGCCGCCCGGGTTCTCCTGCGTGACGACGATCACGATCGCGTTCCTGTCGAACCAGCACCCGGTCCGGTACCTGCCGATCGACTACGCCAAGCGGGCCGGGAAGTCGAAGTTCCACTTCACCAAGGACGCCTACCGCTACATCCTCCAGGTGCTGCGGATGGTGATGTACTTCAACCCGCTCAAGGTGCTGATGCCGCCCGCGCTGTGGCTGATCGTGATCGGGCTGCTCAAGGGCGTGTTCGACATGGTGGTGCACTTCGGCTACTTCGCCAACAACACCATCATGATCTTCGTGACGGGGTTGATCATCGCGTCGCTGGCGCTGCTCGCGGACCTGATCGTCCGCTCGCGCGGCGACGTCTAGCGGCCGCGGGATGCGGATCGCGATCGTGGGCCCGGCCTTCCCGTACAAGGGCGGCGGCGCCCACCACACCACCGAGCTGGCGCACCGGCTGGCCGCCGCCGGGCACGACGTGGCCATCGAGTCGTGGCGAGCCCAGTACCCCGGGTTTCTGTACCCGGGACAGCAGACGATCTCCGAGCCTGAGGGCGAGCCGTTCCCCGGCACCCGCCGCGGGCTCGACTGGCGACGTCCGGACGGCTGGTGGCGCACCGGCCGTGATCTGCGCTCCCGCGACCTGGTCGTCCTGGCGGTGCTGACTCCCGTCCAGGTGCCGTCGTACCTGGGGATTCTGGCCGGGCTTCGGCATCGGGCGCCTGTGGTGGCGCTGTGCCACAACGTCCTGCCGCATGAGCGCAAGCCGTACGACGAGCCGCTGATGAAGCGCCTGCTGCGCAGCGTGGACGGCGTACTCGTCCACTCCGAGGCGCAGGCCGATCTGGCGCGGGGGCTCACGGAACGTCCAGTGCGCGTCGCGGAGATGCCCGCCCATCTGCCGACGTCCGCTGCCCCGCCCGAGCATGACGCCAAGGTCAGGCGGCGGTTGCTGTTCTTCGGGATCGTCCGTCCGTACAAGGGCCTGGACGTCCTGCTCCGCGCTCTCGCGGAAGGCCCGGACGACGTCGCGCTGACCGTCGCGGGCGAGTTCTGGGGCGGCCTCGACGAGACGCGCGAACTCGTCCAGTCACTGGACTTGGCGTCTCGCGTCGATCTGCGTCCGGGGTACGTTCCGGCGGCCGACGTCCCGGGCCTGTTCGCCGCCGCCGACGCGCTCGTCCTGCCCTACCGGACGGCCACCGCGTCGCAGAACGTCTGGATGGCCTACGAGCACGGGCTTCCGGTGATCGCCACGGATGTCGGCGGCTTCGCCGCGCAGATCCGCGACGGCGTGGACGGTCTCGTCTGCACCCCCGACGACGTCCCGTCCCTGGCCGCCGCGCTGCGCCGGTTCTATTCGCCGGGGGAGCCGGAGCGCCTCCGCTCCGGCGTCCGCCCGGTCGACCACGGCCCGGTGTGGGCCGACTATCTCGACGTGCTCACGAACCTCACAGATGGGGTTCGATGACCTTCAGCAGGGCGCGCTTCGGCTTGGCGCCGACGACCTGCTCCACGACCTCGCCCTTCTTGAAGAGGAGCAGCGTGGGGAGGCCCATCACGCCGAACTTGGTCGGCGTGTCGGGGTTCGCGTCGTAGTCCAGCTTGGCGATCTTGATCTTGCCGTCCTGCTCCGCCGCGATCTGTTCGAGCACGGGGGCGATCATGCGGCAGGGCCCGCACCAGTCGGCCCAGAAGTCGACCAGTACCGGGGTGTCGCTGCTGAGGACCTCGTCCGCGAACGTCGCGTCGGTCACGGTGATCGGGGCCGTCACGGTCCCTCCTTCGTAGGCTGCGTATCCCTCACAAGCTCTTTCGACGGCGGTTCATTCCCGCCTTCGTCCGGCTGGGCGTCCGGCTGGGCGTCCGGCCGCGCGTCCGGCTGGGTCCGGCCGAGGAGGAGCGCGACGCCCGCGTTGATCAGGTCGGCGGCGGTCAGCAGCACCCGGGACGCGATCGCGACCACGACCGGCGCGCCCGCCGGGAGCACCGGCGTCAGCACCACCGTCAGCGCGGCCTCCCGCGCACCGATGCCGCCCGGCGCGATGAACACCAGGAATCCCGCCACGAACGCCAGCGCGTACGCACCGGTCGCGATGAACGGAAGCCCATTCCCGTCACCGCCCACCGCCATGCACAGCAACCACGTGTGGACGCCGAACAAGGCCCAGCCCAGGACCGTCCAGCCGACCGCCTTCAGGGTGACGCCGAGGCTCACCGGCCGCTCCAGCGCCGGCCGCCGGATGATCTTGAGCATCAGCCCCAGGCACCACGTCACGACCCTCGGGTGCAGCAGCGCCAGCAGCACGGGCGCCAGCAGGAACAGCGGCCAGTACCTGTCGCGTGCCGCCGCGGACGTCAACGGCAGCGTCACCGCCGCGACCGCCAGCCCGCACGCCGTGGACGTCGCCACCGCCAGCAGCGTCGACCCGAAGCTCCGCTCCGGCGGCACCTTGTGCTCGCGCGTCATCTCGATCTGCGTGACCAGCGCCCACACCTTGCCCGGCACGTACTTGCCGAGCTGCGAGATCCCCGAGATCCGGAAGATGGCCCTGATCGGCAGCGGCGAGCCGAGGCCGCCGAGGAACTCCCGCCAGCCCAGCATCCAGACGAAGAGCCCCGCCAGGCCCACGGCCAGCGAGCCGACGAGCGTCGCCCACGACATCTGCCGGAACGCCTCGACCGTCGCGTCCCACTGGGACGCCACGCTGTAGGCGCAGAAGGCCAGCGCGAGCATCACCAGCAGCACGCGCAAGGCCCGCACAGCGACGGCCTTCATCTTCACGCGCCCAGCGTAGGCGAACGTGGCCTCGCGACCCGCCACTCGTCCTACAGTTGGGGACGATGAAGATTTCGGATGTGGTCGCCTTCATGGGCCACCAGGTGCACGTGTGCCGGTACCGCGAGGCGGGGACGCTCCTCGCCTGGATGGGCCGCGACCTGCACGGCAAGCGAGTACTGGACGTCGCCGGAGGCGACGGCTACTGGGCCGGCCAGGCCCGCAGGCGCGGCGCCGACGCCGTCTCGATCGACCTGGCCCGCGGCAAGATGGTCTACGGCCGGACGCTCGCGCACGCCCCCGCCCTGATCGAGTGCGACGCGCTGCGCCTGCCGTTCGGCGACGGCTCGTTCGACGCGATCCTGTCCGTCTGCGCGATCGAGCATTTCGACGACGGCGGGAAGTCGCTGGACGAGATGGCGCGCGTCCTCAAGCCCGGCGGTGAGATCTACATGTCCGCCGACGTGCTGAGCCGCGCCGACACGTGGCCGAAGCTGCGGGACGCCCACAAGGCGAAGTACCACGTCCAGCACACGTACACGCACGAGAGCCTGCGCAAGCTGATGGACGAACGCGGCCTAGACCTGGTCAGGCACAGCTACCAGTTCCGCACGGCCGCCACCGAGCGCCTGTACCTTTCGCTGTCCACGTACGGGGGCAAGGTCGGCTTCAACGCCGCCGCGCCCCTGACGCCGCTGGTCGCGCTCGCCGACCGCAAGGCACCGAACGAACGTGGCAGCATCGTGTTGGTTCAGGCCCGCAAGAGGTAGTCGTCAGAAGGTGCGATCCGCCTGAGTGGAGGTCCCGCGAAGCGGGCATGGGCGGGCGTAGGCTCGAAGAGTAAAGGGTGATCTACGCCACCGCGCTGGATGGGGGAGTGGACCGTGGCGCCTCGGATTCTGCTCGACGCCACCGCCGTGCCGGCCGACCGCGGCGGGCTCGGCCGGTACGTCGACGGCCTGCTGGTCGCCCTGCACGCGCAGGGCGCCGACCTCGCGGTCGCGTGCCAGCGCGCCGACGAGGAACGCTACGAGGGCCTCATCCCCGGCGCGCGCGTCGTGGCCGGCCCGGCGACCCTGTCGCACCGCGCCACCCGCCTCGCCTGGGAACAGTCGGGCCTTCCGCACGTGGCGGAACGCGTCGCCGCGGACGTCATCCACCTGCCGACCTACACGATGCCGGTCAGCGCGGTCCTGCCCACGGTGGTCACCATCCATGACGTCACGCTGTTCGCCGAGCCCGAGGTGCACGACCCCGTCCGGACCAGTTACATCAAGTCGGCGACCCGCACCGCCGCCCGCCGCGCCACCCGGCTGATCGCCCCGTCCTACGCGACCCGCGACGAGCTCGTCCGCGTCCTCCACGCCGACCCGACCCACATCGACGTGGCCTACCACGGCGTCGACCACGAGGTGTTCCACCGGCCGTCCGAGGCGGAGACGAAACACGTCTCCGACCGCCTGGGTCTTCACGGCCGCCCCTACGTGGCGTACCTGGGCGCGCTCGAACCTCGCAAGAACGTCCCGAACCTGATCCGCGGCTGGGTCCAGGCCTGCAAGGACCGGTCGGACGCCCCCGCGCTCGTCCTCGCGGGCGGCGGCGGCTGGGACGACGAGGTCGACGCGGCCCTCGCCACCGTCCCGCTGGAACTGCGCGTCCTGCGCCCCGGCTACCTGCCGTGGTCGGCCCTGCCCGGCTTCTTCGGCGGCGCCCTGGTCGTCGCGAATCCGAGCCGCGGCGAGGGCTTCGGCCTGCCGGTCCTTGAGGCCATGTCGTGCGGCGCGCCCGTCCTCACCACCCGCCGCGGCCCGCTCCCCGAGGTCGGCGGCGAAGCGGTCGCCTACACCGAGCCCGAGCCCGCCGAGATCGGTGACGCCCTCGCCGCCCTCTTCGACGACCCGTCCCGCCGCGCCGAACTGGCCGAGGCCGCCCACATCCGCTCGCAGCAGTTCTCCTGGTCCGCGTCCGCGAAGGCGCACCTGGCCTCGTACCAGCGGGCCGCCGACACGACCCGCTAGACCGAGACCCGCTACGCCGAGACCCGCTAGGCCGAGAAAGGAACCGAGTGGAAGCGATCCTCCTGGTGGGAGGCCAGGGCACCCGCCTGCGCCCGCTGACCATCTCCACCCCGAAGCCGCTGCTTCCCACGGCCGGCGTGGCGTTCCTGGCCCACCAGCTCGCCCGCGCGCACGCGGCGGGCGTCGACCGCATCGTGTTCGCCACGTCCTACCGGGCCGAGATGTTCGAGGCGGCCTTCGGCGTCCACGCCCACGGCGTCGACCTCGCCTACGTCAGCGAGGACGAGCCGCTCGGCACGGGCGGCGCCATCCGCAACGCGTCCCGCGCCCTCACCTGCGGCCCGGACGACCCGGTCCTGATCCTGAACGGCGACATCCTGTCCGGCCACGACGTGGGCGCGCAGGTCAAACTGCACGAGGAGTCCGGCGCCGCGGTCACCCTCCACCTCACCGAGGTCGACGACCCGACCCGCTTCGGCTGCGTCCCCACCGGCGCGGACGGCCGCGTCACCGCCTTCCTGGAGAAGACGCCCCACCCGGTGACGAACCAGATCAACGCCGGGTGCTACGTGTTCCGCCGCTCCGCCGTCGACACGATCCCCGAGGACGAGGTCGTCTCCGTCGAGCGCGAGACGTTCCCGTCGCTCATCTCGTCGGGCGCCATCGTGATGGGCCACGTGGAGTCGGCCTACTGGCTGGACGTCGGCACGCCGGAAGCCTTCGTCCAGGGGTCCCGCGACCTCGTCCAGGGCGCCCTGACCTCCCCGGCGATGCCCGGCGAGCCAGGCGAGCGCCTCACCCTTCCCGGCGCGTCCGTCGCGCCCGGCGCCGTCGTCCGCGGCGGTACCACCGTGGGCCGGAACGCGGTGGTCGAGGCCGGCGCCACCGTGCTCGGCAGCGTCCTCCTGGACGACGCGTTCGTCGCCGAGGGCGCGACCGTCCGCGACTCCGTCCTCAGCCGAGGCGCCCGCGTGGGCCCCGGCGCCGTCCTGGACGGCGTGGTCCTGGGCGACGGCGCCGTCGTCGGCCCCGGCAACGAGCTCCTCCCCGGCCTCCGCGTCTGGCCCGGCGTGGAGCTCCCTCCCACCGCCATCCGCTTCTCCACCGACGCCTGACCTCCCGCCTCGCCCGACCTCTGAAGATCGCCGACCGGCGCCGCAAGGAACCGGGCGGGCGTACGCTTGCAACTTCTTTGCCGTCGACGTACCTGTGAGTAGCGCTTTGTCTGATGTTTCTGGTTCGTCGTCCGGTGTGGCCGGGGAGGCGACCGCTGGGCGTCTCCCCGGCCTGGTCCGGGTGTGGCGGCCTCGGGGGGCGCTTGACTTGCTGGGGGTGCTTTCGCCGCATATGCGGGGGCGGCGGGATCCGGCGTTCCGGATCGGGCGGGACGGGTCCGTGTGGCGGGCCTCGTATACGCCGGACGGGCCCGGGACGTTGCGGCTGCGGTGGAGCGGCGGCGTCGTGGAGGCCACGGCCTGGGGGGACGGGGCGGAGTGGCTGCTGGACGGCGTCCCGGAGCTACTCGGCGACGCCGATGAGCCGGACGGGTTCGTCGCGCGGGACGACGTCGTCCGGGAGCAGTTGCGCAGGCGGCCCGGGCTGCGGATCGGGCGGACGCGGCGGGTCTTCGAGGCGCTCGTCCCGGCGGTGATGGAGCAGAAGGTGCTCGGGCAGGAGGCCTTCCGGGCCTGGGCGTACCTGCTGCGCAGGTTCGGGGAGCCCGCGCCCGGCGCGCCGGATATGCGGGTTCCGCCGCCGCCTGGGGTGTGGGTCCGGATTCCCTCGTGGGAGTGGCATCGGGCCGGGCTGGAGGCCGTCCGGGCCCGGACGATCATCTCCGCGGCGCGCGTGGCGGGACGGCTGGAGGAGGACGCGGGGGAGGCGCGGCTGCGGTCGCTGCCGGGCATCGGGGTCTGGACGGCCGCCGAGGTCAGGCAGCGCGCGGTGGGCGACCCCGACGCCGTCTCCGTCGGCGACTACCACCTGCCCGGCATCGTGGGCTGGGCGCTGGTGGGCCGCAAGGTCGACGACGCCGGGATGCTCGAACTGCTGGAGCCCTACGCCGGTCATCGCTACCGGGTCACCCGGCTGCTGGAATCGTCCGGCAGGCGTCCGCCGAGGCGCGGCCCCCGGCTGCCGATCCGGGACTATCGGTCGTTCTGACCGGGCCCGGGTCCGGGGTCGGGTGGCGGCGGAGCCAGAAGTGGTCGCGGGCCCAGTCGAGGCCGTCGCGGCTGTCGGCGCCGAACAGGGGGCCGAGGACGGCGAGTGCGGTGATGAGGGCGAGCACGTACAGCATGGTCTGTCCTTTGGGATCGCAGTAGAGGAGCGTCCCGCGCGGGGCGATCGGTTGGTGCGGGGTGTCCGCCTCTTTCCGTCGCACCACCAGTTTGACCCGGTCCAACGTTCAGGTCCAGCGACTGTTTCTGGAGGGATTGTGTAAGAATCTCTTCACTATGTTGGATCTCGGCAGGTTGCGGGTGCTCCGCGAACTCAAGCTGCGCGGGACGCTCGGGGCCGTCGCCGAGGCGCTCGGGTACACGCCGTCCGCGGTGTCGCAGCAGCTCGCTCAGCTGCAGCGGGAGGTCGGCGTCCCGGTCGTCGAGCGGGCGGGGCGGCGGCTGCGGCTGACCGAGGCGGGCGAGGTGCTCGCCGAGCACGCGGACGCGCTGCTGGCGCGGGCGAAGCGCGCGGAGGAGGCGGCGCTCGCGGCGAGCGGGCAGGTCGCGGGGGTGGTGCGGCTGGTCGGATTCCAGACGGCGTTGCTGCACGTCCTGGCGCCCGCGCTGCCCCGGCTGGCGGAGGCGTATCCGGAGCTGGTGGTGGACGTCCTCGACGAGGAGTTCCACCGCGTCCTCCAGGCCCTGGTGCTCCAGGAGATCGACGTGGTCCTGACGGACGAGTACTCGCACCTGCCGCGCCCGCGCCGTCCCGAGCTGACGGCGGAGGTCCTCATCACCGAGGTCATGCGGGTCGGGCTGCCCGAGGACCATCCGCTCGCGCGGGACGGCGGCCCGGTCCGGATGGTCGACCTCGCCGGATGCCCGTGGGCGACGGGCCATGTCGGCACCAACCACGGTGACCTGCTCGAACGGACGTGCGTGGAGCTCGGCGGCTTCCGTCCCGACGTCCGCTGCCGCTCCAACGACCTCATGGTCATCTTCGCGATGGTCGCGCGGGGCGGCGCCGTCTGCCTCGTCCCCGATCTGGCGCTGGCGGAGCGGGAGGAGGGCATCGTCGTCCGGGACGTGGCCGACGCCCGCGTCGACCGCCGCATGGTCCTCTGGACGCGCGTCGGCGCGGACGCGCGGCCGTCGGTCAGGGCCGTCCTGGAAGAACTCCGCCGCTCGGCGGACGCGCTCGTCGAGCGTCGGCCCAGCTGTATCCGCGGTGTGGCCTGATCAGGCGCCGACGTGCAGCGCCTGATCAGGTGCCGACGAGCGGCAGGCGCCTCCCGAAATTGCCGATGCCGTCCGTGCGGCGGGACGCCTCCAGGCGTTCGGCGGGCACCTCGCCATAAAGGGTGGTGCGCTGCTTGGCCGGACGGCCCGCACGCGCCGCTATCGCTTCCAGTTCGCTGATGGGCTTGAAGGAACCGTTCTCCGACCCGGCCATGCGGCTGATGGTCTCTTCCATGAGCGTTCCGCCGAGGTCGTTCACGCCCCCTTGGAGGACGCGCGTGCAGAGTTCGTCGCCGAGCTTCACCCACGATGTCTGGATGTTGGGAATCGCGCCGTGGAGGAGGATGCGCGCCAATGCGTGGACGGCCACGTTCTCCCGCACGGTCGGCCCCGGACGCGCCAGACCGGCCAGGTAGATGGGCGAGTTGTGGTGGACGAACGGCAGCAACACGAATTCGCTGAACCCGCCCGTCCGCTCCTGGATGGAGCGGAGCAGCTTGATGTGCGCGACCCAGTGCGACGGGTTGTCCACGTGCCCGTACATCATCGTGGACGTCGTCGGAATGCCGATCTCGTGCGCGGTGGTGACGACCTCGATCCACTGGTCGGTGGGCAGTTTCCCCTTGGTCAGCACCCAGCGGACGTCGTCGTCCAGGATCTCGGCGGCCGTCCCGGGAAGTGAGTCGACACCGGCCTCACGCGCCGCCTCCAGCCATTCGCGGATCGACAGGTCGGTCCGGGACGCGCCGTTCACGACCTCCATCGGGCTGTAGGAATGCAGATGGATGTCGGGGGCCCGGCGCTTCACCTCGCGGGCGAGGTCGAAATAGGCGGTGCCCGGCAGGTCGGGATGGATTCCGCCCTGCATGCAGATTTCGGTGGCGCCCGCGTCCCAGGCCTCGTCCACGCGGTCGCCGACCTGGCTCAGGGAGAGCGTGTAGGCGTCGGCATCGGTTCGGCGCTGCGCGAATGCGCAGAATCGGCAGCCGGTGTAGCAGACGTTCGTGAAATTGATGTTCCGGGTGACGACGTAGGTGACGTCGTCGCCGACCGTGTCGCGGCGCAGATCGTCGGCCAGTTTGGCGAGGGCGTCGAGTTCTGGGCCGTCGGCGTGGAGCAGGGCGAGTGCTTCGTCGTCCGACAGTCCCGCAGGGTTCTGCTCCGCGCGCGCGAGAGCGGCCTTTACGTCGGCGTCGAAGCGCTGTGGGGCGGACATGCGGTCGCGTAGCGCGTCCCAGTCGCCGTACACCTCGTCGAAGTCGTCGCGCCGGTCGCCGGTCCGGCCGGTCGTGTCGATCTCGGTGTGCAGCTCGGTCCGTCCGGACGCCTCGAACCCGCCGTCGGGCTCCTGCCACGGACGTCCCTCAAGGACGGCGTCCTCCCGCGCGAGACCGGTCGCCGGGTCGGCGAGCGCCGCGACGTGCCCGGTCAGCCGCGGATCGAGCCACGGCTCGCCCCGACGCACGTAGTCCGGATAGATCGTCAGGCGTTCGCGCAGCTCGAACCCCGACTCGGCGGTTCTCGCGGCCAGCTCGTCGATCTGCGGCCACGGCCGCTCCGGGTTCACGTGGTCGGGCGTCAGCGGGGACACGCCGCCCCAGTCGTCGATCCCGGCGCGCAGCATCAGCGCGAACTGGTCGGCGACCAGGTTCGGCGGCGCCTGCACGCGCGCCTTCGGGCCGAGGACGAGCCGCGTCACCGCGATCGTCGCGGCCAGCTCCTCCAGCTCGGCGTCGGGGGTGTCGCGCATCTTCGTGTCGGGCTTGGCGCGGAAGTTCTGCACGATGACTTCCTGGATCGCGCCGTACTCGCGCATCGTCCGCCGGATCTGGAAGATCGCGTCCGCGCGCTCCTCGGCCGTCTCGCCGATGCCGATGAGGATGCCCGTCGTGAACGGCACGTTCGTGCGGCCCGCGTCCTCAAGGACCCGCAGACGGACGGCCGGGTCCTTGTCCGGCGATCCGAAGTGCGGGCCGCCGCGCTCGCTGAACAGCCGCGTCGCCGTCGTCTCCAGCATCATCCCCATGGACGGCGCGACCGGCTTCAGCCTCTGGAAGTCGCGCCAGGTCAGCACACCCGGGTTCAGATGCGGCAGCAGCCCGGTCTCCTCCAGCACCCGGATCGCCATCGCGCGGACGTAGGAGAGCGTGTCGTCGTAGCCGTGCGCGTCCAGCCACTCGCGGGCCTGCTTCCAGCGGTCCTCGGGACGGTCGCCGAGCGTGAACAGGGCCTCCTTGCAGCCCATCTCCGCGCCCTGCCGCGCGATCTCCAGGACCTCGTCCGGGCTCAGGTAGGGCGCGTCCAGCTTGTGCGGGACGGTCGCGAACGTGCAGTACCCGCAGCGGTCCCGGCACAGGCGGGTCAGCGGGATGAACACCTTGCGGCTGTAGGTGATGACGCCCGGCCGCCCGGCGGCGTCCAGACCGGCGTCCCGGGTGCGGGCCGCGTAGGAGAGCAGATCGTCGAGCTGCGCCCCGCGGGCTCCCAGCAGTGTCGTGGCCTCGGATCGGTCCAGTGTCTTGCCGTCACGCGCGCGGGCCAGCGCCCGGCGAAGCGCGGAGCTCATGGCGTCCATGCGGGGCACTCTATGTCAATCGTCATATTCCGCACGGAGCCGGACCCCCGGAAAATTCCGGACACACCGATCAGCCCGCCCGGCCCGCGATCTATTCCTCGCTCAGCGAACCTCGATGAAGTCGTCCGGGCTGCGCGGCGGGCGATCGCGCGGCGGCGCGGCCGGGTGGCCGACGCCGACGGCGCCCATGGGGTCCCAGTCGTCCGGCAGGTCCAGGGACTCGCGGACGACGTCGCGGCAGAACATCGTGCTCGACACCCAGCAGGAGCCGAGCCCCTCCACCGCCAGCGCGACCAGCAGGTTCTCCACGCCCGCCCCGGCCGCGACGACGAACATCTCGCGCTCGGCCGTGGACCTGCGCTCGTCCGGATAGTCGTGCGAGCCGTCCATGACCAGGCACGGCACGACCAGGTACGGGGCCCGCCGCAGCACCTCGCCGCGCCGCAGCCGCCTGGTGATCGACTCCTCGGAGAAGCCGTCGCGGCGCAGATCGGCCTCCCAGGCGTCGCGCATCGCGTCCAGCAGCCGCGTCCGCGACTCCGCCGACTCCAGCAGCACGAAACGCCACGGCGTCGTGTGGTGCGGCGCCGGAGCGGTGATCGCGGCGGCGACGGCCCGCCGCACCGCCGCCGGGTCGACCGGATCATTTGTGAACTCGCGGATCGTCCGCCGCGCCCCCAGCACCTCGGACGGCCCGTACCGGAACATGTCCTCCTCGGCCGGACGGACCAGCACCCGCGCGCCCGGCCCGTCCTCCCTCGTGACCAGCCCGGACAGGCCGCGCACGACCGCGACCGGCACCCCGTCGAGCTTGCCCTTCACCAGCTCCGCCGCGGCCGCGACCTCGTCGGCGACGGCGGTGATCGTGGCTTCGAGGCGGTTCCCGTGCGCGTCGTCCCGGCCGCGCAGGTCGCTCAGCGGCTCCAGGCCCGCGACGCCGATCGCCGCGTCCGTCAGCCCGTTCCGCCAGGGCCGCCCGAGCGTGTCGGACACGATCACGGCGACGTCCACCCCGGCCCGCTCCCGCATCCCCGCGCGGATGCGGCGGGCGGAGGCGTCCGGGTCCTCCGGCAGCAGCAGGACCGTACCCGGCGCCGTGTTGGACGCGTCCACCCCGGCGGCGGCTAGAACGAGCCCCTGCCGCGTCTCCACGATCCGCGTCTCGCCACGCGCATGGGCCCGCCGCGCCACCACCCGCACCGTCTCGGCGTCGATGGCCTTCTCCCGGTCGTCCGCGACCAGGACCCGCCCCTCCGCCTTGCTGACGATTTTGGACGTGACGACGAGCACATCGCCGTCCGCCACCGTCCCGCCCGGAATCAGCGCGGCGATGTCGTCCCCCGCCACCACCTCCGGCAACCCAGAGACCCCGAACACCTCGATCCTCACAGGGCCTCCTCCTCCTGCTTCAGCTCCAAGGCGAGGTCGACGGCGGCCCGTCCGATGGCGGCGGTGGCGTCCGCGTCGGTCATCAGCAGCGGACGCGACCGCACCTCGATGCCCTCCACCCGCACGTCCGCGTCGGCCTCGTCGACGAGCCAGCCGTCCAGCAGCCCGAGCCCGTACAGCTCGGCGACCGCGCGGGCCGACGTCTCCACGCCGATCGCCGTCAGGCACGCGTCCGCCATGCCGCGCACGGGCGCGCCGCCGATGATCGGCGAGACGCCCACGACGGTCTTGGCCGCGATCGCGTCCCGGATCCCGGGCACGGCCAGGATCGTCCCGATGCTGACCACCGGATTGGACGGCGGGAACAGCACCACGTCCGCCGCCTCGATCGCCGCGATCACCCCGGGCGCCGGCGCGGACTCCTCGGCCCCGACCGCCGCGATCGACAGCGCCGGGACGGACGCGCGCAGCCGCACCCACCATTCCTGGAAATGGATCGCCCGCCGCCCGCGCTCGTCCTCGATCACCACGTGCGTCTCGACCTGGTCGTCGGTCATCGGGATCAGTCGCACGCCCGGCTTCCACCGGTCGCACAGTGCCTCGGTCACCGCCGACAGCTTGTAACCGGCCGCCAGCATCTGCGTCCGGACGATATGCGTCGCGAAGTCGCGGTCGCCCAGCCCGAACCAGTCCGGCCCGACGCCGTACGCGCCGAGCTCCTCCTTGACGGCGAACGTCTCGCCCGCCCGCCCCCAGCCCTGCTCCTCGTTGATGCCGCCGCCGAGCGTGTACATCACGGTGTCCAGATCGGGGCAGACCCGCAGCCCGAACAGGGAGATGTCGTCCCCCGTGTTCCCGATCACGGTGATCTCGGCCGCGGGGACGGCCGACCGGAGCCCACGCAGAAAGCGAGCGCCCCCGATACCGCCCGCCAGCGCCACGATCTTCATGCGATCACCCTATTCACCCAGGGCGCCCCCGATCCCCCACGGGTTCTAGGACGAGCCACAACACCCCACTTGGACAAGACCTGAACCGAGGTCACGGGTCGTGCGACCGGAGGCGCCCCGCGCCGGAGGTCGCACGACCCGACGGTCGGGGGGCCGTTTCACGAGACGCGCCAGCGGCTCGGGAAACGGTTCACCGACCGTGACGGGGTTACAGGGGTCGCCCCCTGGGCTGGAAGCGCCGTTTCACGAGACGCGCCAGCGGCTCGGGAAACGGCCCCCCGGCCGTGACGGGGGTTCCAGGGGGTCGCCCCCCTGGGAGATAAAGTATGCAAAGCTTTGCCGTGTAATCGGATTGCCTCGGTCTGGGAGAATTCACCGTGAACAAGGAAGCCGTCCAGCGCCTGCGCGAACCGGCCGCCTGGGTACTGATCGCGTCTGCGGGTTTGCAATTGCTCGCGGGCATCATCACGCTTCTCGGGGACGACGCTCCCTTCACGCTCAGCGCCCTGGTCGAGACCCGCGACGGGATGTTCCTCCAAGTCGGGACGGTCGGCCTCCTCGTCCTGGCGGTCCTGCTGGTGACCTGGGGTGAGACGCCCACGCCGCAGGCCCGGACGATCACCATGGGAGCGCTCGGCGTGCTCGGCGGCGTCGCCCTGTTCGGCGTCATCTGCTGGCTCGCCGGAATGCTCACCGACTCCGACACCACGAAAGCCCTCACGAAACTGTCCGTCTTCCTTATCGGCGCCGGGAAGATCGCCGTGGTCGGCATCGGCGGATGGTTCGCCTACACCGTCTTCCAGGGGCTGCAGCCGGCGCGTCCGCAGCCGCAGATGCAACCGGGCTACGGCGAATTCGGATACCAGCAGGGGCAGCCCGGCCAGCCGGTGCAGCCGGGCCAGCAGGGGTACGGCCAGCAGGCCGCCTACGGCCAGCAGCAGTACCAGCAATACCAGCAGTACGGCCAGCAGCAGCCGGGCGCCGAGGGGCAGCAGGCGGCGCAGCCGGGCTACGAGCAGCAGCAGTACGGCCAGCAGGCGTACGGCCAGCCCCAGCAGCAGTACGGCCAGCAGCAGGACTACCAGCAGCAGTACGGCTACCAGGCGGGCCAGCAGGGCTATGAGCAGCAGCCGGGCCAGCCGGGCCAGCAGGCGGCGCAGCCGGGCTACGAGCAGCAGGCGTACGAGCAGCAGCAGGGTCAGCAGGGTCAGCAGCCCACCGAGCAGGAGGAGATGGGCGAGTGGACCCGCGCGTACGGCGGTAGCGGCCAGGAGCAGGGCCCGCAGGGCACGCAGCCCGCGCCGCCGCAGCCTGGCGCCGGCGAGCAGCAGGACGGCGACTGGTACCGGGACAACCGTCCCCCGCCGCCGCAGTAGCCGCCCCGGAACGCCCCCCGGAACCGTCCCCGGAACCCCCTCCGGTTTAAGTGATCTTCATCAAAGGTCCTCCCCGGCCATCCCGGCATAACCCGCTTTGTCGCCCCGGAAAGCTCTATCGGCTTGACGGGGCGGGCGCTACACGCGTGTAATTTCGTCGGTGTAGTTTCGATGCCTTCTCGGGGGAAGGAACCGGAGGGAAGGCATTGACCAGGGGGTTCCACGGGCAGGGAGGTGCGCTGTGAGCGAGGTGGTCATCCCGCTGGCGCACGGCACAGACGGCGAAGAGATGGGCTGGCAGGAGCGCGCCCTGTGCGCGCAGACCGACCCGGAGGCGTTCTTTCCGGAGAAGGGCGGCTCCACTCGCGAGGCCAAGAAGGTGTGCCGGGCGTGCGAGGTGCGTACGGAGTGCCTGGAGTACGCGCTGCAGCACGATGAACGTTTCGGCATCTGGGGAGGTCTCTCCGAGCGAGAACGTCGCAAGCTGAAGCGCCAGGCCGTCTGACGCCGTCGCCGGGAAACCGCGGGGAGGCGGCCGGGTAGGGGAGACCCGGTCGCGCGACCCGCGGATCTCCGGGATCCGAGGCGAGTCCCGTACGGCCGCGCGTACAGTTATCAGCCGTGTCGGCCCCCGGGCCGGCACGGCTGCTGATGTCTCAGCCGGCCCTGCCCTGAACCTGTCGTCCCACAGATCGAGCGATCCTTGTCCCCCACTCTCGATCGCCATGTCGTCACGGCCGTCCTCGTCGCGCACGACGGTGCGCGGTGGCTCCCCGAGACGCTGAAGGCGCTGCTGACGCAGGCGCGTCCGGTGCAGCGCCTCGTGACCGTGGACACCGGGAGCCAGGACCGCGGGCCCGCCGTGCTCGCCGAGGTCGTCGGCGCGGAGAAGATCCTCACGCTGCCCCGCACCACCGGATACGGGGAGGCGGTCGCGGAGGCGCTCCAGCAGGACGCCGCGTCCGAGCCCGTCCCCGACGACGACCCCGGAAGCTCCAGAACCGAATGGATCTGGCTCCTGCACGACGACTCCGCGCCCGCCCACGACGCGCTCGCGCAGCTGCTGCGGACCGCGGACACCGACCCGAGCGTGGCCGTCCTCGGCCCGAAGGTCCGCGACTGGGACGACCGGCGCGTCCTGCGGGAGGTCGGCGTCACGGTCGACGCCGCCGGACGCCGCGAGACGGGCCTGGACGCGCACGAGTTCGACCAGGGGCAGCACGACGGCGTCCGGGACGTGCTGTCGGTCGGCAGCGCCGGGATGCTCGTCCGCCGCGACGTGTGGGACAAGCTGGGCGGCTTCGACGCCGACTACGGCCTCTTCCGCGACGACCTCGACTTCTGCTGGCGGGTGCACGCCGCCGACCACCGGGTCGTGACCGCGACGGACGCGGTCGTGTACCACGCGGAGGCGTCCCGGCGCGGGCTCCGCGAGACCGGCATGACCGCCGAGCATCCGGCCCGCCGCGACCGGCGCAACGCCGTCCACACGCTGCTGGCCAACCAGCCGCTCGGCGCGATGCTGCGGTCGCTGCTCCGCAACGTGTGGGCGTCCCTCGCCCACGCGCTCTACCTGACGGCCACCAAGCAGCCAGCCGCGGCCCGCGAGGAGCTGCGCGCGCTCGGCGACGTGCTACGCGACCCGGGCCGGGTGCGGGCGGCGCGGGCGGCCCGCGCGGACGGCCGGAAACGCGTGTACCGCACCGTCCGGCGCTTCCAGGCCCGATGGGTCGTGCTGCGCCGCACGGTCGAGGCCGTCTCCGAGTACCTCGCCGCCCACGAACGGGAACGCGAAGACCGCGACGACGACGAGGCCCCGTCCGACGAGCCCGGCCCGATCCGGCGCCTGCTCGCCCGCCCCGGCGTCCTGATCGTGCTCGCGCTGGCCGCGGTCGCGGTCGCCGCGGAACGTTCCCTGCTCACCGCCGCCGGACGGCTCGGCGGCGGCGCGCTCGTCCCCGCGTGGGGCGGCGCTAGCGACCTGTGGGCCCAGTACCTGTCCGGCTGGCATCCGGTGGGGCTCGGCAGTGACGCGGGCAGTCCGCCGTACGTGGGGGTCCTCGCCGTCCTGTCGACGGTGACGCTCGGCAAGCCGTGGCTGACAGTGTCGGTCCTGCTGCTCGGCAGTGTGCCGCTCGCGGGCCTCACCGCCTACCGTGCGTCCCGGCTGCTGGTGACGGAGCCGACGCGGACCGGACGCCGCGCGCGCGCCAACGCCCGCCGTATCCCGGTCAGCGCCGTCCGGGCGTGGTTCGCCGCCGTCTACGCGCTGCTGCCCCCGGCCACCGGCGCCATCGCGGGCGGACGGCTCGGCACCGCCGTCGTCCTCGTCCTGCTGCCGCTGATCGCCGTGAACATCGCCCGGGTGTACGGGCTGCCGCGCTCGGAGGCCGCCGCGCTCGACGTCAGGACGCGCCGCAAGCGCGCGGGCCGGGCGGCGTGGGCGGCCGCGCTGCTGCTCGCCGTCGCGATGGCGTTCGTCCCGCTCACCTGGCTGATCGCCGTGATCGCCGCCGCGACCGTGTGGGCGCTGTTCGACCGTCCTGGACGGCGCGCCCGCCGCAACCTCGTCATCGCGCTCGGCGTCCCGCCGCTGCTGATGCTCCCGTGGACGGTCGGGCTCCTGCTGAACCCGTCGCGCTGGCTGGTCGAAGCGGGCCTGCACCGCTGGTTCGAGCCCGCCGCCGCGGCCGACCTGCTCGCCCTCGACCCCGGCGGGCCCGGCACGCCCGCGCGCTGGGCCCTGGCCGGTCTGCTCGCCCTCGCCGTGTGCGCGCTGCCGCTGCGCAGCCGCCGCTACACCGTGATGGCGGGCTGGCTGCTGGGCGTCTACGGGCTGCTCGTCGCGATCCTGACCAGCGCCGCGACCGTCGCCAAGGGCGCGGACGAGGCGCCCGTCTGGCCCGGCGTCGCGCTGATCTTCGCCGGGGCCGGGGTGCTGCTCGCGGCGACGGCGGTCGTCCAGCGCGCCACCGAGGCCCTCGCGGGCAACCACCTGATCTACAAGGCGGGCGGGGCGGTCGTCGTGCTCGCCGCGCTCACCGCCCCCGTGCTCGCCGCCGGATTCTGGGTGGCGGGGGGCGCGGGCGGCCCGCTGGGCAAACTCGACCCCGACGCCGTGCCCGCGTTCGTCCACGGGGCGGGCGGGGCGAGGACGCTCGTCCTGCACAAAGAGCCGAACGGACGCGTCTCCTACACGCTCCTCAGGGACGCCCGTCCACGCATCGGTGAATCCGAAGTCGCGGACGGCGGCCCGGCCCACGACCGTTTGGACGACCTCGTCGCCGGTCTGGCAGCGGGCCGCGAAGGCGACGACGGTCCCGCACTGACCCGGATGGGCGTCCAGTACATCCTGGTGCCGCATCCCAAGACGGACCCCATCACCGAGGTTCTCGACTCGGCGCCCGAACTGACGCGCCTCAGCCGCACGGACACGTTCGCCGTGTGGCGGCTCCAGACACCGTCCGCCCGCATGATGCTTCTGGAAGGGCCTAACGTCACGCCCCTTCCCGCAGGACGGATCGACGCCCGCATGCAGATCCCACCCGGAAACGGCACGCGCACCCTCCTCCTTGCCGAACCGTCCGACGGCGGGTGGGACGCCACCCTGAACGGCCAAGCCCTCCAAGAACGGGAAGTGGACGGCTGGGCGCAGGGCTACGACATTCCCGCCGCCGGAGGAGAGTTCCAGCTGACCAGGTCTATGACGATGCGTCACATCTGGATCGCCGTCCAAGGCGTCGCCGTGCTGCTCGTCGCCGTCCTGGCCCTGCCGGGCGCGCAGGCCGACAACTTCAAGTCCACCGGCGAACACGGACGCAGACGCGAACGTGGACGTGGGCGTGAACGCGAGGGAGAACGCGGGCGCGGCCGTGGACGGCGAGGTCGCCGCCGGGGAAGCCACGTCCGCGTCGAGCACGACTCACCGCCTCCGGTGGAGGACCCGAAGCCGGAGGAGGTCTCGTGAACGCCCGCAAATTCATGAACCCCCGCAAGCTCATGGCCTCCGGCAAGCTCCTGAACCCTCGCAAGTTCATCAACGTGGACAAGCTCGCGAACACGGACACGCTCCTGCGCCTTTTCGGCATGCGGTACGCCTCCGCCGCCCTCATGCTCGTCGGCGTCGCCGCCCTGTACGGGGCCGCGACGTTCTCCCGCCCAGGGGACGCGTCGGCGAACGGTAAGGACGTCCCCGTCACGTCCGCGGTGCTGGTCTGCCCCGGCCACGAGGACGGACGGCTGGCCGTCCAGTCCCTCCCCGCCGGTCAGAAGGGCGGCCGCGTCGACCTGGCGCCGACGAAGGGCGGCTCCGCGCTCGCGTACATGACGTCGCCCGGCCAGGCCTGGACGAAGGACACCGGATCCGGCGACGACTCCTACACCCTCCGCGCCACCGGCCCCATGGCCGGCGGGCTCGCGGCCGAACAGACCACCTACGAGGACGGCGGCGACGACCGCGGCCTCGCCGGCGCCCGCTGCGCCGCACCCGCCACCGACCAGTGGTTCATCGGTCCCGGCCCCGTCGCCGCCGACGAGCTCGACCTCTACCTCACCAACGTCGACCCCAGGCCCGCGTCCGTGGACCTCATCGCCCTGTCCGGCGAGGGCCCGCTCGACACGACCGACGGACGCGGCGTCCGCGTCGACCCGTACACCACCAAGGTCGTGAAGATCGGCGAAGCGCCGGAGGGGCTCGGCGACGTCGTCAAGAGCGCCGCCGACCTCGCCCTGCGCGTGCGTGCCAGCGGCGGCCGGGTCGCGGCGTCCCTGCGCGTCCGCGCCGGGGAGAAGGAGGGCGTCGAGTGGCTGCCGCGGTCGCCCGCGCCCGCGTCGTCGGTCGTGGTCCCCGGCGTGCCCGGCGGCCCTGGAAAGCGCCGGTTGCTGATCTCCGTCCCCGGCGAGGCAGACGCCAGGATCAGGACGCAGGTGATCACGAAGGACGGCGCGTTCGCCCCGCAGGGCCAGGACGTCCTCGACGCGCCCGCCAAGACCGTCACGTCCCTCGCCGTCGACAGCGCCCTGGTGGGCAAGGCGGGCGCGATCCGGCTCGTCGCGGACCGTCCGATCCTCGCCGGGTTCGCCGCCGAGCGCGGCGCGGACATCGCCTACGGGACGTCCACGCCCCCGCTCGCCGGGTCCGGGCCTGGCATCGTCGCCGACAACCGGTTCGACTCCTCGCTCGTCCTCACCGCCCCGGCGGGCGCGGCGACCGTCGAGGTCACGGCCATGAACGCCACGGGCAAGGGCGCCCCGCAGGAGATCAGGATCCCCGCCGGGCGGACCACAGAGACCGCCCTGGCGGCCCCGAACGGCGACGCCAAGGACGACACCGCCTACGGCGTCGTGATCACCCTGAAGCCCGGCTCCGGGCCCGTCCACGCCTCCCGCACGCTCGCCAAGGGCAAGGACGACGACTACCTGTTCACCGTCCTGCCGATCGTGCCCGCCGCCACCATCGTCCACCTGCCCGACACCGCGGACTCCCAGGGCACCCTGACCCCGGGCTGATCGTGGTCGCCGGTCACTCGTCGGGCGAGTCGTAGCTCGGGTCGACGGATTCGGGGGAGAGGCCGAGGAGATCGGCCACCTCCTCGACCAGGAGGTCGCGGATCAGGCGGGCCAGTTCGGCCTCGCCCTTCGCGCGCGCCTCGACCGGACGCCGGAACACCGTGATGCGAACGGGACGGTCGCCTTCACTGGGAACGGTGGGCCGAGCGGAGCTCGACGTCTGATTGGTGGTGGGTGGGGGCTGGAGGACGGTATGGCCGAGGGGGATCGGGCCGTCGAACGAGGGCTCGACGCTCGGAACCTCCTCGACGGTGAACCGCACCCCGGCCAGCTCACGGCCCCAGCGGCCGCCCAGCCGCCGCACCTCGTCGTCGACGAGGTCGTCGAACCGTTCGGCGCGGGTGCGCGAGACGGGCGCCTGCGGGGGTGTCAGAGGACCACGAACGCCTCGGCCGTGCCGATCGCGGCGCCGTACGCCTGCCACACGGGATCGCACGCCACAAGCGTACCTCCACCGCGCCTCCACCTCGCCGAACACGTGTGCAATGGCCATACGGTGAGGGTCGGAGCCCACACGGAATGTAGTTGTTACCTCGGAAATCCACCGGTAACGGCGACACGTTCGGCCGGGTGGTGGCGGAGCCGGTGGCAGGGAGGTACGGTCAGCCATCGTGAGCCCCGTCCGCACCTGCTCTCGTACCGCCTGCAAGGCGCCCGCAGTGTTCACGCTCACGTACGTCTACCGCGATTCCACCGCGGTCCTGGGGCCGCTCGCCACGTACGCCGAGCCGCACTGCTACGACCTGTGCGCGGAGCATTCGGAGCGGCTCACCGCCCCGATGGGGTGGGAACTGGTGCGGCTTCCCGTCGAGGAGGAGTCCGAGCCGAGCGCCGACGACCTGGAGGCCCTCGCCGACGCCGTCCGCGAGGCCGCGAAGCCCGCTCCAGGCGCGGCCCACGAGCCGGTCGGGCAGGGCACGGAGGTCGGACGCCGCGGCCATCTGCGTGTGCTGCGCTCCGAGCCCGCGGGGAAGCAGCCCGTCCAGGAGTGACGTCTCCGGGCACGGTCCACGTCCCGACCTGGGGTGATGTCGCGGGCGGTGAGATCGTCCGGTGGCTTGGCGGCGTCGCGGCGGGTCGCGTCCGCCCTTCCCGGTAGGCTCGTGAACCCCGTTTCTTTGGGACAGGGCTCAGCGGACAGGGAGCAGGAGTGGGCGACCTCGCCAAGATCTTCAAGGCGTACGACATCCGCGGCGTCGTGCCGGACGAACTCGACCCCGCGACGGCCGAGGCGGCCGGCGCGGCGTTCGTGCGGGTGACGGGCGCGAGCGCGATCGTCACCGCCCACGACATGCGGGAGTCGTCCGTGCCGCTGGCCGAGGCGTTCGCGCGCGGCGCGACGTCCCAGGGCGCGGACGTGATCGAGGCCGGCCTCGGCTCCACCGACATGCTGTACTACGCCAGCGGCAGCCTTGACCTGCCCGGCGCGATGTTCACCGCGAGCCACAATCCCGCCAGGTACAACGGGCTGAAGCTGTGCCGCTCGGGCGCCCGGCCGGTCGGCCGTGACACCGGCCTCGCCGAGATCCGCGAGATGATCGAGCAGGGCGTCCCGGCCTATGACGGCGAGCCGGGGACGGTCTCGCGCCGCGACATCCTCAAGGGTTACGCCGACCATCTGAAGACGCTGGTCGACCTGTCGTCGATCCGTCCGCTGAAGGTCGTGGTGGACGCGGGCAACGGCATGGGCGGGCACACCGTCCCGTCCGTTTTCGAGGGCCTGCCGATCGAGCTGGTGCCGCTGTACTTCGAGCTGGACGGCACCTTCCCCAACCACGAGGCCAACCCGATCGAGCCGGAGAACCTGCGCGACCTGCAGGCGAAGGTCCGCGAGACGGGTGCCGACATCGGGCTGGCCTTCGACGGCGACGCCGACCGCTGCTTCGTCGTGGACGAGCGCGGCGAGATCGTCGCACCGTCCGCGATCACGGCGCTGGTCGCGACGCGCGAGCTGGCCAAGCACCCCGGCTCCTCGATCGTGCACAACCTGATCACGTCGCGGGCCGTCCCGGAGATCGTCGCCGAGCACGGCGGGACGCCGGTCAGGACGCGGGTCGGGCACTCGTTCATCAAGCAGACGATGGCGGAGACGGGCGCGGTGTTCGGCGGCGAGCACTCGGCGCACTTCTACTTCCGCGACTTCTGGTTCGCCGACTCGGGCATGCTGGCCGCGCTCCACGTCCTCGCCGCGCTCGGGGAGCAGGCCGAGGTGGTAGGTCGGGGTCGGTTGGTCGGGGAGGCACTGCCGCTGTCGGCGCTGCTGCGCGAGTACACGCGCTACGTCGCGTCGGGCGAGATCAACAGCGAGGTCGCCGACCAGGACGCCGCCACCACCAACGTCCGCGCGGCCTTCGCCGGACGCCCCGGGACCGCGATCGACGAGCTCGACGGCCTCACCGTCAGCGACGACGCCGCCGGGTGGTGGTTCAACCTGCGGCCGTCGAACACCGAGCCGCTGCTGCGCCTCAACGCGGAGGCGGGCGACGACGCGACCATGGCGGCGGTCCGCGACGAGGTCCTCGCCCTCGTACGGAAGAAGTGACCGGTGCGGAGACGTGACCGGGTGCGGACGTAGTACCGCGTACGGAAGAAGTGACCGGCCGCGGGAGAGAGCGACCCCCGGGGGCGGGAGAAGCGACCGAGAGGGAGAAGTGACGCTGCCATGACGTTGAAGCTCGACTCCTGGCTCCTGGAGATCCTCGCCTGCCCCAACTGCGGCGGCGACCTGCGCGCCGACGAGGGGGCCGCCGAGCTGGTGTGCACCGGGTCGTGCGGCTACGCCTACCCCGTCCGCGACGACATCCCCGTCCTGCTGGTCGACGAGGCCAGGACCCCCGCTCCGTGACGTCGGGGCTCGATCCCTCACGGCTGGACGACGCGGCCGTGGCCGAGGCGGCCGATCCCGGGGGGATGCTGCGGCAGGTCGCGTCGTCGGCGTCGCAGGTGCGGGAGGCGCAGCGGGCGGTGGCCGAGGCGGGCATCGCGAGTCTCGCCGAGGACGGCAGGCCCCGCGCGGTCGTCGTCGCGGGCATGGGCGGCTCCGGGATCTCCGGTGACGTCCTCGCCGCGGTGTGCGGCGTGGGCTGCGCCGTCCCGGTGACGACGGTGCGCGGCTACCGGCTACCCGGCTGGGTGGGCGCCGCCGACCTCGTCATCGCCGTGTCCTGCTCGGGCAAGACGGAGGAGACCCTTGAGGTCGCCGCGGAGGCGGCCCGCCGGGGATGCAGGCTGCTGTTCGTCGGCGGGACGGATTCGCCGCTCGCGGAGCTGTCCGACAGAAGCCGCGGTGTGTTCGTCCCGGTGCGTTCGGTGGGGCAGCCGCGTTCGACGTTGTGGGGCCTCACGATCCCGCTTGTCCTGGCGGCCCGCACACTGGGTTTGGCGGACGTGCCCGACGCGGTCCTTGAGTCCACGGCGGGGCTGCTGGAAGACGTCGCGTACCGGTGCCGTCCGTCCAGCGAGCCGTTCGTCAACCCGGCCAAGCGGATGGCGCTGGACATCATGGGCGACGTGCCCCTGGTGTGGGGCTCGTCCGCGCTGGCGGCCACGGCGGCGTACCGGCTGTGCTGCCAGCTCAACGAGAACGCCAAGTACCCGGGCGTCTTCGGCGAGGTCCCGGAGGCCGACCACAACCAGGTGATGGCGTTCGACGGCCATTTCGCGCATCGCGGCGGCGGCGTGACGCCGTCGTCCGGCCCAGGAGGCCCTGACGGCTCTGACGACCTGGACGACTTCTTCCGCGACCGCGCGGACGATCCCGAGCACGGCCTGCACCTCGTCCTCATGCGGGACGTGGACGAGCATCCGCAGGTCCGCAAGCGGTGCGACGCGTCCGCCGAGATGGCCCGCGCCCGGGGCGTTGCCGTCACCGAGATCGGGGCGGAGGGCGAGCACCCGCTGGAGAGAATCGCGACTCTGATCGCGCTGGCTGACTATGTCACGGTTTACTTGGCTATCGCGCTGGGTGTGGATCCCACTCCGGTGCCTGCCATTCAAGAGCTCAAAGCGAGGATTGCGTAGAGATGAGTGCTGAGGGCGGAACCAAGGCCATCGTCGCCGCGCTGGCCGCCAACCTCGGGATCGCGGTGTCGAAGATGGTCGCGTTCGCGTTCACCGGTTCGTCGTCGATGCTCGCCGAGTCGATCCACTCGATGGCGGACTCGGGGAACCAGGGGCTGCTGCTCCTCGGCGGCAAGCGCTCCAAGCGCGAGCGGACGCAGCAGCACCAGTTCGGCTACGCCCGCGAGCGCTACTTCTACGCGTTCGTCGTCGCGGTGGTCCTGTTCACCGTCGGCGCGGTGTTCTCGCTGTACGAGGGCTACCACAAGATCTCCCACCCGGAGGAGGTCAAGGCGCCGGGCTGGGCGTTCGGGGTGCTGATCGTCGCGATCATCATGGAGACGTTCTCGTTCCGCACCGCGATCAAGGAGTCGAACCTGGTCCGCGGCGAGCAGTCCTGGTGGACGTTCATCCGCCGCGCCAAGGCGCCCGAGCTGCCCGTCGTCCTGCTGGAGGACCTCGCCGCCCTCGTCGGCCTGTTCCTCGCGCTGTTCGGCGTGTCGATGGCGGTGGCGACCGGCGACGGCGTCTGGGACGGCATCGGCACCGTGGCGATCGGCGTGCTGCTCGCGGTCGTCGCGACGATCCTGGCGATCGAGACGAAGAGCCTGCTGATCGGGGAGGGCGTCGCGCCCGAGCACGAGGACGCGATCATCGAGGCGCTGGAGTCGGTCGAGCAGGTCGACCACCTGATCCACATCCGCACGGAGTACCTCGGCCCGGACGCGCTGCTCATCGCCGCCAAGATCGCCGTGAACCACGATGACACGGCCGCCGACGTGGCCCGCGGCATCGACGCCGCCGAGGCCAAGATCCGGGCGCGGTTCCCGGAGGCGAAGCTGATCTACCTGGAGCCGGCGCTGGACGAGGCGCCGCGCAAGAGCGCCACCGGAACGGCGACGCCGAAACTGGACAAGGCGGACACGGACGCGAACACGGACGCGAACTCCCCGGAGACCCCGGCGTCGTCCTGACGGCGTCATCGCCGCCGTGCCGGTCGCGTGACCGCGGTGGGACGTCGGAACGAACATGGGACCCCTCGCCGGGCGGCCGACGCCGTGCCGGTCGACCCCAGCCCAGGCAAGACCGGCGAGTGCCTCCGCAGAGGCGCGAACCACGGCCGTCCGGCGAGGTGCTTCCCATGCCTCCCCACCCGGACCCCTGAACACCGGGTGGTTCTGGTGTGACCGCGGCAGCCCGCCGAACCCCCTACGCCGACGGTGCCGCCTTGCGGTCACGGTTAGAACACTACGTTCGCGGCGGTCTCCGGCACGTCCCCCTCAAGGAGGGAAAACGCGTGGTACTCCAGACGGAGCCGCACGGCGCGCATACATCCGCGCGGTGAGGTGAGTGCCCCCCTCAACGGTCAGTATTGAGTGGTGACATCCGATGACAAGGCCCGGACCGGACCCGGCCCCGCGGGGTTCGGCCCAGCCGTCGCGCACCACGCGTGGCGGCTGTCCGGCCGGATCGTAGCGGGCGTGGGGCAGCTGCTGCTGTGGATCCTCACCGGCATCGGCACCCTGCTGCGTCCGCTGGCGGTGCGCCTCGTCACGCGGCTGAACGGCGGCGCGGGACGCCGTCCGGCCCCGGGCGCTCCGGGCATGCCGGGCGGTCCGGGTTCACCCGGCGCTGACGGGACGACGGCGCCGCTGCCCCGCTGGATCAACACCTGGCGCGAGGTCGTCGGCTCCTGGTACTTCGCGCCGGTCACCGGGCTCGCCCTCACCGTCGCCGCGCTCGCCGAGCTGGCGCCGCGCGCCGACTCGCCGCTCAGCCTCGCGGGCGGGTTCGCGGTCGCGTCCACGCTGCCGCTCGGCTGGCGGCGGGAGAACCTGCGGCCGGTCGCGGCGATCGTGCTCGGCGCGGTCGCGGCGAGCCTCCTCACCGGGCAGATCCTGCTGGTCACCACGGGATTCGCGGCCCTGTACACGCTGTACGCGCTGGGCCGGCAGCTGCCCCGCCAGTCCACCGGCGTCCTCGCGTTCGGCAGCGTGGTCACGATCGCGGTCGTCTACCTGGCGACCTCGACGCTGGACGACGTCCCGTTCCCGGCCGTCCTGATCGCCGTCCTCGCGGCCATCGGGCTCGGCGACGCGCGGCGCGTCGTGGAGTCCGCGAGCCAGACCGAGGCGGAGGCCGCCGAGCGCACCAACGAGACCCTCACCCGGCTCACCGCCGTCCAGCGGGAGCAGGCGGTGATGCGGGAGCGGGCCCGCATCGCGCGCGAGCTGCACGACGTCGTCGCGCACTCCGTCTCCATGATCGCGGTGCAGGCGGAGACGGCCCCGTACACGATGGAGAACCTGTCGCCCGAGGCCCGCGCCGGCTACACCGAGATCGCCAAGACGGCGCGGGACGCGCTGGTGGAGATGCGGCGGCTGCTCAGCGTGCTGCGCGCCGACGCCACGCCGGAGCCGGAGGCGGCCAACTCCCCGCAGCCGCGCCTCGACCGGCTGCCCGACCTGATCGAGCAGCACCGCGGCGCCGGCGGCCACGTCGACCTCGCCGTGCACGGCGACCCGCGCGGGCTGTCCACGACGGTCGAGCTGTCGGCGTACCGGATCGTCCAGGAGGCGCTGACGAACGCGCGGCGGCACGCGCCCGGCGCCGGCGTCCGGGTGGACCTGATGTTCCTGCCGGACCGGCTGGCCGTCCGCGTCCACGACGACGGGCGGGGCGCGTCCTCGCAGACCAGGGTGCTGAACCGGGACGACCCCGGCTCCCGTACCGCCGTACTGGACGACCCCGCGGGCCCCACCGCCGTGGACGCCGGACGCACCCGCCTGGAGACGCCGGAGTCCGGTAGCGGACAGCCCGGACACAGTGGACAGAGCGGACTGCACGGGCCGGGTGGCGGACATGGCCTCGTCGGCATGCGGGAACGTGCGACCATGCTGGGCGGGCGGTTCTCCGCCGGCCCGGCCGCGCAGGGCGGGTTCCTGGTGGAGGCCGAGCTTCCACTGACGAGGGAAGGGAATTCCACCCGTGGACACGGTTCCGAGGCGCCTCCCGGCGGCGGTGCCTGACCCCGTCATCGACGTCGTCCGCGGCAGCGGCGTCGTCGGCGCGCCCGCGAGGCGGCAACGGTGATCAACGTGCTGATCGTCGACGACCAGACGATCGTCCGGGCCGGGTTCGCGGCCCTGCTCGCCGCGCAGGACGACATCACCGTCGTCGGCGAGGCGGGGGACGGGCGCGAGGCGGTCCGGATCGCCGAGCGCAGCCGTCCCGACGTCGTCGTCATGGACATCCGGATGCCCGGCATGGACGGCATCGAGGCCACCCGCCGCATCCTCTCCCTCCCCGCCTCCGAGAACGTCCGGGTGCTGGTGCTGACGACGTTCGACGTGGACGAGTACGTGTACGAGGCGCTCGCCGTCGGAGCCAGCGGCTTCCTGCTGAAGGACGCCACCGCCGACGAGCTGGTGTCCGCCGTCCGGGTCGTGGCGCGCGGCGACTCGCTCCTCGCCCCGCAGGTCACCGGACGGCTGATCCGCGAGTTCACCAAGCAGCGCCGTAACAGGCCGCAGGCGCCGTCGGAGCTGGCGACGTTGACGGCGCGGGAGACGGAGGTGCTCGTCCTGATCGCGGGCGGGCTGTCCAACGGCGAGATCGCGCAGCGCCTCGTCGTCAGCGAGCACACCGTGAAGACGCACGTGGCCCGCGTCTTCACCAAGCTGGGCCTGCGCGACCGGGCGCAGGCGGTCATGCTCGCCTACGAGTCCGGCGTCGTCGTCCCCGGCGAGAACGCCCCCGGCTGACGCCGGTCGTGCCGCCGCCGGCTGACGCCGGTCGCGGCGTCGCCGTCGGCTGAGGCCGGTCGTGGCGGTCACCGTCGGCTGGCGCCGGGCGCCGGTCAGCGGCGGCGGAGGAGGCGCATCGCCTTCTCCTTCTCGAAGTCGAGCGCGCGGGTCGGCGGGGCGGACAGCCGTCCGATGCGCTCGCCCAGCTCGCGCACGTGCGCCTGCACCTGGGGCTCGGCGAGGACGCGCAGCCCGAACGCCAGCTCCGCCGGGCCGATGTCGTAGCGCTTCTCCAGCGCGAGCGCGAGCGCGACGGCCCGCAGCTCGGCGTCGCCGAACCGGCGGTGGCCGCCGCCGCGCCTGGTCATGGCCGCCTCCCGGGTGACGGGCAGCAGGCCGAGGGCCTCCCGGTAGCGGAGCATGCGGGGCGAGGTGCCGAGCCGCCGGGCGGCCTCCGTGATGCGCATGGAGCTGATTCTGACAAATTTGTGTGAGAAAGTCGCGTCCGACCGTGCCAGCGGGCCGTCGACGCCCTTAGACTCACGGCGTTGACGCAGGAGCCCACCCGGGCGTCAACCCCGCGTGCGGAACCGCGAAACGCGTTCCGCGCCGCGTGTGCCGACCCTCGCGTACCGACCCGCCATCCGCGGACCAAGGAGCAACGAAAGCATGGACTACAAGGTCGCCGACCTGTCGCTGGCCGACTTCGGGCGCCGGGAGATCCGGCTCGCCGAGCACGAGATGCCGGGCCTGATGGCGGTGCGCGCGGAGTACTCCGCCGCCAAGCCGCTGCGCGGCGCCAGGATCATGGGCTCGCTGCACATGACGATCCAGACCGCCGTGCTGATCGAGACGCTGGTGGAGTTGGGCGCCGACGTCCGCTGGGTGTCCTGCAACATCTTCTCCACCCAGGACCACGCGGCCGCCGCTGTCGTCGTCGGCAAGGACGGCACCGTCGACGACCCGAAGGGCGTCCCCGTGTTCGCCTGGAAGGGCGAGACGCTCGAAGAGTACTGGTGGTGCACCGACCAGGCCCTCCAATGGCCGAACGGCACCGGTCCCAACATGATCCTGGACGACGGCGGCGACGCGACCCTCCTCGTCCACAAGGGCGCCGAGTACGAGAAGACCGGCGTCGTCCCGACCGCGACCGAGGACGACCCCGAGGAGCTGGGCATCGTCCTCGACACCCTCCGCCGCACCATCGCGGAGAGGCCGGGCCGCTGGACGGAGACCGCCGCCGCGATCAAGGGCGTCACCGAGGAGACCACGACCGGCGTCCACCGCCTCTACGAGATGGCGAAGGCCGGCACCCTCCAGTTCCCGGCGATCAACGTCAACGACTCGGTCACCAAGTCGAAGTTCGACAACAAGTACGGCTGCCGGCACAGCGTCATCGACGGCCTGAACCGCGCCACCGACGTGCTGATCGGCGGCAAGGTCGCGGTCGTGTGCGGCTACGGCGACGTCGGCAAGGGCTGCTCGGACGCGCTGCGCGGCCAGGGCGCCCGCGTGATCGTCACCGAGATCGACCCGATCTGCGCGCTGCAGGCCGCGATGGACGGCTTCCAGGTCACCACCCTGGACGACGTCGTCGAGACCGCCGACATCTTCGTCACCACCACCGGCAACTTCAACATCATCACGGCCGACCACATGGCGCGGATGAAGCACCAGGCGATCGTGTCCAACATCGGGCACTTCGACAACGAGATCGACATGGCGGGCCTCGCCAAGGTGCCCGGCGTCGAGAAGATCGAGGTCAAGCCGCAGGTCGCCGAGTGGCGCTTCCCGGACGGCCACTCGATCATCGTGCTGGCCGAGGGCCGCCTGATGAACCTGGGCTGCGCCACCGGGCACCCGTCGTTCGTGATGTCCAACTCGTTCACGAACCAGGTCATCGCGCAGATCGAGCTGTTCACCAAGACCGAGGAGTACCCGCTCGGCGTGTACGTCCTGCCGAAGCACCTGGACGAGAAGGTCGCCCGCCTCCACCTCGACGCGCTCGGCGTGAAGCTCACCGAGCTGACCAAGGAGCAGGCCGCCTACATCGGCGTCCACGTCGAAGGCCCCTACAAGTCAGACCACTACCGTTACTAAAGATCGGTAGCGTTCGACCGCCGCACGGCCGCGCAATGGCCGTGCGGCGGTTT
Source organism: Actinomadura sp. 9N215 (assembly GCF_044326345.1). Taxonomy (NCBI): domain Bacteria; kingdom Bacillati; phylum Actinomycetota; class Actinomycetes; order Streptosporangiales; family Thermomonosporaceae; genus Actinomadura; species Actinomadura sp. 9N215. The sequence goes on along the minus strand of NZ_JBIRBA010000032.1, from coordinate 25,725 downwards.
CTGCCTCAGGGGCCTTAGGGGAACGATGAGCGATATTGCGGACGTCTCGCTGGCGTATGAGGGCGTCAAGCGGATCGAGTGGGCCGACCGGAGCATGCCCGTGCTGCGCCAGATCCGGGAGCGGTTCGCTGAAGAGCGTCCTCTGGACGGCCTGAAGGTCGCCGCGTGCATGCACATCACGACCGAAACGGCGGGGCTCATCCGGACGCTCCAGGCGGGCGGTGCGAGTGTGGCGCTGGCGGCGTCCAATCCGCTGTCGACGCAGGACGACACGGCGGCCGCGCTCGTCCAGGAGTACGGCGCGGAGGTGTTCGCCCGTGCGGGAATTGACCGCGAGGGTTATTACGCGCACATTCACCAGGCGTTGGAGACGGGGCCTGATCTCGTGCTGGACGACGGGTGCGACCTGGTCAACACGCTGCACATCGACCGCACCGACCTGATCGGCACAGTGAAGGCGGGCTGCGAGCAGACGACGACGGGTGTGATCCGTCTGCACCAGATGATGCTCGAAGGCGCGCTTCGGTTTCCCATGGTCGCGGTGAATGACACCGACACCAAGCACATGTTCGACAACCGCTACGGGACGGGCCAGTCGACGCTGGACGGGATCGTACGCGCGACTAACACGCTCCTAGCGGGCAAGACGATCGTCATCGCGGGCTTCGGTTTTTGCGGGCGCGGCTTGGCCGAACGGGCGCGTGGCCTAGGGGCCCGGGTCGTCATCACCGAAATCGACCCTGTGAAAGCGCTCGATGCCGCGTTGCAGGGTTTCTCCGTCCAGCCCATGGCGGAGGCCGCCGTGGTCGGCGATGTCTTCATCACCGTCACCGGCAACCGTGAGGTCGTCAACGGCGAGCACCTCGCCGTGATGAAGGACGGCGCGATCCTTGCGAACTCCGGGCACTTCGACGTCGAGATCGACGTCCGCGCACTGAGCGAGATGGCCGTCGAAGTGCATCGCGGCAGCCGCCCGCAGACCGCCGAGTACGTCATGGCCGACGGGCGGCGTCTGGTCCTGCTCGCCGAGGGCCGTCTCGTCAATCTGGCGGCCGCGGAGGGCCATCCGGCGGCCGTGATGGACATGTCGTTCGCCGACCAGGCCCTCACGTGCGCGTGGCTGGCGACCGCCCACTCGACGCTGGCGCCGGCCGTCCACGACGTCCCGAAGGACATCGACACGGAGGTCGCCCGCCTCAAGCTGGCGTCGATGTCCATCTCCATCGACCGGCTCACCAAGGACCAGGAGGACTACCTGCACTCCTGGCGCATCGGGTCCTGACCCGTGCCGTCCGGGACGTATCTGCACACGGATCTGCACACGGGCCTGCACACGGGCCTGCCTGCGGGCGAGGGCCTTGAGGAGCGCTTCAAGTGCGCGCCGGGCCCGGGCGGCTGGCGCTACACGTCCCAGCGTCCGGACGGCGTCCGCACCGATCTGGTCGTCGACGCACGGTGGCGCCAGATCCGCGTCGAACTCGTCACCCCGACCTGGTGGCTGCGAGGCGGCGTCACCGGTCCCGAGGTCGCGTGGGTACGCGCCGCCGAAGAGACGGGCACCGAACACGCAGAACGAGCGTCCGGCTTCATGGCCGACTCGCCCGGTTTCCTCATCGCGGTCGCCCGCTCCTTGGAATTGGACGAGGGCGCGCAGGCCGACGTCCGTCTCGTCCAGGTGAGCGGCCCGTCCCTTTCGCCGCTCACCACTAACTGGCGGTGGCGCCTGGCCGGAACGTCCGTCTACGAGACCGAGACGGAGCCGCTCCCGGTCTCGCAGTACGAGGTCATGGACCTGTCCACGGGCGAGGTCGAAGCCGTCCACCTGGCGGGCGACGTCGTCCTCGCGGCCCCGGGCATCGAGCTCACCACCCTGGAGTCCCCGCCCAACCTGCTGGGCTAGCGCTCCAGCCGGGACCGTGCGCGGGTGGTCACCGGCAGGACGAGGCGATGGCCACCAGGACGTGCTGGCCGCGTTCCAGGGGGACGACCGAGGAGACGAGCCACCCAGGGACGGCGACGAGCGTGCCGGGCACAGGGCGGATCAGCAGGTGGCGCCCCCAGGGGCGTCCGGGCATGGGCGCCATCGGCGACCCGGCTCGGGGGTCGGCGAAGGCGATGGCGCCCGAACCGGTGTGCGCGGGCCCGGGGGTCGCGTCCAGCACCCACCACGCGACGAGGTCGGCGCGGTGCCGGGCGGGCGCCCGATCGTAGCCGTGCCGCCAGATCTGCACTTCGACGCCGACGTCCCCGACGGGCGGCGTGATTTCGGGTTCGTAGGCGGTCGTGAGCGCCTCGAACGCGGCGCGGAACCGGTCGGCCGCGGTCTCCAGGTCGGCGATGATCCCGCCGGGCGGCACGGTCTCCAGCGCCGGACCCGCGCCGCCGATCTCCGCGGCGGACGGGGACAGCAGCCCGGCGGGATCCATCGGGGCGAAGGCGACGGGCGTCCCCCAGTGCTGCTGGACGGCCGGGCCCGCGCTGCCGCAGCTGCGCCGGTCGCGGCCTGAGGAGGGCACCGGGGAGGGCGCTACGGGGACGGCGTCGGCGGTGACGGCGGCGGCTGGGGTGGTGGTGAGCGTCATGAGACTCGGCTCCGGTGCTCGGCGTAGGTGATGTTCCAGGCGATCGCGATCCGCAGCCGGGAGTCGGCCGCGGTCGCCCGCATCCACCGGGCCTGCCAGCCCGGGAAGGCGATCATCCGGCCGGGGACCGGTGAGCAGCGGACCGGTCCGGGCGAGGCCGTCCGGGGCAGGGCGGCCGGGCGCGGATCGAGCAGCTGCAGGTACCCGGCGTCGCTGTCGCCGCTGGGCTCCGCGACGACGGACAGCACGCCCGACCAGGCGGAGTCGTGGCGGGTGTGCGGGCGCAGCGCGTCACCGGGCCGGCAGACCACGGCCCACGCCTCGGCGTGGGTGTCGTGGTCGCCGATCTCGCCGGCGGTCTCGCCCAGCGCCGCGTGGGCCAGCGCCTCCCCGGCGGCGTGTATCTGGCGTTTCAGCCAGTCGATCGAGGGATGGTCCCAGGCCAGCATGGTCTGGGACGACTTGATCGCGTTGCCGGCGCCCGCGGCGGCGGCCCGCCTGTCGGTCTCCTCCGCCGCCAGGATGAGCTCCCGGAGGTTCGGGAGGTGCTCGGCGGCGCCGGCGCAGTCGGCCTGGTAGACGGGGGTCCGCCACATCTGCAGCACCAGTGGTTCCGCAGGGGCGGGCCTGGTGCCGATGTCGCGGACCGTGTCCTCGATGGCGATGGACTGGGTGTTGGTCACGGTCGCGCTCTTTTCTCGATGGGAGTCTGCTGCCGGGCGGTACCCGGGGCCGGGTCCCCACAGCGGTAGGGCGGCCGGGCCGCCGGCACCGTGCGTCACTCGGACACGCGGTGTGGAGTCCGCGTTCTCGACGGTGTCCTGCGTGCGCGCTGTGCCGTAGGCCCGGCAGCGTGGATCCGGGGCCATCGCGGCCCTGGGGCGGCTAGGGCTCAGACGGGTTCGGTGAAGTCCTCTCCGGGGGCGTCGGTGAGGCGCTGTAGGTAATTGCTCTCGCCGAGGGAGTCGGTGAGGCCGAGTTCGGTCTCCAGGTAGTCGACGTGTTCTTCCTCGTCGGCGAGGATCTCCTCGAAGATCCGGGCGGACGTGACGTCGCCGCGTGCGCGCATCAGTTCGATGCCGGGACGCAGCCGCGCCACGTTCTCCAACTCCAGGGCCAGATCCCCCCGGAGTTGCTCGGGGACGTTCTGCCCGATCCGCAGTGGGTTGAGTTTCTGGTAGTTCGGCATGCCCTCCAGGAAAAGGATCCGTTCGGTGAGCCGCTCGGCGTGCTTCATCTCGTCATGAGATTCCGAGCGGGTGTGTTCGGCGATGCGCGTGTACCCCCAGTCCTGCTGCATCTTGGCATGCAGGAAGAACTGGTTGATCGCCGTCAGTTCGGCGGTGAGCTGCTCGTTGAGCAGCCCAATGATCTCTCTGTCACCTTCCATGACGCACATGCTCACATGGCCGTCCGTCCCCGGCCAGCTTAGAAATTTCGACTTGGATTTCCTTCTTTGGATGAATCCGCGACGTGGACTGCGCCGATCTGCGTAGGCGATCTACCGGCCGGACTCCACGGCCCCGCCGAGACGAGAGTCTCGGCGAAAGAATCGTGTTTCGATGGAATCATGTTGATCGCCGCTGGCCGCGCAGGTCATTGTGTTCGCCGCACGGCATTCACCGTCCGTCCATCGGGCGGGCCTTCTGTGGAGTGGCGTCTCGGCCTTTAATAGAAGGGCTTGGGCGGCCATTTTAGGCTAGCCTATCCTCATTTAGGATAGGCTAGCCTAAATGGCGATGAATTGTTTTTCGTCTTGCTTTGATCTGACCTTGCGGGGAGCTTTGTGGACATCGGCGATCGTTGAGGCGGCCGTTCTCATTCCAGGGCATGCCGTTCGGATCGTGCTGTCGCCGGATCCGGGCACCCGTCAGCGGGCCGGCGGATACGGGCCTTGAGGTGGTGGTCCGGGCGCATGCGGCGGCGACCCGGGGGTCTGCGGCGGCGGCGCGGGCGGCATCGCCCCAGGCGGCGGATAAGGGGCGTTGGGGCCCGTGCCGGAGGCCGGGTAGGGGCCGGGCGGGTTCGGGCCGCGAGCGGGCGGACCAGGGGCGTTCAGGACGTGCTGGTACGGCCCCGCGCCGTAGTTGGGCGGCGGAAGGAACTGCGGCTGGCCCGGCGCCGGAGCACTGAACCGCGGCGGCGGAGGAGGACCCTGCCGGGGCGGCCCGGACGGCGGAGCCCCCGCCATCGCCATGACCGGCGTCGCGGCCGGGGTCCAGGCCGCCGTCCAGCCGAGCCGCCGCATCCGCCGCGCGCGGCGCTGGGCGAGCCGCCACTCCTCCCGGTGGCGGCGCTCGGCGAGGACGGCCGACAGCAGGATCTCCGGACGGACGCCCGGCGGCGGAGGCGGGCTCACCACCGCGACGACCTGCGACGCGATCCGGTGCCCCAGCGAGTCGCGGACCTCCGGCAGCAGCTCCCAGAACCGCGACAGGTACTGCCGGGCCGTCATCGCCAGCTCGTCCGACACCTGCGACATCTCCAGCGAGCGGCCCCACCAGGCGAGCTGCGGCGGCATCACGGCGACGGGACCGAAGAACGCCGACGTCGGAACCCGCTCCTGGATGACGATCGTCCCGGCGAACAAGTCACCGAGCCGCTTACCGCGCTGGTTGCAGAATGACGTGATGAGAGCGGGCGAGCCGTAGAGCGTCCAGAATTCGATGACGCCCGCCAAGGCCCGCACCAGGGCCTGCCGGAAGCGGATGGGTCCGCCGTCGTCGGCGACGACGCGGAGGCCCAGGGCCATCTTGCCCAGCGTCCGTCCCCGCGACAGCGTCTCGAACAGGCACGGATATCCGACCAGGACGGCGACGACGGCGACGAGAGTCAGCCCTACTGCCCACGCGTCGTCCGCGACGAGCGACGTCATGGCCGTGAGGTAGACGGCGATGTTGAGCAGGACCATCTGGAAGAGCAGGTCGAGCAGTATGGCGCAGCCACGGCTGGCCAGGCGCGCGACCCGGATGTCGAGCGCGACGGCCTCGCCGGTGACGAGTTCGGCCATGTCCTGGTCCTCCAATTGGCTGGGGTGCCGTCCATTTTGCCGGTTCGACGGAGCGAGGCGTTAGTCTCCCTCGGGTGGACGTCGACGCCTATGTGGCCGCGCACAACGCCGACTGGCAGCGCCTGGAGTGGCTCATCAACCGCGGCCGCAGGCTGACCGGCGCGGAAGCCGACGAACTGGTCGAGCTCTACCAGCGGACGGCGACACACCTGTCCGTCGTGCGTTCAAGCTCGCCCGACCCGCAGCTCGTGGGCCGGTTGTCATCACTCGTCGCACGGGCCAGGGCCGCGGTGGCCGGAGCCCAAGCCCCGCTCTGGCGGGACGTTACCCGCTTTGCGACGGTGTCGTTCCCGGCGGCCGCCTACAGAATGAAATGGTGGTGGCTCGGCAACGCCGTCCTTGGCAATCTGCTGGCCCTGGCCTTGGCGATCTGGGTCGTCCACAGCCCGGAGGTACAGGCGAGCATCGCGACCCCGGACGAAATCCGTGAGCTCGTCGAACACGACTTCGCGAACTACTACACCGAGCATTCGGCGTCGTCGTTCGCGTTCCAGGTCTGGGTCAACAACGCCTGGGTGTCGGCGATCGCGCTGATATTCGGCATCCTGCTCGGCATCCCCACCGTGTACGTACTGCTGCTCAACCAGATCAACCTCGGCCTGACCGGCGGGCTGATGTTCGCCTACGGCAAGGGCGACGTCTTCTTCGGGCTGATCCTTCCGCACGGCCTCCTGGAACTCACCGCCGTCTACCTGGCCTGCGCCGGCGGCCTCAAACTCGGCTGGACGGTCATCGACCCCGGCCGTCGCCGCCGCGGCCAAGCCCTCGCCGAAGAGGGACGCGCCGCCGTCAGCATCGCCATCGGCCTCGTCGCCGTGCTGCTCGTGTCCGGGCTCATCGAGGGCTTCGTCACCGGCTGGGTGCACACCACCTGGCTGCGCATCTCCATCGGCGTCGTCGCCGAGGTCGCGTTCCTCGCGTACGTGATCGTCCTGGGCCGCCGGGCCACCCGCCAGGGCGAGACCGGCGACGCCGACCTCCGCCCCGACGTCGCCCCCGTGTCCGCGTAGAAACCTGCCTTCGGACGCGATCGCGAGTGTTGGGGTGGTTGCGGTGGGGGGCCTGGCACTCCTACAACCGTCCTGCCGCCTTGAGGGCCAGGTAGGCGTCGGCTAGGGCGGGGGCTATTTCCTCTGGGGGCGCGTCCACGACCTCTACGCCGTACCCGCGCAGCTCGGCGGTGAGGCGGCGGCGCTCGGCGCGCGCGCGTTCCGCGGCTGCGGCGTCATAGACGGAGGCGAGGTCGCCCCGTGCGGCCGCCATCTCGCCGACCCGTGGATCGGACACCGCGGCGATCATGACGAGGTGGCGGGAGGTGAGCTGCGGCAGCAGCGGCAGCAGGCCCTCCTCGATCGCGGCCGTGTTCAGCTCGGTGAGCAGGACGACGAGGCACCGCTGCCGGACGCGGGCCATCAGCGTCGACACCATCCCGGCGGCGTCGCACTCGATCAGCTCCGGCTCCAGCGGCGCGAGGGCGTGCACCATCGCGGGCAGCAGGTCCGTCCTGGACGCTCCCTCGACGCGGGCGCGGACACGCCGGTCGTAGGCGAGCAGGTCGACGCGGTCGCCCGCGCGGGACGCGAGTGCGCCGAGGAGCATCGCCGCGTCCATCGAGCAGTCGAGCCGGGGAATGTCGCCGACACGGCCCGCGGACGTGCGGCCGGTGTCGAGCACGAGGTAGATCCGCCGGTCGCGTTCGGGACGCCAGGTGCGGACGACGATGTCGTTACGGCGCGCGGTGGCGCGCCAGTCGATGGAACGGACATCGTCGCCGTCCACGTACTCGCGCAGTGAGTCGAACTCTGTGCCCTGCCCGCGGATGAGGGCCACGTGTGCGCCGGTGAGTTCGCGCAGCCGTGCGAGCTTGGCCGGGAGGTGGCGGCGGGACGGAAACGCCGGCAGCGCACGGACCGTCCAGGGCGCGGCGCGCGAAAGCTGCCGCGCGGCCAGTCCAAGCGGCCCGACAGAGCGGACGACGACGGTGACGGCTTTCCGGTCGCCGCGCCGTGTCGGCGTCAACGTCATCTCTACGCGTCGCCGTTCACCGGCGGGCACGTCCACTTTGACGCTGCGGGGCGTCGCTCCGGCGCTCGGCGGCCACACGTCCCGTAGGCGGGCCTTGAGTCGGCGCCGTCCGAGGTTCTCCACGATCAGCGACACCTTGGCCGTCCCGCCGAGGCGGACGTTCGTGTCGCCGGTACGGTGGAAACGCAGCGCGCGCACGTTCCCGGCGAGGGCCAGGTCGGCGGCGACACCGAGCAGCAGGACGCCCCACACGATGAGCAGCGTCCACCAGCTCGGCGCGAACAGCGGGACCACCGCGCTCAGCAGTGCCAGAAGCCCCAGTCGCCCGGTCAGCGCCATCAGCGCGGGGCGGGGACGTGGGCGAGGATGCCCTCCAGCACGCCGTCGGCCGTCGCGCCCTCCAGCTCCGCCTCGGGACGGAGCTGGACGCGGTGCCGCAGCGTCGGGCGGGCCAGCGCCTTCACGTCGTCCGGGGTCACATAGTCGCGACCGGACAGCCACGCCCACGCGCGGGACGTGGCGAGCAGCGCCGTCGCGCCGCGCGGCGACACGCCGAGCTGGAGTGACGGCGACTGGCGGGTCGCCCTGCACAGGTCCACGACGTAGGCCGCGACCTTGGGGTCGAGGTGGACGGCCCTGACGGCCGCCCGTCCAGCGGCCAGTTCGTCCGCGCCCGCGACCGGCTGCACCGCGGACAGGTCACGCGGGTCGAAGCCCGCCGCGTGCCGCTGGAGCATAGAGATTTCTTCGTCCCGCGTGGGCACGGGCACGGTCAGCTTGACCAGGAACCGGTCGAGCTGGGCCTCAGGCAGCGGATACGTGCCCTCGTACTCGATCGGGTTCTGCGTCGCGCACACCACGAACGGGTCGGGCAGAGCGCGCGCTGAGCCCTCCACGGAGACCTGCCGTTCCTCCATGGCCTCCAGCAAGGACGCCTGCGTCTTCGGCGGCGTCCGGTTGATCTCGTCGGCGAGCAGGAGGTTGGTGAAGACCGGACCTTCGCGGAACTCGAACTCCGACGTCCGGTTGTCGTACACCAGCGACCCGGTCACATCGCCCGGCATCAGGTCGGGGGTGAACTGGACGCGCTTGAAGTCCAGGTCGAGGGCGCGCGACAGCGTCTTGATGAGGAGCGTCTTCGCCGTGCCGGGGACGCCTTCGAGCAGCACGTGGCCCCGGCAGAGCAACGCGATGACCAGACCGGTCACCACGGAGTCCTGACCGACGACCGTCTTGGCGACCTCCCCGCGCAGTGCCGTCAGCGCCGCGCGCGCGGTCTCGGACTGCCGCCGCGTCTCCTCGGACAGCCCCGGCGGAGTATCGCTCTCTGCGCTCGTGCCGGGCACGTCGTCCTTCCCGAGCTCTACTGGGTGGTTCAAGACTGGCGTACCTGCCTTTCCAGGTCGTCGAGGACGTTGCTGAGGGCGACGAGCCCGGCGTCGTCCAAGGGTTCAGGACCGTACAGGGCCGCGCCTACGTACGTCTCGTCATACGTCGTACGGCGGGCGACCGCCGTGACGATCTCCTGCGCGGCGGAGGGGTCCTGCGCACGGCTGCGGGGGAGGCCGAGCAGCGGGACGAGGCGTTCACGGGCGCCCGACCTCAGCGCGTCCGAGGCACGGTCACGGGCGTGCCCGGCGCGGTAGAGGCGTGCCCGTCCCTCGACCGTCTCGGCGGAACGGACGACGACAGGCAGCGCCTCCGCGACGACCGGGCCCAAACGGCGGGACCGCCACAACGCGACCAGCACGACCGCGACCAACAGTTCGAGGAAGAAGAGCTTGACGCCGAACGGCAGCAGATCGGTGAGCGACTGCTGGCCCGCCCCAGAACCGGACTCTGGCAGATCCGGCACCAGCCAAACCACCGAGGAGCCCGTAACGCCGCTCGCCAGGTTCATGCCCAGCGCGGCGTTGCCCTTCTCGGTGAGACGGCGGTTCGTCAGCGGCGCGGTCGAGCCGAGCACAGTGACGGTGTTCGCACCGTTCCGCACCTGGACGACCCGTGGACTGCCGTACTCGGTCTTGTAGCACTCCGTCGCTGACCCACCCTGGACCTCGTACGTCTCCGATCCGTGGAACGCGACCGATCCCGCGAGGGTCGCCGCCTGGAGTGGACAGCCCGGATCGGCGGCGTCCTCGAACGCCGGACCGTCCTTGCGCACCTGCGGGACCAGGTCGGCCAGCGCGAACGACGTGGGCCTGACGAGCAGCAGATCGGCCGGCGCGTTGCTGAGGAGGCCCAGGTCTTCGTTGGTGAGCCTTTCGGTGCGGGTCACCACGATGACCGTTCCGGGCCCGGCCGCCTGGACGGCGTCGTCCGCGTGCCTGGCCACGGTCACCTGCGTCCCGTTCTGCCGGAGGATCTGCGCCAGGGCGCGGCTGCCGTCCTGCTTCGGCGACTCCGGGTCGAGCGCCTGCGCCGACGTCGAGGGGCGCAGCGCGGCCAGGATCACCGCGATCACGATCATGGCGAGGATCGCCGCGACGACGCCGCGGGCCGACCGCCAGCGGCGTCCCGCGACCTGCCGCGCGGACGGCTCGCCGCCCGCCGGCGCACCCTGCCCGGCCGGCGCGTCCTGCCCGCTCTGCGGGGGCGTCTGCGTCACCATCGCGTGCCCCCGTCCTCACCGGCGGCGACCGGCATCAGGTCGTCGGCCTCCAACGGCTTCGGCTTCGCCGCCCGCAGCTTCTCGTCCACGTCCTTGACCTGCGCGTACCCCTCGGCGGTGCCCGGACGGTCGCCGTACCAGACGTCGTCGAAGATCCGTACCGCCACGCGCAGGTCGTCGGCCAGTTCCGGCACGGCCTCACCCGTCTCCTGCGCCAGCTCGTCGGCGGTACGGCCGGGGCGCGCGGCCAGCACGGCGCGTTCCTCCAGGTCGCGGGCCATCGCGCGGAGGCGTTCCCGGATCGCCTCCGCCCACTGCCCGGCCGCCGCGTGACGCTCCGCCGCGTCCCGGTGGTCGAGCGCGGTGGACGTCTCGTCGTCCAGCAGGGGCTCGTTCCGGGAGCGCAGGTTGCGACGGCCCCGCATCAGCCACGCGACCAGCGCGACGGCGATGAGCAAGATGACGACGACGATGACGATCGACGTCCAGCCACCGCCGCTGCCTTGCGAATCCGGTGACGGGGACCGGTTGAACAGGTCCTGCAACCATTCGGAGAAGTCGTCCCAGGTGCGTTGCAGCCAGGACGGCTTGTCGCGCTGGTAAACCTGCTTCTCCAGCTCGCGGCGGGCCATTTCGCGTGCCTCGTCCCTGCCCACCGGGTCGAGAGTCGCGGAATCGAGCAGTATGTGCATGCGCGTCATGGGTTCGCTCCCGTTCCCGGACGTGCCGGCAGCGGACCGGTTCGCCACAGGTCGATGAAGCCTTCCTCCTGGTCGCCGTTCCCGCTTTGGTCACCGTTTTCTGGGCCGTTGCTTGGGGCGGCCGAGATGGCGGTGACGGAACGTCCTCTCGTACGCAGGTCCAGGTCGAAGCCTTCGCGGCGCATCCGCCGGTCCATGTAGAGCAGGGCGATGACACCGGCGTCGAAGGGGAGGACGACCGACCAGCTGACGATCCGTCCAAGGGTGTCCACGGCGAGGGCCGCCATCGTCGAATCGCTGCCAGAAGAGTCACCGAAGAAAATCAGCTGCACGAACAGGAACGGGATCCGCAGCGCGAAAAAACCCATGAACACCGTCACCAGCAACGCCAGCAGAAGCGTCCCGAACGTCCGGAACCAGCGGCCCTTGGACAAGGCCACCGCCCTACGAAGCGCACCTCTCACCGTCTGCCGCTCCATGACGACCGCAGGGACGGCCAAGACGAACAGCAGATACAGCCACACCATCAGACCTATGCCGATGGGGAAGCCCAGGATCCCGGCGAGCACGCTCAGCCCCGGATGCGCGTCGGCGGCTATCAGCAAGGCGAACGGCAGGATCGGCAAGACCAGGGAGAGCAGCGAGATGCCCATGACGGCCGCCGCGGTGGCGACCAGCCGGCCGAGCCGGGGCCTGGCGTCCCGCCACGCCTGCCGCGGCGCGATCGGCATGCCCACCAGCTCCCGGCCGAGGATCGGCGCGAGCAGCCCGGACAGGACCAGGATCCCGTACGCCGACAGCAGCAGCCCCATCACCGTCAGCGTGAGCTGCGCGCCGAGCGACTCCATCAGCACGTCCGGGGTGACCTCTTCGCGGGCGTCGTCGCCGATGAAGAAGTACGCGGCGACCGAGCTCGCCACCTGGATCACCGTGCTGATCCCCACGGCCAGCCCGAGGGACGTGCGCGGACGCCGCCGGATCCCGGCGATCGCTCCGTCCAGCATCTCCGAGATGGACATGGGACGGAACGGGACGCCCTGTGCGTCGACGTCCGAGTCGTCGTCCCAGCCGTCCGGTCCCGGCATCTCGTGGCTCCCTGCGAATTCTGGCGGGGTCTTCCGGCGGGCCCGCCCGGTCCCGTCCCGGGCTCGTGCCGTCCGCCGGTCAGGTCATCCTGTCACGGGCGAAGTGCCGCGATTGCCGTCACCGGCGCGGCGGGTGGAGATGGGCGCGCTCCAAGCGCTCCCGGACAACCGGAATCTGCCGATCCCGGTCAACCTTGCGCGTGTTTCGGGAGTCACCTCTACAATTCCGTGCCGCGCACCGGATCCCGGGGGAGCCATGTACGACGCAAACGCGGGTAACCTTGCACGCCAAGGCATATCTCTCCCTGGCGAGGTGGGGCCGGAGCATAGCGCCGCGGAGAACTTTCCGACCGTCGACACGCATGAGCCGGCACCCGCCGGCCCCGGCGAGGACGAAAAGGGCTCCCTCCACCGAACCCCGACTTTGTGACGATGAGGGCCATGAGAGGACGTGTACTGGTCGTCGACGACGATCTGGCGCTCGCCGAGATGCTCGGCATCGTGCTGAGGGGCGAGGGCTTCGAGCCTTCGTTCGTCCACGACGGCGACAAGGCGCTCGAGGCGTTCCGGGAGACCCGGCCGGACCTCGTGCTGCTCGACCTGATGTTGCCCGGGGCGGACGGCATCGACGTGTGCCGCCAGATCCGCGCCGAGTCCGGCGTGCCGATCGTCATGCTGACGGCCAAGAGCGACACCGTGGACGTCGTGCTCGGCCTGGAGTCCGGTGCCGACGACTACATCGTCAAGCCGTTCAAACCCAAGGAGCTGGTGGCGCGCGTCCGCGCCCGCCTGCGCCGCACCGACGAGCCCGCGCCGGAGACCCTCCAGATCGGCGACATCACCATCGACGTCGCCGGCCACTCGGTCAAGCGCGGCGACAAGCACATCCCGCTGACGCCGCTGGAGTTCGACCTCCTGGTGGCGCTGGCCCGCAAGCCCCGCCAGGTCTTCACCCGTGAAGTCCTGTTGGAGCAGGTCTGGGGCTACCGGCACGCCGCCGACACGCGCCTGGTGAACGTCCATGTGCAGCGGCTCCGCGCCAAGATCGAGAAAGACCCGGAACGTCCCGAGATCGTCGTCACCGTGCGCGGTGTCGGCTACAAGGCCGGCCCTGCCTAGCGTTGCGGTGTCCCTGTGACACCGCGGAATCCATGACATTGCCGTAATCCCGTCAGGGCCGTGAACCCGTCAGTGCCGTAATCCCGTCAGTGCCGTATCCCCCGTGACACGCCGATGACCGTCCAACGCTCTCCCGAAGCCCTGCTTCCAGGGCCACGCCGCATCGCGGACCTCTCATGAAAGCCGACATGAAGAGGGCGATGCGGCCTGCCCGGCGCGGTCTGCGCGCGGTCCAGCGCGTCCTGCAGGGCGCCGCGCGGACCGGGTACACGAGGTGGCGCCGTTCGATCCAGGTACGCGTCGTCACGATGACCCTGTTCATTTCGGCGGTCGTCGTGGCGATCCTGGGCGCGTTCCTGATGCAGCAGGTGTCGTCGGCGCTCATGGACGGAAAGGTCAAGGCGGCACGTCTCCAGCTGGACGACGGTCTGGCGCAGGTCCAGCGCGACTTGGGGAATTCGACCGGCGACGGCAGCAGGCTCAATTCGACGATCGAGCGGCTGAAGTCCCGTAGCGGCCCGTCCGGGTTGTACGAGGTCTACATCCGCGACACGACGGAGCAGTACTTCGACGGGTACACGACCAACGAGCTGCGCCAGGAGAGCGTCCCCCGGCGGCTTCGGGACGAGCTGAAGAACGCGCCCGCGGGTGCACGCGCCTACACCTACGGCAAGCTCTCCTACGTCGATGAGCGTCCGTCTGAAAGCGGCCTCATCGTCGGCGGCAAGACCGGCCAGTTCGAGCTGTACTACCTATTCCGGCTTGAGGAGGAGCAGCGGACCCTGACCAACGTGGGGCGCTCCATGGCCGGGGTGGGCATCGTCCTGGTGCTGCTCTTGGCCGCGATCGCCTCGCTGGTGACGCGGCAGGTCGTCATACCGGTGCGGCTGGCCGCACAAGGTGCGCAGAGGCTCGCCGCCGGACGGCTGGAAGAGCGCATGAGGGTCCGCGGTGAGGACGATCTGGCCCGCCTGGCCCGATCGTTCAACGACATGGCCGCGAACCTGCAAGAGAAGATCGGCGAACTGGAAGACCTGTCGCAGGTGCAGCGACAGTTCGTCTCGGACGTCTCCCATGAACTCCGCACGCCCCTGACCACCATCAGGATCGCCGCGGACATGCTCTACGAGTACCGCGACACCTTCGACGACCCCGCAGTGGGACGGTCCGCGGAGCTGTTGCAGAGCCAGCTGGAGCGGTTCGAGTCGCTACTGGCCGACCTGCTGGAGATCAGCCGGCACGACGCGGGCGCGGCGACGCTGGACGTCGAGTCCCTGGACATGCGCGACCTCGTCTTGCGCGTCGTGGGCGACATCCAGGGGCTGTCCGAACGCAAGGGCAGCAAGGTCGTCCTGCAACTGCCGGGCGAGCCGTGCATGGCGGAGGTCGACCGGCGCCGGGTGGAACGCATCCTCCGCAACCTCCTCGTCAACGCCGTCGAGCACGGCGAGGGCGAGGACATCATCGTGTCCGTCGCCGCCGACCGGGACGCGGTGGCCGTCGCCGTCCGCGACCACGGCGTCGGGCTCAAACCGGGGGAGGGGCAGATGGTCTTCGACCGCTTCTGGCGCGCCGACCCCGCCCGCGCCCGCACCACCGGCGGCACCGGCCTCGGCCTGTCGATCTCCCGCGAGGACGCGCAGCTGCACGGGGGATGGCTGCAGGCGTGGGGAGAGCCCGGTGCGGGCTCCCAGTTCCGCCTCTCGCTGCCTCGCACGGCCGGGGCCGAACTCAGGGGCTCCCCGCTCCCGCTCGTCCCTCCAGGGGCCGGTGACGCCCGCCCCTTGTTCGCCGAGCTGGAGGCCGGAGAGTGACCGCGCGGGGCGGCGCCGGGCGCGTCCGGACGATCTGCCGCCTGGCGGCCGCCGTCCTCGTCCTCGGCGCGGCCGGATGTGCGTCCGTGCCCAGCGGCGGCCAGGTCATCACCGGCAAACCCGCCGAACGCTCCGAACGCGTCGACGACCCATACGTCCGGCTGATCCCGGTGAAGCCGCGGCCCGAATGGGGGCCCGCGCAGATCGTCTCGGGGTTCCTCGCCGCATCCGCGAGCTTCGACGACAACCACGAGGTCGCCAAGATGTACCTCAGCGGCCAGAGTTCGTGGAACCCGGGGCTGCGTCCGTCCGTGACCGTCCTGACCAGCCGCATCACCGCGCCGCAGGTCGTCAGGTCGTCCACGGCCAAGGCGACGGTCAAGGTCGTCGGGGAAGAACTCGGCACCATCACCACCGACGGCCAGTACACCGCCTCCCCGAAGGGGCTCGAAGCCACGTTCCAGCTCGCCAAGACCCCGCAGGGCGTCTGGCGCATCACCGGGCTGCCCGGCGACGACAAGACCGGACTACTGCTCTCCAAAGACGACGTAGAGCGCGCCCTACGCACCGTCAACCTGTTCTTCTTCGCGCCCGACCGGCAGACCCTCGTCCCGAACGGAATCTTCCTGCCCGTCGTGAACCGGCAGACGTTGCCTACTCAGCTCGTCCAGGCCCTGCTGGACGGCCCGACGTCCTGGCTGAACGGAGCCGTCCAGACCGCCTTCCCGGCCGGAACCAGGCTGCGGCACGGCGTGCACGTCGAAAAGGAGGTCGCCACCGTCGACCTCAGCAAGGAAGCCCGCGCCGGCAGTGTGGAGCAGATGTCGGCACAGCTCAGCTGGACGATGCGGCAACTCTCCGAAATCAAGCGGTGGCGGCTGGAGATCGAAGGCGAGGCCGTCACCCCCGAGGGCATGGACGCCATCCAGCCCGTGCACGCCTGGGAGGCGAACTCGCCCGACGGGCAGGTGCCGCAGGGCGGGTCCCACCAGAACGCCTACGTCGTCGGCACGTCCGGCTTCCTCAGCGCCCTGCAGGGCGACCGCCCCCAGACCGTCGTGACCGGTGCCGCAGGCCGCCTCTCCCATCCCGCCGTCGCCCCCGACTACCGGGAGTTCGCCGGCCTCAGCAATGCGGCCCACCAGGTCTTGGTCGCCGCACCCCTCAACGGCGCGCCTCCCTTGCGCGTCTTGCTCACGGCCCACAAGGGGGCCCATTTCACCGCCCCGACCTGGAGCCGCGACGGCACCCTGTGGGTCGTGGAGAGCAAGAAGGACGAATCGTGGCTCTGGGTGCGCCCGCGTGGTAAACCGCCCGTCCGCGCCGCGCACTGGGGGCTCGGGGGCCGCGACGTCCGCGCCTTCCGCATCGCCCGCGACGGGGTCCGCGCCGCCGTCATCGCCCACATCGACGGCCGCCCCCAGGTCCAGGTGGGTCGCATAGCCCACGCGCCCGACGGCTCCCTGGACGTCGGCTCCTTCCTGCCCGTGAGCTCCGAACTCCAGGACGCCGTCGACCTCGCCTGGCGCGACTACAACACCCTCGCCGTCCTCGGCCGCGCCAAGCGCGACTCGCAGACCCTCCCGTTCCTGATGCCGATCAGCGGCAGCGCCATCACGTCCCTCGGCGTCGGCTCTCTCGGCGAACCCCGCACGATCGCCGCCGCCCCGGGCGCCCCGATCCTGATCGGCACGCGCTCATCCGGCAAGGACCAGGTCTGCCGCCAGCGCGCCCCGAGCAACTCCTACAGCCCCTGGATCTGCCCCACCCCGGCCAAGGACCCCAACTACCCAGGCTGAGGGTTATCCACAGGTCGCGGAATTTGGGACGACCAGGCCGCGGTGCGGGCATCGTCGAGCGCATGAACCTGCTCGCCGAACTGATCGAACTCCTGCTCCCCGAACGCTGCGCCGGCTGCGGCGAGGCGCCCGTCCTGCTCTGCGACGTCTGCGCGATCCCTCTGCAAGGCCCCGCGAGACCCGCGAGGACGGCCCCGGACGGCCTCCCGCCCCCCTGGACCGTCGCCACCTACGAGGGCCCCTTACGGACGATCCTGTCCGCCTACAAGGAGCGTGGTCGCACAGCCTTGGCCGTCCCGCTCGGCGAGGCACTGGCAACGGCGATCCGCGCCGCCCTGACGAGGCTTGAGCCTCCGCAGACCGTGGTGTGGGTTCCGTCCAGACGAGGGTCCACCAAACGACGAGGTCACGACCCCTTACGCGGAGCGGTCGCCGTCGCATTACACCGCCTGCGCACCGAAGGCATACCGGTGACCGGCGTGAACGCCCTGAGACAACGAAGACGCGTGGGCGACCAAGCAGGGCTGACGGCCGCCCAGCGCCTCACCAACCTCAACGGCGCCCTAGAAGCGACTCCACTCGACATCGCCGGCCACCAGGTGATCCTTGTGGACGACGTAGTCACCACGGGCGCCTCCCTGGCCGAGGCGGCCCGAGCCCTACGCGCCGCAGGCGCCGACCCCGCAGCCGCCGCCACCATTGCCGCAACTCCCCGCCACCACCCCCGTTAACTGGCCCGCAATCACGCTGGCCAGCGCGGAACGTGGCCCCGGAGGTGAGGTGTGGGGGGTAGTGAGGGCGAGTGGGTGACTTTCTTCACGATTGATGAGGTGATGGCTTGTTACATCGGGTAGTCAGGTGTTTGGGGTGATCGGGGGCGCATCGCATGTTGCGGGGGTCGAGATTTCCCAAACTCACCGGGCGGCCAGTCTCGTCTGACCTGCGGGAGCGTGGGGGCGCGACAGGCGTGCGGGCCGGGGCTCACGGCGTGTGGTGAGGCGTTCGTGGGGGGCGGGGGTACCCGTTGCGACAGGTTCCGATAACGGTCAGTGAGTTTTTCCTCGGCCCACCCCCCTGACATTCGTGGCGTAAGGGGTTAGCGTTCCTGACATGGCACCCGCCCGGGTCCGTGGTTGCGTCGGATCGCAGTGCTCGTCAGGAGCACGACAGGCGGTCCGGCTAGCCGATGCCAGGCGCAGGCGAAACGGCCCACGTAAGGCGACTTCTCGTCGACCGATCACGGTGCGCCTTAGAGGTAAGTCCTGCCCCGTCGGGGGGTCCGACATCCCCCGAGCAGGGAGAAGGGCAGTAGTGGCGACAGCGCCGCGAGCCCCTCAGCAGGCGGATGTGGGGACGAAGACCAGGTCGGCCGGGCGGGTGCGACCCACCGTCCTGTGGTGCCCACCCGGGGCAGCGAGCAGTTCCCGGCCGTCCCGCGGCCAAGGCGATCGCCTTGCGCGGGCATCGAGTCCGGGAAGTGTTCGGTTCAGGGATCCCGGGCAGGGCCGGATGACAACCGGGAGAAGGGGGGTCCCGCGTGAACATCACTGTGAGGGGCCGGCACACCGACGTCAACGAGAGGTTCCGTCGGCACGTCGACAACAAACTGGCCAAGATCGAACGGCTCAACCAGAAGGTCATCCGCGTTGATGTGGAGGTGTCCGAGGAACGTAACCCACGGCTGGCCGACCAGCGCGAAAGGGTCGAGCTGACGATCCGCTCCCGTGGCCCGGTGATCCGGGCCGAGGCCGCCGCCGACGACCGTTACGGCGCGCTCGACCTGGCACTGGACAAGCTGGAGTCACGGCTGCGCCGCGACTCCGAGCGGCGCAAGGGCCACGGCGGAAAGGGCCGCGCCAAGCTCGCGACGATGGAGACCCTCCCCGAAGCACTCCCCGAACCACCGCCGGCCGCCCCACGACCAGCGGCGGACCAGCCCGCGGCGGACAAGCCCGAGCCGGTGAAGGTGTCGCCGGACGAGAACCTCGTCCCGATCACCATGGACGGCGACGGCCCCGTCGTCGTCCGCGAGAAGTTCCACAAGGCCGAGCCGATGGGCATCGAGCAGGCTCTTTTCGAGATGGAGCTCGTCGGCCACGACTTTTTCCTGTACCGCGACAAGACCACCGGGCATCGCTCGGTCGTATACCGGAGAAGAGGCTGGGACTACGGAGTGATCAGGCTCGTCGAAGAGTGAGCGTTCCGCATCCGGCCCGTCCGCGCGGGCGTGGCCTGCGGAGACCTGTTGGAAAGGAAAGTTCTGTGATGCGGCACTCGCGTCACGTCACCGTCCGAACCGTGTCATGATCTGAAAAGGCGTACCAGCCGATCCGCGGACACGGTGGTCCGGGAGACAATCCGGTACGGCGCCGCTTGGCCGGCCGTACCGGATCCGCCCGGTCACCCGCCCGCGGCGGGGCTGCCGCGAGTCGCTGGACTCACGGCGGCCGACCCGGGAACCTACCGGGACGCACAGCAGTTCACCGGGGGACACCCCGGTCCGAAATCCCCCGGGTCCGCCCCCGGAACCCGTATCTTCCCGAGGACGACCCGTCGGAGAGCGACTCTCCGGTGGTTCCAGATCGCTGAATAGTGAAGGGGGGAAGCGGCGTCTCCTCCACGCCGCGACTCTGGTGAGCGAGAATCCCGAGGCTCGCGACGCCGCGGCGGTACCCCGTCAGGCCGGCGCCGCCCCCGCCGGCCGGGAGGCGGTCCAGCCGGCCGGGACGGCCGACCCGATCCGCGTGCTCATCGTCGACGACCATGCGCTGTTCCGCAGGGGTCTGGAGATGGTCCTCCAAGGCGAGGAGGACATCGAGGTCATCGGCGAGGGCGGCGACGGTCACGAGGCCGTCGAGATGGCCGGCGACCTGCTGCCCGACGTCGTCCTGATGGACATCCGGATGCCGCGCCGCAGCGGCATCGAGGCCTGCACCGCGATCAAGGACGCCGCGCCCAGCGCGAAGATCGTCATGCTGACCATCAGCGACGAGGAGGAGGATCTCTTCGAGGCGATCAAGGCGGGGGCCAGCGGCTACCTGCTCAAGGAGATCTCGATCGACGAGGTGCCGCAGGCCGTCCGGGCGGTGCACGGCGGGCAGTCGCTGATCAGCCCGTCGATGGCGTCCAAGCTCATCACCGAGTTCGCCGCGCTGGCCAAGCGCAGCGAGGAGCGCACCCAGCAGGTCCCCGCGCCGCGCCTCACCGAGCGCGAGATGGAGGTGCTGCGGCTCGTCGCCCGCGGCCTCGGCAACCGGGAGATCGCCCGCGAACTGTTCATCTCCGAGAACACCGTGAAGAACCACGTCCGCAACATCCTGGAGAAGCTCCAACTGCACTCCCGGATGGAGGCAGTCGTCTACGCCGTCCGCGAGAAACTCCTAGAGATCACCTAAGCCCGCACCCGAACCGGCGCTAAGCCAGTACCCGAACCGGCGCTGGAGCCCGCACCTGAATTGGCGCTAAGCCCGCACCTGAACCGGCGCTAAGCCCGCACCTGAACTGGCGCTGGAGCCCGTACCCGAACCGGCGCCAGAGTAGGGGGTTGGGCCCGCGCACGAGCAGGGCTTGGGCTGCGAGCTTTGAGTGAGGACTGGGGGAATCTGGGCAGGTCCGCAAGGTCAGCGCGACCGGCAATCCGGTTTTGTCGGTGTTGTGTCGTAGCATCGCGGGCGTGGGTGAGACAGCAGGCGGCACACCGGCGGTAGAACTCGGCGCGGACGAGGCGCGGCGGCTCCAGCTGCGGGCCCAGGGATTTCTGGGGGCGCGGCCCAGAGGGGGCGTTCCGGCGATGCTGGAGCGGCTCGGGGCCGTCCAGCTCGACACGATCTCCGTCCTCGCCCGGTCCCACGAACTGGTGCCCTACGCCCGCCTCGGCCCGGTCGGACGCGGTGCTATCGAGGCCGCCTACTGGGGCGGCGCCGACGGCGAACGCAAGGACAAAGCCAAGGCCAACGCCAAGGCTGGCCGCAAACGCATGGGCAGCGGATTGAACGGTGGTGGGGCGTTCGAGTACTGGGCGCATGCCGCGTCCATCCTCCCCATGGCCGACTGGCCGCTCTTCGCGTTCCGCCGCCGCGCCTACCTGCGCCGCGGATGGCGGTGGCACAAGGTGCCCGAGGGCGTCTGCGACGAGATCCGCGCTCGCCTGAAGGCGGACGGCCCGCTGACGACCAAGGAGCTCGGCGGCGCCAAGGCGAGCGCCGAATGGTGGGACTGGAGCGACCACAAGATCGGCATCGAGTGGCTGCTGGACGTCGGCGAGGTCGTCTGCGTCGAGCGCGTCGGCTGGCGGCGCGTGTACGACCTGGCCGAACGGGCCGTCCCGGACGAGCTCCGCACGCGCGAGCCCGACGACGACGCCTGCCTGACCGCGCTCGTCGCCCGCGCCGGACGGGCCCTCGGCGTCGCGACCCGCGGCGACCTCGCCGACTACTACCGGATCAGGCAGGACCAGGTCGACCAGGTCATCGACGCGACCGGGCTCGTCCCCGCCGAGGTCGCCGGCTGGCCGCAGCGGGCCTGGGCCGACCCCGAGGCCCTGGACGCGGCACCGCGCGGCAGGCACGCCACGACCTTGCTCTCGCCGTTCGACTCCCTCGTCTGGGACAGGGCCCGCGCCTCCCGTGTCTTCGGTTTCGATCACCGCCTGGAGGCGTACGTCCCGAAGGCCAAGCGCGTCCACGGCTATTTCGCGATGCCGCTCCTCGCGGGGGGCCGTCTGCTCGGCCGGGTCGACCCGGCCAGAGAAGGCCGCACCCTCATCGCCCGCCAGGCCTCCCTGGAACCGTGGGCGACCCGCACGTCCGCCCGCACGGAAACGTCGGCCGCCGCCCTCGCCGCGGCCCTCTGGCGCGCCGCCGCCTGGGTCGGCTGCGACGACGTCCGCGTCGAACGGACAGACCTGCCTCCGGCCCTCATCGAATCCGCACTGAAAGCCACCACCCCGACCTAACGCACCCCACCCCGCCCCACCCCACTCCACGTCCGCATCCGCTCTGCGCCCGCATCCGCTCTGCGCCCCGCGGCCACTCCGTACTCCCGGCTAGCCCACGCTCACGACCGCCCCCTCCAGGTCTGCACCCAACTCCAGGTCTGCACCCCTCCAGGTCCGCACCCAACTCCAGGCCCGTGTGCACTCCAGGCCCACACTCAGTCCAGATCTGCGTCCGCTTCACTACCGCGTCTGCTTCAGGTTTGGGTGATTGGTCGCTCTGTGCGACTTGACGCTCACGTGAACACATCAGCCCATTGGGGGTGCCACGGTGTGCGACTTGGTCTTCACTCAGGGTTCTGGGGAGACGGTCGGAATGGGTGGGGTTTCGGGCTTGTTGTTATTCGTGGGGTCGCTGTCCTGATTCAGGTGTTATTTGGTGCGGGCACAGCGGCCCGTAGGGGAAGGTCCCTGAATGGGTGCGGTCAGCCGTGGGGGGTTTGCTGGGGGTCGGTGGCGACCGGACGGTCCAGTGCCTCGCCCGCCACGCCGCCGCGGCGTTTGGCAGTGCGGGAACCGAACAAGGAGTAGTCGACGATTTCGGGGATGACACGGGGCGCGTCCACGACGACGTCCGCGAACAGGTGGACGAAACCGCTGATGATCATGCCCAGGACGACGATCCCGGCCCCCACCCAGAACAGGACCCACATCGGCCCCAGGCAGAGCGCCACGCCGCCGACGACGAAACCGGCGAAGATGACGGTCACCGCGAGCCACGAACCCGGCCGTCCCGCATGCGATCCGTGCGACTCTTCCGGCCGCGGCCCTTCCGGTTGCGACTGTGCGGAGCGCGACTGTTCGGACACTGCGCCTCCCTCCGGATGCTGTGAGTGATCCTCTCCGGGAGCCGGAAAGTCAAACGGGACGCGCTGTGGATTGCGCTGCGGAGTGACCTAGACCATTCTGGGTCTCGCCTACGATGGCATCGTACGTGTGGTGTGCGCGCCGCCTGGAGCGGTGAACCACGATCTGCAAGGAGCCTCCGAGAGTGCCGCCAGTCATCGACAAGATCCTTCGTGCGGGCGAGGGCAAAATCCTGCGCAAGCTCGGGAAGATCGCGAAGCAGGTCAACTCGATCGAGGAGGACTTCCTCGAGATGAGCGACGCCGAGTTGCGCGAGCTGACCGACAAGTACCGGGAGCGGCTCGCCGACGGCGAGACCCTGGACGACCTGCTCCCCGAAGCCTTCGCGACCGCCCGCGAGGCCGCCAAGCGCGTCCTCGGTCAGCGCCATTTCGACGTCCAGGTGATGGGCGGTGCCGCGCTCCATCTGGGCAACATCGCCGAGATGAAGACCGGTGAGGGCAAGACCCTGACCGCGGTGCTTCCGGCGTATCTGAACGCCCTGTCGGGCGACGGCGTCCACATCGTCACGGTGAACGACTACCTGGCCAAGCGGGACGCGGAGTGGATGGGCCGCATCCACCAGTTCCTCGGCCTGGAGGTCGGCGTCGTCCTCGCGCAGATGACGCCCGAGGAGCGCCGCGCCGCGTACAACGCCGACATAACCTACGGGACGAACAACGAGTTCGGCTTCGACTACCTGCGCGACAACATGGCCTGGAGCCTCGAAGAGTGCGTGCAGCGCGGCCACAACTTCGCGATCGTCGACGAGGTCGACTCGATCCTGATCGACGAGGCCCGCACCCCGCTGATCATCTCGGGGCCGGCCGAGCAGAACTCCAAGTGGTACTCGGAGTTCGCGAAGATCGTCCCGCGGCTGAAGCGGGCCGAGCTGGTCAGCACCGCCGGGCAGGTCGACGAGTACGGCCCGGGCGACTACGAGGTCAACGAGAAGAAGCGCACGGTCGGCATCACCGAGTCCGGCGTGGAGAAGGTCGAGGACTGGCTCGGCATCGACAATCTCTACGACTCGGTCAACACGCCCCTCGTCAGCTTCCTCAACAACGCCCTCAAGGCGAAGGAGCTGTACAAGCGCGACAAGGACTACGTCGTCATGAACGGCGAGGTCCTGATCGTGGACGAGTTCACCGGCCGCATCCTCCACGGCCGCCGCTACAACGAGGGCATGCACCAGGCCATCGAGGCCAAGGAGGGCGTGGCGATCAAGGACGAGAACCAGACCCTCGCCACGATCACGCTGCAGAACTACTTCCGCCTCTACGGCAAGCTGTCCGGCATGACCGGCACGGCCGAGACCGAGGCGGCCGAGTTCAACAAGACCTACAAGATCGGCGTCGTGCCGATCCCGACGAACAAGCCGATGATCCGCGAGGACGTGGCGGACGTCGTCTACAAGACCGAGCAGGCCAAGTTCGAGGCGTGCGTCGACGACATCGCCGAGCGGCACGAGAAGGGCCAGCCGGTCCTCGTCGGCACCACGTCGGTGGAGAAGTCCGAGAAGCTGAGCAAGATGCTCAAGCGGCGCGGCATCCCGCACCAGGTGCTGAACGCCAAGCAGCACGAGCAGGAGTCGGCGATCGTCGCGGAGGCGGGCCGCAAGGGCGGCGTCACCGTCGCGACGAACATGGCGGGACGCGGCACCGACATCATGCTCGGCGGCAACCCCGACTTCCGCGCCGACCTTGAGCTGCACCAGCGCGGCCTGTCCCCGCTGGAGACGCCGGAGGAGTACGAGTCGGCGTGGCCGGAGGCGCTGGAGAAGGCGCAGGAGGCCGTGAAGGGCGAGCACGAGGAGGTCGTCGACCTCGGCGGCCTGTACGTCCTCGCGACCGAGCGGCACGAGTCACGGCGCATCGACAACCAGCTGCGCGGACGGTCCGGACGGCAGGGCGACCCGGGCGAGTCCCGGTTCTACCTGTCCCTTGAGGACGACCTGATGCGGCTGTTCAACTCGGCCCGCGTCGAGTCGATCATGACCCGGCTGAACATCCCGGACGACGTGCCGATCGAGTCCAAGATCGTCACCAATGCGATCAAGTCGGCGCAGAGCCAGGTCGAGCAGCAGAACTTCGAGATGCGCAAGAACGTCTTGAAGTACGACGAGGTCCTGAACCGGCAGCGCAAGGTCATCTACGCCGAGCGCCGCAAGGTCCTCGAAGGCGAGGACTTGCACGAGCAGGTCCGCGGCATGATCGACGAGGTCGTCGCGGGCTATGTCGCGGGCGCCACCGGCGAGGGCTTCGCCGAGGAGTGGGACCTCGACAAGCTGTGGAAGGCGTTCCAGCAGCTCTACCCGATCTCGATCACGGTGGACGAGCTGGTCGAGGAGGCGGCGGACGGCGACATCTCCGGTCTCGACGCCGAGACCCTCGCCGCGAAGATCCGCGACGACGCCCAGGCCGCCTACGACAAGCGCGACGAGGAGCTCGGCGCCGAGGTCATGCGGGAGCTGGAGCGCCGGGTGGTGCTGAACGTCCTCGACCGCAAGTGGCGCGAGCACCTCTACGAGATGGACTACCTCCAGGAGGGCATCGGCCTGCGGGCCATGGCGCAGCGCGACCCGCTGGTGGAGTACCAGCGCGAGGGCTACGACATGTTCAACGCGATGCTCGACGGCATCAAGGAGGAGTCGGTCGGCTACCTGTTCCACCTTGAGGTCGAGGTGGAGGAGCAGCCTGCGGCCCCGGCCGTCGGCGCGAAGCCCGTCTCGGTCGCGAAGTCGGCCACCGACACCGACACCGAAGCGGACGCCGGCGTGGACACCGCCCCGGCCGACGAGATCGAGGAGGCCGAGGAGGCCCCGGCGATCAAGGCGAAGGGCCTCGACGAGCCGAAGCGTCCGACGAAGCTGGAGTACTCGGCCCCGACCGTCGACGGCGACGCCGGTGTTGAGCGCCACAGCGAGGAGACGAAGGACGAGTACGCGGACGTCAACCGCAACGACGCGTGCCCCTGCGGCTCCGGCAAGAAGTTCAAGCGCTGCCACGGCGACCCGCGCAACAAGAACAAGTAGCGCCCGCCCGGCACGGAAACGGAAGCGGCCTCCCGGACGTCCGGGA
>NZ_JBIRBA010000031.1:0-116001 GCF_044326345.1 Actinomadura sp. 9N215 | reverse complement strand
CTGCTACCCCACAGCCCCCCGCTGCCCCGCAGCCCCCTGCTGGGCCGCAGCCCTCCGCTGGGCCGCAGCCCTTCGCTGGGCCGCAGCCCTCTACTGGGCCGCAGGCCCCTGCCGGGCCGCAGGCCCCTGCCGGGCCGCGGTCTCCTGCCGGGGCGTGGTCTCCGGCTGGGGCGCAGTCTCCCGCCGGGGCGCGGTCTCCCGCTGGGGCGCACACCCCCGCCAGGACGCAGTCTCCCCCCAGGACGCAGACTCCCGCCGAGCCGCAGTCTTCCGCTGGGGCGCGGCCTCCTCGCTTGGCGGCAGGGCCGAGCGAGGGGACGCCCGCGAAGCCGCCGCTCACACCGCCGCTCACACCGCCGCCCGCGTCGGCGGCCGGGCCGGGGCGCGCTGTCGCGCACCCGGTACCCGAGACAGGCCCACCACCCCAGAAGCTCCCGGCCGGGCCGAGCACGGGCCTGCCGCCGGACGGCCCCCCGCCCGCCTTGCCAGGCCCATCAGCAGGGGCGAAGGCGGCGCGTGGAGTCGAGGACGCAGCCGACGCCGCGCCCGCCGGACCAGCGAAGCCCCGGCCCGAACGTCCGGCACCTTCCACGTCCAAGCCCTCGCCGCGCGCGCGACGTGTCGGGCTGGGCGCACCGCTGCCCGCCTCACCGACCACCGGATTCCCGGTTCAGCGCAAGACCTCGTCTACTCAGCCCTTGCCTCCGCGAGGTGGCGCTGAGAGCCCTGGAGACGAGCCGGCTGGGGCGCCTACGCGTCCGCCGTCCGGAACCTCGCCGAGCGCCGGTGCGGCCCGTCCGATTCAGCGGAAGGGCAAGGCACCGGAGGCGAAGATCACCTCAGACGGCGGGCCGAGCGCCGCTCCGGCGCCAGCTGCGCAGCCGTCCCTTCCTCCAACCGCGCCACCGTCCGTACCGTCCGCCGAGATTCCAGTGGCGCGACATGCGGAACCTCCGGTTCAGCGCGAAACGGCGAGGCCGTCCGGCGAAGGTCATGCTGATCCCGGCCCCGCGAGGACGGCTCGGGCGGCGTCTCGGATTCCGGGCCTTCCGCCGGTCGTCGGGTCGACGCGTCGGGTGGGCCTGGGTGCGCCGGTCCAGCCTTCGGAGCCAGGCCCGGAAGCGACGCTCCCCACCTCACGGACGAGCGCCGCCTCACCGCCAACCCCGCCGGAGCCGCCAACCCCGGCGGAGCCGACGACCCTCAACGCCGTCCCACCCTCACCTCACCGCCCCGTCCCGAGCCCCACCCCGCCGCCGCCCACGTCACCGCCACGCGCGTGGGCTCGGGGCGCCACTTCGTCCGCGCCACGTGGCTCGGCCTCGAACACCACCACTCCGCCCGCATCTCCATCACGCGATCAGGTTTCGGACGCCAGCTCGCCCGGGTCTCGGCCACGTGGTTCGGGGGTGGGAAGGGGATCCCGTCCGTCGGTGCCTGTGCGTGTTGAGCGTCGGGCCGTCGTCGGTGTGGACGGAGGCGGACCACCGCGCGGGGTCGCGGCCCCAAGAGTGGGGCCGTCCGGTTCGGAGTCTGCGCCGACGCGGCGTGCGGCGGGTGCTGTTCGTCCGGTCTGGCGGACGTCCGGTCCCGTCGTCCAGCGGAGTGTTCGGAAGTCTGATCGCCGGGGTTCGGGCGCGGTGGCGTCTCCCGTCCCCCTGCGGCGGGTCGAGGCCGCTGGTGCGGCTCGGCCGGTCGCCCCTGTGCGGCCGCCGGTCCGGCGTGTCGCGGTGAACCCAACCTCCACCGCGTCACCTGGCCCGGTCGGCCGGGCGCCCGGAGATGATCCCGCTCCGGGGACGCCCATCGCGAGTCCGGTGGTCTCTCCGATCACCGCCCATGTCCAAGAGGCCACTGGGCTCGCACCAAGACTGCCGGTGCAGCGCCGGATGCCGGTCCCGGAACGGTCGGTGGAGCCGGATCCGGCGCCGCGCCTCCCGGATCCGCCGGCGCCCCAGCCGCGGACGCCGCAGGGAACGGCGGCGCAGCCGGTGGAGCGGCGGGACGAGGACCACCGCGACGAGGAACGCCGGGACGGCGAGCGTCGCGACCGACGACGGACGGGCGCCCGCCGTCCCGAGGAGATGGACACGGACGAGCTGGCCCGCCACCTGCTGGGCCCGCTTTCGCGGTTGCTGCGGGCGGAGTTGCGGATGGAGCGGGAGCGGGTCGGGCGGCTGCACGACCCGCGGTACTAACGAACGGAGCGCACGATGTCCAAAGAGGATCCCGGTACGACGATCTGCTTCCGGCTCACCATCGACGGCGAGAGCCTGGGGGATTTCAACGGTTGCGACGGCCTTTCCGCCCAGGTGGACATCGAGCAGCGGGAGGAAGGCGGCAACAACGGGCACGTGTGGCAGCTGCCCTCCCGGGTGCGGCACTCCAACGTCCGGCTGACCAGGCCGCTCACCAAGGAGACGGTGAAGGTGACGGCGTGGATCTCCTCGGTCTCCACGGGGGTCGAGCGGCCGACGGCGGAGATCGAGGCGTTGCGGCTCGACGGGTCCGTGGTGGCGCGGTGGAAGCTGCTTGAGGTGGTGCCGGTGAGCTGGACGGGCCCGACGCTGAACCCCGAGAGCCCGGCGGTGGCGACGGAGGTCCTGGAGATCGCGCACCACGGGTTCATGAGCTGATGAAGGGCAAGGCGAGCCACGTCCGGGCGAAGCTCAGCATCCACAACCCGCCCGCGGGCAAGGGGACGCGGCCCGGCGCGCTGATGAAGGTGGTCAAGTTCCAGTTCAACCCGGCGTCGCTCGAACTGACCAAGTCGGCGAACTGGCGGTCCAGCCCGGCGGTCGCGACGCGGGCCGGGGCGGAGGTGGAGTTCCTCGGCACCGAGCAGCAGAGCCTCGATGTGGAGATCTTCCTCGACTCCTCGGACAAGCCGGGCGCGAGCAAGGTCCGCGACGAGGTGGAGACGCTGTTCTCGTGCCTGCGGGCGGCGCCGTCCAGCCTGCCGGACCGGGCGTCGCCGCCGTGGGTGCTCTTCGAGTGGGGCGAGTTCACGACCGTGCGGTTCGTGGCGTACGTGCGGCAGGTGAGCGCGTCCTACACGCTGTTCAGTTCCACGGGGGTGCCGATCCGCGCGACGTGCAGGGTCTCGCTGGAGGAGATCCCGCAGGACACGCCCAAGCAGAATCCGACCTCGGGGGCGTTGACGGCGCGCAGCGTCCACCGGCTGGTGGCGGGCGACTCGCTGCAGTCGCTGGCGTGGCGGGAGTACGGCGACGCGACGGCCTGGCGGGTGATCGCCGAGGCGAACGAGATCGATGACCCGATGCGGCTGGCGCCGGGACGTGAGCTGCTGCTCCCCGCCGCCGACGAGATCCGGGTCTAGAGGGGGAGTCGTGAGCTACACCAACGAGCTTCAAGTGACCATCGACGACCGCAGGCTGCCGAGCGCGCTGGAGGCGAAGCTGGTCGAGGCGTGGGTGGACACGAGCGTGAACCTGCCCGCCGCCTTCCAGCTGACCTTCCGGGACAAGGAGCGGGAGCTGCTGGCGGACGTCCGGGCGACGCTCGGGTCCGAGGTGGTGCTGCGGGCGCTGGTCGTCGGCAAGGACGGCGGCAAGCCGTTGTTCACCGGGGAGGTCACCGCGCTGGAGGTCGACTCCGACCGGACCGGGAAGTACACCGTCGTGCGGGGCCACGACCAGGGGCACCGGCTGCTGCGCAACCGGCGGGTCATGGGCTACAAGGAGATGACCGCCTCGGACATCGCCCGCAAGCTGGCGTCGCAGAACGGGTTGAAGGTCGACCGCATCGACCGGACCCCGATGAAGTACGACATGATCACCCAGGCGAACGTCACGGACTGGGAGTTCCTGACGAGGCTGGCGCAGGAGAACGGCGTCGAGCTCTACTTCTCCCCGGAGGGGAAGTTCCGGTACGTCAAGCCGAAGCCGGCGTCGGGCGCGCCGGGTAAGGGCGTCAAGGCGGAGTCCAACTCGTACGTCCTGGAGTTCGGGGCCAACCTGCTGCGCATCCGGGCGGGGGTCACCGCCTCGGACCAGACGAGCACGGTCCAGGTGCGGGGCTGGGACCCCAAGCGCAAGCGGGAGTTCGCCGAGATGGCGGAGGCCGCGGTGAGCCCCGAGCTGTCCATCGGGCTGACCGGCAGCGCGGTGACCAAGGCGTTCGGGAAGGCCGAGCTGGTCGAGACCGGCGTCCCCTACGAGACGCAGGCGCAGGCCCGCGGGGCCGCGAAGGCGCTCGCCGCGGACGTGGGCTCCGCCCTCGCCGAGCTGGAGGCCGAGGTGCATGGCGACCCGAAGCTGCGCCCCGGGCTTCCGGTCGCGGTGAACGGCGTCGGCGCGCCGTTCGAGGGCAAGTACACCGTCACCTCCGCCCGGCACATGTTCATGAGCGGCGAGGAGTACGTGACGCGGCTGACGGTGTCCGGACGCCAGGACCGCTCGCTGTTCGGGCTGGCCTCCGGCGGCTCGGCGGCGCCCGCGCCGAGGCTGCCCGGGGTGGTGTCCGCGCTCGTCACCGACAACGACGACCCGGAGAACCAGGGCCGCGTCAAGCTGCGCTTCCCCTGGCTGGACAAGGACTACGTCAGCGACTGGGCGCGGGTCGTGCAGTTCGGCGGGAAGGGCGGCGGCGGGCTCCTCATGCCCGAGGTGAACGACGAGGTGCTGGTCGCGTTCGACCGGGGCGCCCTGGACCACCCCTACGTGATCGGCGGCCTCTACAACGGCGTCGACCGGCTGCCCAAGTACCAGCGGATGCCGGTGGTCGCGCCGCGGCCGGGCGGAAAGGTCAACTGGCGCAGCGTGGCCTCGCGCTCCGGCAACCGGATCGAGCTGCTGGACGCCCCGGGCCGGCAGGGCGTCACGATCTCCAGCGGCGACGACCGGATGTCCATCACGCTGCGGGAGACCGGCACCCGCCTCACGGTGGAGAGCAACGGCTCCGTCGACATCTCCGGGGCCCGCGCGGTGATGGTCAGCGGCGGGGTGGCGACGGTCGACGCCAGGTCGAGGCTCGACCTCCGGGCGCCGACCATCGGCCTCACGGGGGCGAACATCAGCCTCACGGGGGCGAGCATCACGCTCACCGGGGTGGTCCAGGTTCAGGGCGCCCTCAACGTCAACGGGTTGATCACGCAGGCCGGCCATCCGGTCGTGGTCGTTTGAGCGAGGGGCGGTCATGGGGGAGCAGTTCGTCGGCGCGGGCTGGGGGTTCCCGATGCGGGTCAGCGCGTCCGGCGGGATCGTGCTGGTCACCGGGGAGCGGGAGATCGAGGAGGCGATACGGCTGGTGCTGGCGACGGCGCCGGGCGAGCGGCCGACGCGGCCGGAGTTCGGCTGCGCGATCCACGACCTGGTGTTCGCGCCCGTCAACGAGGAGACCACGGGCCGCATCGCCTACGAGGTGCGCGGCAGCCTGGACCGCTGGGAGCCGCGCATCGAGGTCACCGACGTGCGGGTGAGCGTGTCGCCGGACGACGGGTCGGTGCTGTTCATCGACGTCCGGTACGAGGTCCGCGGCACCAACAACCCGCGCAACCTGGTCTTCCCGTTCTACGTGATCCCGTCGCATGAGGAGCCGCCGGACGACGGCGTCCCGCCGTACGGCGATCCGTCTTCCGAGAGCGAAAGCTGATGCCCCTTTCCGCGCCCAACCTCGACGACCGGCGCTTCCAGCAGTTCGTCGACGACGCCAAGCGCTACATCCAGCAGCGCTGCCCGGAGTGGACCGACCACAACGTCTCCGACCCGGGCGTGACGCTGATCGAGGCCGTCGCGCACATGGTCGACCAGCTCGTGTACCGGCTGAACCGGGTGCCGGCGAAGAACCACGTGGCGTTCCTCGAACTGCTCGGCATCACGCTGCTGCCGCCCGCCGCCGCCCGCACCGACGTGACGTTCTGGCTGTCGGCGCCGCAGGACGAGGACGTCGTCCTGCCCGCCGGGGTGGAGGTCGCGACGCGGCGCACCGAGCACGAGGACGCCGTCGTGTTCGTCACCGAGCGGGACCTGCGGGTCGTGCCGTGCGAGCTGGCCGCGGTCGCCGTGCAGCCGGAGGGCGGGGCGACGACCGACCACACCGCCGACGTCCGGTCCGGGGAGGACTTCGCGTGCTTCTCCGCCGCGCCCCGTCCGGGGGACGTGCTGGCGCTCGGGCTGTCGGCGGCGGTCCCGTCGTGCGCGGTGATGATCCGGCTCGACAGTCAGGTCGACGGCGTCGGCGTCGACCCGCGGCAGCCGCCGCTGCGCTGGGAGGCGTGGACGGGCGAGGGCTGGCGGGAGTGCGAGGTCGCGTCCGACGGGACCGGCGGCCTGAACCGGTCAGGTGAGGTGGTGCTGCATGTGCCGGACGGGCACGTCATGTCGCGCGTGGGCGTCCAGGAGGCGGGGTGGCTGCGCTGCCGGGTGACGGAGCCGCTGCCCGGCCAGCCGTTCTATTCGGTGTCGCCGACCGTCAAGCAGGCGGAGGCGGCGACGGTCGGCGGCACGACCGGGGCCGTCCACGCCGAGACGGTCCGGGACGAGACGCTCGGCGAGGCCGCGGGCGTCCCGGGGGAGCGGTTCCGGACGGAGCACGCCCCCGTGGTGGTCGGCGACCCTTCGCTGGTGCTGGAGTCGTCCGACGGTGAGGGCTGGCGGGAATGGGAGGCGGTGGAGCATTTCGCCGCGTCCGGGCCCGCCGACCCGCACTTCCGGCTGGACGCGGCGACCGGCGAGATCTCGTTCGGCCCCGCGGTCCGGACCCCGGACGGGGGGCTCCGGCAGTACGGTGCCGTCCCGGACAAGGGCGCGGTGCTGCGCGCGCGCCGGTACCGGACGGGCGGCGGACGCACCGGCAACGTGGCGCGCGGGGCGTTGAGCGTGCTGCGCACGTCCGTCCCGTATGTCGCGCAGGTCGAGAACCGGGAGGCCGCGCGTGGCGGGGTCGACGCCGAGACGCTGGACGAGGCCAAACGGCGCACCCCCGTCGCGCTGCGCGCCCAGGACCGTGCCGTGACCGCGCGCGACTACGAGGAGCTGGCCCGCCGCGCCGCGCCCGACACCGCCCGGATCCGCTGCCTGCCCGTGGACGAGGCGGGCACGGGCGCGGTGCGCGTCCTGGTGGTGCCGCAGGCGGTGCCCGACCCGGGCGGACGGCTCAGGTTCGAGCAGCTCGTGCCAGGCGACGACCTGCTGCGCCGGATCACCCGCTACCTGGACGACCGGCGCCCGATCGGCATCCGGCTGGCCGTGGGCCCGCCGTTCTACCAGGGCGTCACGGTCGTCGCGACGGTGCACGCGTTCGCCGCCGCCGAGGGCGAGGCCGTCCGCCGCGCCGCGCTGAACGCCCTGTACGCCCACCTCGACCCGCTGACCGGCGGCTCCGACGGCCGGGGCTGGCAGTTCGGGCGCCCCTTGCAGGCGGGCGAGATCTTCGCCGTGTTGCAGCGCGTCCCCGGGGTGGAGCTCGTCGACGAGGTCCGGCTGCACGCCGCCGACCCGCTGACCGGCAAGCGCGGCGACGCCGCCGACCGCATCGACCTGGACGCCTCCGCCCTCGTGTTCTCCTACGACCATAAGGTCCGGGTGCTCGGCGGAGCGTCGGGAGCGGCGTCGTGAGGGGCGCCGTCGACGGGCTGCGCTCGCCGTATCCGCTGGGCCCGCGGCTGCCCTCGGTGTTCGCCGACGACGACCTCGCCCAGCGCTACGTCGCCGGTCTCGACGACCTCCTCGCCCCGCTGCTGACGGTGCTCGACAACCTGGAGGCGTACTTCTCGCCCGCGCTGGCCCCGCTCGACTTCGTCGGCTGGCTGGCCGGATGGGTCGGCGCCGAGCTGCACGGCGACGAGCCCGAACCGCAGGCCCGCGCCGCCGTCGCGAAGGCGACGGGGCTGCACCGGCTGCGCGGCACCCGGCACGGCGTCGCCGCGGCCGTCCTGATGGCGTTCGGCGAGACGCCGGAGATCGTCGAGAGCGGCGGCGCGACCTGGTCGGAGCGTCCGCTCGGCGCGATCCCGGGCGAGCCTGAGCCGCGCCTCGACGTGTTCCTGCGGGTCGACGACCCGTCCCGGGTGGACGAGCGGCGGCTGGACGCGCTGGTCGCCGCCGTCCGTCCGGCCCACGTTCCCTACGCCGTGCACGTTCTGAAGAAAGGAACAGCGCAGTGACCTCGACCGGAGTGTGCGTGGACTGCGGGGCCACCGGTCAGGGCGGCTCGTTCTGCGACCGCTGCGGCGCGGTGCTGAACTGGACGCGGCCGCGCGGCCCGTCCCAGCCCGTCCCGGCGGAGCAGCCCCCCGAGCCGAACCCCGCGCCCCCCACGGCGCCGCCCCCCGCACCCACGGCCCCGAACCCGATACCGCACGCCGCGCCATCCGCCGCACCGCCTGCCGGACGGCCCGCCGCGCAACCCGCGCCGCGCACCGGACGGCCCGGCGCGTCCGGTGGGCGGGCCGTGCCGTCGTCCGGCGTTTCGCGTGATCGTCGCGTCGCCCCGCTGCCGCACGAGCAGCCGCACGAGCAGCCGCCCGCGCAGCAGCCGCAGCCGTTGCCCGCGGAGGAGCGGCCGCCCTGGGAGGAGCCGCCGCCCGCGCAGGACGAGCGCGCCCGGCGGCTGCTGATCCCCGTGGCTCCGGAGAACCGGCCCGCTCCCGTCCCCCAGGGACCGACGCCTGTCCTGCCGGGCCGTCCGGAGGCGGCCCGGCCGCACGTGCGAACCGGACGTCCGGACCTGTCCGGCGGCATCCCCTGCCCCTGGTGCGACACCCCGAACCCGCCCGACCGGCACTTCTGCCGCCAGTGCGCGATGAGGCTGGCCGCCGCCGACAAGGACGGCCTCCGCACCCGCACCTGGTGGCAGCGGATCTTCCACGGCGAACGGGACCGGGAGGCGCCCTGGGCGGGGGACCGGCCGAGGCTGCGCCGCGGCCCCGGCAACCTGCTGACCGTCGTGGTGCTGGTCCTCGCCGGGGCCGCGCTGGTCGGGACGGCCGCGGTCAAGACCGACGACGTGGCCAACGGGATCGTCGACCACTTCGTCAAGCGCGCGCCCGTCCCGGCGAACGGGGCGAAGGCGTCGCACTCCGACCCGAACCACGGGCCGCAGCTCGCCATGGACGGCCTCCACACCACCTTCTGGGGCACCGGATTCGGGGGCGGCAGCCCGGGCGTCTTCCTGGAGGCGTCCTTCACCCAGCCCCGCCGCCTGCTCAACGTGATCATCACGTCGGGGATCTCGAAGCAGCCGGACAAGTACGCCACCCAGGCCCGCCCGCAGATCCTGGACGCCACGATCGTCTCGTCCGACGGGACGCGCAGGACGACGGCGTTGCACCTCGACGACTCCCCGGGACCGCAGAAGCTCAAGCTTCGCGGGGACAACGTCGTCCAGGTCAGGCTGACGATCCGGTCCGCGTACGGGGTCGCGGCCAACCGTCAGGTCTGCATAGCCGAGGTCGAGTTCTTCACCCGATCCACCGTGAAGACGCTCTGACCGGCCCGTCCGAAACGGCGAGGCTCCCGGCCGGGGGCCCGGGAGCCTCGCTGGGAGTGTCGTCGCAGGTCAGGAGCAGATCGCGGTGTCCACGGCGTCGAGGACGTGCTGGTGCGCCTTGAGCATGTCCGCTTCGTTCGCGGCGACCGCGCTGGGGAGCGCGGTGACCGCCACCGTGGCGGCACGCCCGTCTCCGGTGACGCCGCCGCGCGTCTCGTACCCGTTGATGTCGCCGCCGTGGCCCCAGAGCACGGCGCCGCATGACAGCTTCGTCCTGAACAGGCCGAGGCCGTAGGAGGCGCCCGGCAGGCTGCCCGGCGCGGCCACGGTCCTCGTCATCTCCCGCAGTTCGGCCGGGCGGAGCACCTTGCCTCCGAGCAGGGCGCCGAAGAAGCGGTCGAGGTCGCGCGGGGTGCTGACGAGCTGACCCGCCGCCCAGCCCCAGGACGGGTCCAGCCGCGTGATGTCGCGCAGCGGAGCCCCAGGCTCGGACGCGTCGTAGCCCTTCGGATGCGGCCCGCGGACGCCCCGCTCCCCGACCCCCGGCCAGTAGGTGTCGCGCAGGCCGAGCGGGCGGACGAGCCGCGTGGCGATCTCCTCGCCGACCGGACGGCCGGTGACCCTCTGGACGAGCAGCCCCGCCAGCACGTAGTTGGTGTTGCTGTATTCCCATTTCGTACCGGGCGGGAAATCGGCGGGATGCTTGAACGCGAGGTCGAGCAGTTCACGCGGTTCCCGGTAGGTGTCACGCATATTGAAGGCGTTCCGGTCCATGTAGCGGGTGTATTCGGGCAGGCCGCTGGTGTGCTGCAGCAGTTGCCGCACGCTGATCTTCTTGGAATTTATCCCTTTCCCGCGGACGAGCCCCGGCAGATAGGTCTCGATCGGGGCGTCCAGTTTGACCTTGCCATCGCCGACGAGTTGCAGCACCACGGCCGCCGTGAACGACTTGGTGTTGCTGCCGGCGCGGACGCGTCCGTTCACCGGCGGCTTCGCGCCGGTCGCGCGGTCACCGACGCCTGCGACGTAATCGGCGGTGCGCCCGTCCCGTCCGCGGACGGCGGCGAGCACGCCGGGGAAGCCATCGCGTACCAGCACGTCCATGCTCCGTTGGACGGCAGGATTCCCCCGCCTCGTGCCGGGCGCCTTTTCCTGGGCGCCGCTCAGCGTGGCGTGAATGCCGCCGTCACCCTTGTCGAAGTAGGCCAGCGCAGGCACGCCCGCCGCGACGATTCCGCCGGACACGGCGAACGCGGCGATGGCGGCGGACATTTTCCGGCGCCGCGCGGGTGGGGTGGGAGAGCTTTGAGAAAACTGCTGACGACCCGGCACGGGGAACTCCTCACGAGTGGTTCTCGGGACGCCTTAAAGCATCGCCACCAGCCATCTCCGGAACGAGCCTGGCGGCCCCCCGAATCGCGGTGTAGCCAGCACTACCATCGCCCGCCGGGCGAACCTCGCCGGAACTTCAGTTCTTGCAATTGGCCTCTAGATAGCGCAGGACGGCGGTGACGCGCCGGTCGGCCGGGCTGGTCGGGTCCAGGCCGAGCTTGGCGAAGATGTTGCGGATGTGCTTGTGGACGGCCCCCTCGGTGACGACGAGCCGTTCGGCGATGGCGGAGTTGCCCAGGCCCTCGGCCATCAGGGCGAGCACGTCCATCTCCCGGGGCGTCAGGCCGTCCAGCGCGCTGTCGGCGCGGGGGCGCGTGAGGAGCTGCGCGACGACCTCCGGGTCGATGGCCGTGCCGCCGCCGGCGACGCGGTGCAGCGCGTCCAGGAACTGCTCGACGCGTCCGACCCGCTCCTTGAGCAGGTAGCCGATCCGGTGGGCGCCGCCGTCGTGGAGCAGCTCGGTCGCGAACGCCTGCTCGACGTACGCCGACAGCACGAGCACGGCCAGGTCGGGACGGCGGCGGCGCGCCTCCACAGCCGCCCTGATCCCCTCGTCGGTGTGGGTCGGCGGCATCCGGACGTCGACGATCGCGGTGTCGGGACGGTGCTCGTCGACGGCCGTCAGGAACGCGTCCGCGTTGTCGGTGGTGGCCACCACGTCCAGGGACTCCGCGCGCAGCAGCAGCGCCAGCCCCTCGCGCAGCAGCGGATCATCCTCGGCGATCACGATCCGCATGGGAGCTCCACCTCAAGAGTCGTCGGCCCACCGGGTGGGCTGGTCAGGGTGAGGCGGCCGTCGTGCGCCTCGATGCGGCTGCGGATCCCGGCGATGCCGGAGCCGCCGCGGGCGTCCGCGCCGCCGACGCCGTCGTCCTCGATCCGCAGCCGCAGCTGCGCGCCCTGGCGCCGCACGGTCACCAGGGCGTGCCGCGCCCGGCTGTGCCGGGAGACGTTGGTGAGCGCCTCGGCCGTCACGAAGTAGGCGGTGGCCTCGACGGACGCGGCGCAGCGGCCCGGCACGTCGACGTCCACCTCGCAGGGGACGCCGCAGTTCGCCGCGAGCCCGGCGAGCGCGCCGGTGAGGCCGCGGTCGTTCAGGACGGGCGGCAGGATGCCGCGCACGACCGTGCGGAGCTCGGCCAGCGCCTGCTCGGCGGCGTCCTGCGCGCGGTCCAGCATGGCGAGGGCCGCGGCCGGGTCGCGGTCGAACGCGCGGCGGGTGGCGCCGAGCAGCACGGTGACCCCGACGAGCCGGTTCTGCGCGCCGTCGTGCAGGGAGCGTTCGATGCGCCGCAGCTCCGTCGCGTGGGCGTCCAGCGCGGCGGCGCGCGTGGCGGACAGCTGGGCGACCCGCAGCGACAGGTCGGTGTCGGACGTGGGCGCCAGGAGCCGCCGTCCCGGCCAGGCCTGCAACCGGGCCAGGACGGGCCCGAACAGCACGAACGCGGCGGCGAGCCCCAAGCCGATGAGCGTGACCGGCAGGGCGGTGGCCTCGTCCCGCACCGACCAGAACACGCCGGTGGGCTCGCGGTCGCCCGGGGGGAGGAACCGCCACCACAGCGGGTAGGTGATGTCCTGCGCGGCGGCGACCGGCATCGTTATCGCGGCCGCGCTGAAGAACAGGCCGACCGTCCCGTGCTCGAACACCCAGAACAGCTCGCGGCGCAGGCCCGTGTCGGCCAGGGCGTCCCGGACGCGGGGCGGCGCCCGCCCCGGGCCGATGATCTCCGGGCCCCAGCGCGACAGCCGCGCGCGCTCCCGCGCGGCCACGGCCCGCACGGCGCGCGGCAGGCTGGGCGTGAGGAGCAGGCCCACGCCGACGACGCACAGCAGCGCCACCACCGTGACCCACGCCATCGCCACGAACGCCAGCAGGGCGGTGCCGAGGCCGCCGACGAGATGCTCCATGGCGTCCAAGACGGCGCGGGCGCGACGCCAGAGGACGCCCTGCCCGGCCTGCCGGGGAACCGCCGGTTCCGGCTTGCCCGCCACCATCCGCACCCTCCTCGCGCTGACGACTCTAGGACGGCGTGTCGGGGACCGCCCGGCGGGCGCCGCAGGAGTACAGCCTGCTATACCACGGGGGGACATGCGGGCTGGATCGTTGGCGGCTTTTGTGGTTCTTAGAGTGATTTGCGGTAATCGAAACCCCGCAACTCGGAGCGCAAGATGAATGATTCTCACAGCGGGTCGAAGACGACCACCCCGTCTACGACCACCCCGCCGTCTGTGACCCCCACCCCGTCCACGACCACCCCGTCCGCTGTGGCGGCGGGCGAGCGGAGCGGGGCCGTGCGTCCGGTGCTGTGGGTGCTCCTGGTGGTCTGCGCGGCGGGCGACGCGGTGGCGTCGAGGGCCGACGCGGGCGTGGGCGTCAGGGTCGCGTTCTGGCTGGCCACGCTCGGCTGCGCCGCCGCCCTGATCGTCCATCACTACCGGAGACGGCGCGGCTGAGCCGTCTCGCCCTCGCGCGCCCGGCCGCCCGGCAGGACCTCCGCGGGAACTCGGCGGGAACTCGGCGGGAACACGGCGGGAGTAGTGCCTGCTGTACCGCGCTCGGGTAACAGGCTGCATTGTCGCGCGCACATGACGTCCCTAATTTCGGAGGGCCATCAGCCGACCTCTCCCGGAAGACCTCGTCATGTCAGTGACCGCAGCTCAGCACGCCGTCAGCGTCGAAGGCGTCAGCAAGACCTACGGCGGCGACCAACCCGTCGCGGCGCTGACCGACGTCAGCGCCTGGTTCGCCCGCGGGACCGCGACCGCGATCATGGGCCCGTCCGGCTCGGGCAAGAGCACCCTGCTGCACTGCGCGGCGGGCCTCGACCGTCCCACCGCCGGACGGGTCCGGATCGGCGACACCGACCTGTCGGCGCTGTCGGAGAAGCAGCTGACGAAGCTGCGCCGCGGCCGGGTCGGCTTCGTCTTCCAGGCGTTCAACCTGGTCGGCGCGCTCACCGTCGAGCAGAACATCCTGCTGCCCGCGCGGCTGGCCAAGCGTCCGCCCGACCCGGCATGGGTCGACGAGGTCGTCGAACGGATCGGGCTGCGCGAGCGGCTCGGGCACCGTCCGGCGCAGCTGTCCGGCGGCCAGCAGCAGCGGGTGGCGATCGCGCGGGCGCTCGTCAGCCGTCCCGAGGTGATCTTCTGCGACGAGCCGACCGGGGCGCTCGACACGCAGACCGCGGCGGAGGTCCTGGCGCTGCTGCGCGCGGTGGTCGACCGGGCCGGGCAGACCGTCGTCATGGTGACGCACGACCCGGTCGCCGCGTCCTACGCCGACCGCGTCGTCGTCCTCGCCGACGGGCGGATCGTGCGGGACATGCCGCAGCCCGGCGTCCAGCGGATCGCCGAGCAGCTCGCGATGCTCGGCCCGCGTCCGCAGCCCACCGTGTCCTGGGCGGGCTGAACCGTGCTGCGACTCGCCGCGCAGATGCTGCGCTTCCGCAAGGGCACGTTCGTCGCGACCTTCGTCGCGCTCGCCGCCGGGGTCATGATCCTCACCGTGTGCGCGGTCCTGGTCGAGTCGGGGCTGCGGTACAAGGGCGAGCCGCAGCGGTACGCCGGTGCGGCGGCCGTCGTCGCGCAGCGCGAGATCACGATCGCCGGGCCGAAGATGTTCGGGGAGTCCGAGTCGGTGACGCTGCCGCTGTCCGAACGCGGTGGCGTCCCGGCGTCGCTGGTCCAGCGCGTCGCGGGGGTGCCCGGCGTGGCCGCCGCCGTGCCGGACCGTTCGATCACCGTCGCGCCGGTCGCCGCGCCCGGGGTCCCGGCCACGGGCCACGGCTGGGGGAGCGCCGCGCTCGCCCCGTACAAGGTCGTCTCCGGCGCGCCGCCACGGGCCGACGACGAGATCGCCGTCGACGCCCGGCTCGCCGAGCGCGGACGGCTGAAGCCCGGCGCCGCCACGGCGGTCGTCACCGGCGGGACCGTCCAGCGGTACCGGGTGAGCGGCGTCGTCGAGGCGCCCGGCTCGGACGGGTCCCGCGCGTCGCTGTTCTTCACCGACGCGCAGGCCGCGAGGCTCGACCCGCACCAGGGACGCGTCGACGCGATCGGCGTCCTCACCGCCCCGGACGCCGACCGCCCGGACGTGATCGCCGCCGTGCGCCGGGTGGCGGACGCCGCCGGAGTCACGACCTACGAGGGCGACGAGCGCGGGCTGGCCGAGGAGCCCGAGGCACTCGCCGCGCAGGACTTCGTCGTCCAGGGCGCGGGCGCGTTCGCGGGTTACGCCGCGCTGGTCATCGCCTTCGCGATCGCCGCGACCGTCGGGCTGTCGGTCCGGCACCGCCGCCGCGACCTGGCGCTGCTGCGGGCGATCGCGGCGACGCCGGGCCAGGTGCGGCTGATGATCCTCGGCGAGGTGGGGCTGCTCGCCCTGGTCGCCTCGGTGGCGGGCGTCCCGGCCGGGGTGGCGGGCGCCTTCTGGACGCGCGACCAGATCGTGGCCAGGGGATTCGCGCCCGAGACGTTCGCCGTGCGCGGCGGAATTCTGGCCTCGCTCGCCGTGATCGCGACGGTCGCCGTCGTCGCGCTGGCCTCCGCGTGGATCGCCGCGCGCCGCACCATCAGGATCCGTCCGACCGAGGCGCTGGGCGAGGCGGCCGTGGAGCGGACGCTCGGCGGCCGGGTCCGGATCGTGTCCGGCCTGGTGTTCCTCGGCGCCGCGGTGTCCCTGATCGGCCTCACCGGCGCGACCGACGGGCAGGCCGCGCTGGGCGCGGCGGTGAGCATGCTGTACACGTTCGTCCTCGCGATCGCGCTCCTCGCCCCGTGGATCAACCAGGGCACGGCCCGGCTGCTCGCGCCCGTGCTGCGGGCCGTCTGGCGCGACAGCGGGTACCTCGCCGCCGCGAACCTGCGGGCGAACGCGCGCGGCATGGTCGCCGTGCTGACCGCGCTCGTCCTCTCCGTCGGGTTCGGCGGATCGGTCTGGTTCCTGCAGGACAACCTGAAGCGCCAGACCGTGATCCAGAGCCGGGACGGGACGCTGGCGCAGCGGGTCCTCGTCGGCGGCGCGGGGCTGCCCGCGTCGGCCGCGGCGGACGCCCGCCGCGTCCCCGGCGTCGTCGCCGCGACGGGCGTGCGCCGCACCTCGGTGATCGTGCCGTCCGGGCCCGAGGCGATGACGGTCGTCGCGCAGGGCATCGACCCGCAGGGCGCCGACAAGACCCTTGACCTGCGCATACGTTCCGGAAGCCTCGCCGAGCTGCGCGGCGGCGCCGTGGCCGTGTCGTCCTCGCAGGCGGACACGTCGGGCTGGGACGTCGGCGACGACGCGACCGTCTGGCTCGGCGACGGCACCAAGGTCGTCCTGCGGGTCGTCGCGATCTACGAACGGGGCCTCGGGTTCGGCGACGTCACCCTCGCCAGCGAGACGCTCGCCGGGCACACCGCGAGCGGCCTGGACGATCACGTCCTGATCCGTGTCGCACCCGGATCTGACACAGGTCCGGCCCTGTCGAAACTCGCCGAGCGCTACCCGGGGAGCACCGTCACCGGCGCCGACCGGCTCACCGGCGAACTCGCCAGGGACCTGGAGATCAGCGCCTGGCTCAACAAGCTGCTGATCGCGGTGCTGGTCGGCTACGCCGCCCTCGCCGCCGCCAACACCCTGGTCATGGCCGCCCTGGGCCGGGCCCGCGAGCTGTCCCTGCTGCGCCTGACCGGCATGACCCGCGGCCAGGTGAGACGGATGGTCCACGCCGAGCAGTCCGCCCTGCTGGGCGTGGCGCTCACGATCGGCGTCGGCATCGCGGCCGTGACGCTGTCCTCGGTCGTCAACGCCGTCGCGGGACAGCGCATCCCGTACGTCCCGGTCCTCGGCTGGATCGTCATCGTCGGCGGCACCGTCGCCCTGGCGATGACCGCCACGATCCTCCCGA
This sequence comes from Actinomadura sp. 9N215, assembly GCF_044326345.1. Classification (NCBI taxonomy): domain Bacteria; kingdom Bacillati; phylum Actinomycetota; class Actinomycetes; order Streptosporangiales; family Thermomonosporaceae; genus Actinomadura; species Actinomadura sp. 9N215. Next base: position 99,271 of record NZ_JBIRBA010000031.1, on the reverse strand, counting down.
TCACCCGCCTGCTGCGCACCCGTCCGGTCGAGGGCATGGGCATCAAGGAATAACACCTCGTAAACATTTCCTGGGGCGGGGTAAAGAGCGGAACCCGCCCTCTGGCGAAATCCGGTGAAAACAGAGGAAATTGAGAGACGTAGGTGACATATGTCCTGACCGGGGGAAATGCAATGGAGTTCTATGAGCGGGAGCTGGAGCGCCAGCGGGAGACGGCGGCGCGCCGGGTGGCCGAGCGCGTGCCGGAACGGCGCGAGCACGAGACCGTGCTGGCCTCGCCCGGCGGCGTGGCGGCGGCCGACACCGCCGAGCGCGTCGCCAAGCGGGTCGACAGGCTCAGCCGGTTCTACGGCGACGGCTCCCTGCTGGAACCCGGCGTCGCGGAGCCCGCCGCGCGGCTCGAAAAGATCATCAATACCGTCGACTACGTGGGCGTCCGCTACCTGGACGCCGGGGTCGCCGCGGCCCGCACCGTCGGCCGGGTGAACGTCCGCGACGAGGGCGGCCACACCGCCGGCTACGGGACGGGGTCCCTGGTGTCCCCGTCGCTGCTGCTGACCAACCACCACGTGCTGCCCGACGCCGGCACGGCCCGGACCAGCATGATCGAGTTCAACTACCAGGACGGCGTCGACGGACGCCCGCTCGCCGTCACGGCCTACCCGCTCGACCCGGACCGGTTCTTCCTCGCCGACGCCGACCTCGACTTCGCCCTCGTGGCGGTCGACGCCCCGGCCGCCGAGCTCGCCGCGTTCGGCTACAACCGGCTGATCGAGGCCGAGGGCAAGGCGATCATCGGGGAGTTCGTCACGATCGTCCAGCACCCGCGCGGGGACCGGAAGCAGGTCGCGCTGCGCGAGAACCGGATCGTGGACGTCCCCGACCTGTTCCTGCACTACGCGGCGGACACCGAACCCGGCTCGTCCGGCTCACCGGTGTTCAACGACCAGTGGGAGGTCGTCGCGCTGCACCACGCGAGCGTCCCCGTGCCGGACCCGGGGGAGCTCGGCGGGTTCGTGAACGAGGGGATCCGCATCAGCCGGATCTGCGCCCTGGTGCGCGCGGCGACGCTGCCCGACGCGCAGCGGGCGCTCGTCGAAGAACTCTTCGCCCCGCCGGGCACCGAAAAGGCCGCATCCCTCCAGGCGTCCACGGTCGGCCCGTCTCAGGTCGCGCCTCCGTCCCCGCTCATGGCCTCGTCGTCGGCCACGGCGCCGCGCGCTATGGCCGCCGTCCCGGCGGCGTCGGCGACCCGCGAGCGGACGATCACGATCCCGCTGGAGGTCACGGTTCGGGTCGCGGACGAGCAGTCACGGTCGGCCGAGGCCGCGCGCGAGGCCGTGCGCGAACCGGAGGCGATCGACACCGACTACAGCGCCCGCGAAGGCTACGACCCGGCGTTCCTGGCCCGGCCGCTGCCGATGCCCGTCCCGTCGCCCGACCTGGCCGCCGTCGCCTCGCCCGAGCTGCGCTACCACCACTTCAGCGTCGTCATGCACCGGCAGCGGGCCCTCGCCCTGTTCACGGCCTGCAACATCGACGGCCGGAGCGCGCGGCGTCCCAAGCGCGAGGGCGACCGCTGGTTCTTCGACCCGCGGCTGCCCGCCGGGGAGCAGACCGGCGAGGACGTCTACCGCGCCAACGACCTGGACCGCGGGCACCTGGTGCGCCGCATCGACCCCGCCTGGGGGACCGAGGCCATGGCCAAGGCCGCCAACGACGACACCTTCCACTTCACCAATTCCACCCCGCAGCACCACGCGTTCAACGCCGGCCAGACGCTGTGGCTCGGGCTGGAGGACTACGTCCTGAACAACGCCGACAACCATGACCTGACCGTCAGCGTGTTCACCGGGCCGGTGCTGGCCGACGACGACGACGTCTACCGCGGCGTCCGGCTGCCCCGGCAGTTCTGGAAGATCGTCGCGATGAGCGGCGCGTCGGGCGAGCTGTCGGCGACCGGCTACCTGCTCAGCCAGGAGGCCCTGATCGAGGATCTGGCCGGGAAGGAGGCGTTCTCCTACGGCGCGTACCGGACGTACCAGGTCCCGGTCCGCAAGATCGCCGAGCTCACCGGGCTCAACGTCGACCCGCACGTCCAGGCCGATCCGCTGGAGCGGCTGGAGTCCGTTCCGGCGCCCCGCGAGGTCGTCCGCCCCGAGGACCTGATCCTCTGATCCCGACGCCCGCTGCACCTGGTCGAGACAGCGCTACGGCTCGCGGGGCGTGGATCGCGCGGCGTGGGGCGGTCAGAGGGTTTTGACGGTGCCGCCGTCGATCAGGTAGTCGGCTCCGGTGATGTTTCCGGCGACGTCCGAGAGGAGGAACGCGATCAGGGCCGCGACCTCCTCCGGTTCGGTGATGCGTCCGGTGGTGATGTTGAAGGCCGCGGGGATCTGCTGGAGGAACGCGCCGTGCTCGACTCCGGCGGCGGCCGCCACCGTGGCGCCGAAGCCGTCGGGGTCTTCCCAGATGGAGGTGCGGACCACTCCCGGCGACACGGTGTTGACCCGTACTCCCCGCGGCCCGAACTCCTCGGCCAGGGACTTGCCGACGGCGGCGAGGGCCGCCTTGGCCGCGCTGTAGGCGACCGGCGCGGCGGCGGGCAGCCGGGAGTTCATGGACGAGACGTTGACGATCGCTCCGCGCCGCTCGATCAGGCTGGGCAGGGCCGCCCGGGAGGCGCGGACCGCGCTGAGCAGGTTGAGGTCGAAGACGCGGGCCCATTGGACGTCGTCGACGTCGAGGAAGCCGCCGAGGCGCACGTCGTCGCCGGCGCCGACGTTGTTCACCAGCAGATCGATGCCGTCCAGTTCGGTGCGGGCCGCGTCGATGAACGCGGCGACGCCGTCGGCGGTGCTGAGGTCCGCCGAGATCGCCAACGCGCCGGTCTCCTTCAGCTCGGGGGTGACGGTGCGGGCGGCGCCCGCGACGTGGACGCCTTCGGCGATCAGCGTCCGGACGGTGGCCAGCCCGATCCCACGGCCGGCGCCGGTGACGACGGCGGTCTTGGAGGCGAGGTCGAGGTTCATGACACTCCATTCTTGAACTACAGGTACAAAATCAGCCCAAGCGAAAGCCCGCCCGCGCGGCGGGGAGGTCAGAGCGTGTCGAGTGTCGCGTCGATCACCCGGGTGAGCCGTTCCGGCCCTTCGGCGACGCGGGCCACGACCCGCATCCCCACGACGGTGTTCATGAGCAGGCTTCCCAGGGCGGCGGGGTCGCGTCCGGGATCGATCTCCCCGGTCCGCTGCCCTTCTTCGATCAGCGCCCGGAATCCCTGCTCGGAGCGGTCGAGCATGCGGCGGACGAGCTCGGCCGCCTCCTTGTCGACGCCCGCGACCTCCGCCGCGGCGTTCACCGCCATGCAGCCGCGATGGTCCGGGTCGGCCAGGTCGCTCTCGACGATGGCCTGCAACACCTTGCGGAGACGCTCCTTGACGGGGCCTGGCTGCTCAAGCATGTTCAGCAGGGCGAGCGACTGGTTGTCGCGATACCGGCGCAGCGCCTGCGCGTAGAGCCTGTGCTTGCTGCCGAACGCATTGTAGAGGCTCCCCTTTCCGATGCCGAGCGCGTCCACCAGGTCCTGGGGGGTGGTGGCGGCGTATCCCTTCCGCCAGAACACGTCCATCGCCTGGTCGACGGCGACCTCCGGGTCGAACTGCTTGGGCCTTGCCATGTCCAGGACACTACGCCAATCTGTACCCGTAGGTCAAGAACGAGACTCGCGCCGTCCAATGGGGGTGGGAGCAGTCCGTGCGATCCGCCGTCCTCGGTCGGCGGGCGCTGCCATGATTCACGGGCCTAGCACCGACGACCCTTCCGGAGGGGCCCATGCTCAAGGTGACGAACGACGGCGTCGAGTGGGTCGACGACGGCCTGCTGCTCGGCGAGGTCTTCTGTCTCACCTTCCTCAAGAACGTCGACGAGACCGAGGCGCTGTCGCGGCTGGGCGGCCTGCCGGACACGCTGCGCCCCCGCACCCTGGACGAGGCGACCGAAGCATACGGCTCCTACGAAGAGGGCTATGCGGAGTTCGCGTTCGCCCTGAACCTCGGCGCCTGGACGGTGCTGGTCGAGCCCGACAGCGTCCAGGGGTCGTGCACCGGGCCGCTGACGGCGCTCTCCCAGGGCACCGAGGCCGTCTCGGTACGGCGCAACGACTACGCCGACCACGCCTTCCGCTACGCCGTCGACGGCACGCTCGTCACCGGGTTCGAGCCCACCTGGCCCGATCACCGCTGGGGCAGCGAGCCCGACCGCCTGCTCGGGCAGATGCGCGCGGCGGGCCTGGACCCGGACGCCGACGACGACGATGACGACGACTACGTGTCGCGCGCCTATGTCCCGGCGCTCCTGCTGGCGGGGCTGATCACCGGCGCCGTCCCGCATCCGGACGCCCTGGCCGGAGAGCTCCCGTCCGCCCAGATCGAGCCCTGGTTCAGCGCCGCCCCGCCGTCGCGGTCGCACGGCCCGGCCGATCCCGCCATGATCGCGGCCCTCGACGCCGCCCCGCCGCACCTGCTCCGCGCGGTCGCCGCCCGCGAGGCGATGCGGCTGGCCGCCGTCCTCGATCTGGACGGCACCCCCGGCCTGGCGGAGGCGGTCGCCGCGGCAGAGCGCGGTGAGACGGTCGCCGTCCCGCCCGGGTCCGAGCTCGGCACGCACGTCCGGTCCTGGCTGAAGCGCTCGCGGCAGGCGGGAATGTCGCTGAACGACTCGTCCGCCGGCGCCAAGTTGAGCGACGACGAGCGGACCGCCGCCGGCCTGCTGGGCTGGTTCGCGCCCGCCCTGAACGCCGCGCTGTGGCCCGAGCCGCACGCCGCCGCCCGCGCCGCGCTCCGTCCGCTCACCGGCGGCCCTCCCGAACTCCGCGACGCCGCCGAGGAGACCGCCGTCCTGCACATCCTCCGCGGCGAGCCGGAGGTATAGCGTGGAGGAGCCCCTCAAGAATCCGCCGCCGTACGCCATCGCCAGCGTCGACAACGCGCTCCGGGCGGCCCAGATGCTCCAGTTCGAAGGGCCGATGACGGTCACCGAGGTCGCCCAGCGGCTCGGCGTCGCCAATTCCACCGCGCACCGGCTGCTGGCGATGCTCGTCTACCGGGACTTCGCGGCCCAGGGACCGGACCGCGCCTACCGGGTGGGCCCGGTCCTCGAACTGGCGGCCGATTCCCAGTCCACCGTCTCCCGGCTCCGCGCCGCCGCGCTGCCGCACCTGCGCCGGCTGGTCGACCTGCTCGACGAGTCGGCCAACCTGACCGTCCGCACCGGCGACTCCGTGCGCTTCATCGCGAGCGTCGAGTCCTCGCAGGCGCTCCGCGTCGGCTCCCGCGAGGGCATGGTCTTCCCCGCCCACCGCACCACGGCCGGACTGCTGCTCCTCGCCGACCTCACCGCCGAGGAACTGGACGCGCTCTACTCCGCCGAGCGCTACGAGGACCGCGCCCACCAGCGTCCCGACATGACCGAGCTGCGCGCCGACCTGGCCCGCGTCGCCCGCAACGGGTTCGCCGTCAACCAGGGCCGCTCCGAGCGCGGCCTGGTCGCGATCGGCGTGCCGGTGCACGGCCCGGACGCGACGCTGGTCGCGGGCCTCTCGATCTCGATGCCGAGCATCCGCTACGACAAGACGAGGCTGCCGCACCTCGTCGCGACCCTGAAGAACGCGGCGGCGGCGCTCGAACGCTGCCTCGCCACCGACTGACGTCCACCGCCTCCCCCGGAGCAGCGCACACTCACGATCGTGTCGCCCGGCCCTACCGGTCTTGGAAGGAGAAGACGGTGGCGAGCGCGTCCGGGTCGTAGCCGTCGGGGTAGAACCACGCTTCGGCGATCTTGCCGTCGGCGATCCGGAAGACCCCGAGGTCGTTGCCTTCGACCTTGACGTCGCCCCGGCCGGCGCTCCAGCGGGCGTTGGTGGCCACGTGCTCGGCGGTGACGATGAACACGGTCGGCTCCAGGCGGAAGGTTCCGCCGGTGACGTCCAGCATGCGCCGCAGGAGTCGCAGTACGGTGTCCCGGCCGTGGTGATGGCCGGAATAGTCCTCGTTGCCTGGCTCGTGCCACGCGACGTCGGCGGCCAGGGTTCGCTCGACCGCCGTCCAGTCCTCGCGGGCGCGGGCGGCGTAGAACTCGCGGACGACGGATTCCAGAGCCGACATGAGAATGATCTTATAGCGCTCGCCCCTTGGCCTACGACGCCGATCCTCGCCGATCCCCCGCCGACGTTCTATACGTCAGCGTGTATAACGGGCGCGGGTAGTGTCTACTCCGTCCTGTCCGAGGAGCCCGAGACATGCCCGCACCCACCCGCACGCCGCGCGACCGCTGGGTCGCCGCCGGCCTGGACGCGCTCGCGGAAGGCGGGCTCGAAAGCGTGCGCGTCGAGGCGCTGGCGGCCAGGCTCGGCGTCACCAAGGGCGGGTTCTACGGCTACTTCCCGAACCGCGCCGCCCTGCTCACCGAGATGCTCGACGAGTGGGAGCGCCGCACCACCGACGACGTGATCGCCCAGACCGAGCGGGAGGGCGGGGAGCCGTCGGCCAGGATGCGGCGGGCGGGGCTGCGCACGTTCTCCAGCGAGCTGCTGCCGATCGAGCTCGCGGTCCGCTCGTGGGCGCGCCGCGACCCCGCCGTCGCGGCCCGGCTGAAGCGGGTCGACAACGTGCGGATGGGCTACCTCCGGACCCTGTTCGGCGCCTACCTCGACGATCCCGACGAGATCGAGGCGCGCAGCACCCTCGCCTTCACCCTCGCGATCGGCCACCACTTCATGGCGGCCGACCACGAGGGTCGCACCGAGCGGGAGGCGATGAGGCTGGCCAGCGAGTACATCCTCCGGCCGCCGCGCCCCTAGGGGTGCGCCGTGCGCTATCGGCGGTCGGCGGGGGGACCGAGCGCGGTGACGTTCAGCAGGAGGTTGGGGGAGCCGCTGCCCGGGTCGGAGATCACGCCGCGTTGCGCCGCGTTGACCACCGCGTTCCGCGACTCCTGCGGTGTCGCGGTCGGATGGCCCTCCAGGTAGATCGCGAGCGCCCCGGCCGCGTGCGGCGTCGCCATGGACGTGCCGCCCAGCACCGTCGAGCCGGTGTCGGAGTCGTTGCTGGCGGACGTGATGTCGCCGCCCGGTGCGAACAGGTCGAGGCAACGGCCGTAGTTGGAGAAGTAGGACACCCAGTCGCCCTCGTCCGTCGATCCGAGCGTGACGGCCTCGGCCACGTCGCCGGGCGCGTCGCAGCCGTTGCGGGAGTCGTTCCCGGCGGCGATCGCGAACTGGATGCCCGCGCGGATGGCGCCCCTGGTCGCCTCGCGGAAGGCCTGCGGCTCCGGGACGGGCGGGTCGGAGGCGATGCTCATGTTGCCGATGGCGGGCTTCTGGGCGTTCTTCGCCACCCACTCAAGGCCCTGGATGGCGAGCCGGTCGGGGGAGTAGCCGTCGCAGTCCAGGACGCGCACCGCGACGACCTTGACGTCCTTGGCCACGCCGTACTCCTTGCCGCCCACGGTGCCCGCGACGTGCGTGCCGTGGCCGTGGCAGTCCTGCGCGGTGGTGTCCTTGTCGACGAAGTCGTAGCCGTCGACCGCCCTGCCGCCGAACGTCCGGTGGCTGATCCGGACGCCCGTGTCGAGGACGTAGACGCTGACGCCCGCGCCGGTGCCCGGGTAGTCGTACGTGCGGTCCTGCTTGCCGTCGACGCGGTCCGTGCCCCAGGTCGGGGGATTGGGCTGCGAACCGCCTCCGGCCGCCGTGCCGTCCCCGGCCGTCGAGCCAACTCCGGTCGCAGTGCCGTCCTTGGTGGCTGTGCCGACCATCACCGACTTCTGCACGTAGCGCACGGCCGGGTCCGCGGCGAGGCGCCGGGCCTGCCGGGCGGTCAGGTCGGCGGCGAAGCCGCGCAGCACGGCGCTGAAGACGCCCTGCACGGAGCCGCCGTAGTCGTGCACCAGATCGTCCGCCTGGGCGGCCACCGGGGCGTCGGCCCCGGGGGCGAGGGACGTCGCGCCCTTCAGGGCCACGATGTACTGGCCGTCGACCGTGCCGGGCGAGTCCGCGTTGATCACGATCCCCTCGGCGGCGTCCGCCGGGGCGCTCAGGCCGCCGACGCTCAGCAACGCGGCGACGACGGTGAGGGCCGCACACCAGGTCCTCGGCCGTCTTCGGTTCTTGCCCACCTTTTCCATGGTGCTTTCCTCCATGTCCTGGCACTGACGGCCGGGAGCCGGGCCGCCGGGCCATAACAATAGAGATTGGACTAAAGGTGAACAATCAGACATAAGTGACTAAAATAGGAGCTATGACCGGCAGTTATTCTCGCTTGCCGTGCTGGGATGCCGCCGCCGTCGACTTCGCGACCTGCCCGCGGCGACCCCGGCCGCGGCGACCCTGAACACCGCCGATCGATACGACCGGGCACGCGTCCGGCAGTCGAATCGTGTCTCCGGCACCGGGTTGGCTGGCCGGGAACGGACATGGCGGGCACCTTGCTGCGACGTCCGAAATGATCGATAAATCTAAATGACCATGAAACATGGCACGTGCCATTCACAAGGAGAATCACATGGAATTACGGGGGTCTCATCGCCTGGCGGTGGCCACGGGGGCCGCGGTGCTCGTCACCGTCATGAGCGGATCGGCGGTCGCCGCCGCCCGGACCACGGAGACCGTCTGCGGCCCGGAAGTCGAACTCGGCTCCATCGTCTATCAGACCTGTAGTGACGTCCTCGCGGGGGACCCGCCCGGGTACGGCACCATGCCGTTCATGTTCGCGCGGAACCGCGGCCTCGCCTCGACGGACGTCTCCCTGACGCTCCAGTACTGGAACTACGCGACGAGCAGCTGGGAGACCGACTCCACCGGCTCGCGGACCATCGCGCCCGGCTCCGAGACCCGCTACTTCGCTCCGTCGCACAGCTGGGCGTGCGGCCAGGACGCGCGCGAGCGCACCCAGGCGACCACCACCGTCGGGACCGGAGACTGGTCCGAGGCGGTCACGCCCGCGGCGTGCTGATCGAACGCCGCCTCCACCCTTCCCGCTCCACCCTTTGAACGCGGCCCGCACCGGGTCGCGCGATCAGTCCTGCGCACGGCGGGCGTCCACGCCAGGGCGCCCGCCCCAGGACGCCCGCCTGCGGGGCCGAATCGGGCGCTCTTGAGTATTTCCTACTTAAGAAGTAGGGTTTGCATGGAAATGTCGAGGGCGTGAGGAGGCCGTCGAGGTGTCGAACGCCGCATCCACCGCGTCCGCGCCCGCGCCCGCGCCCGCGGCCTCGGGCTTCGCCGGCGTTCGCGTCGGCGCCTCGTCGGACGCGTCTGGAGGGCCGCGCCTCACCGTACGGCGGCATGTCGACCTGGTCCGGGTGGCGAGCGCGGTCTGTCGGGTGCGGTGTCGCCCCGTCCGGCCACTGCCCTGAGCCGGCGCCGCCTCGACGAGCCTGACCCGAGGCGCCCCGGCCCCCGGCGGCCCCCGGCATGCGCGCGGGTCTTCGTCCCCGTCCCTTCGCCGCGCCGCCGCCGGGTGTCCGCCCCCCGGTTCGCCCAGATCAGGAGCAGCCTCCTGACCGACCTCGGCATGGCCGACCCCCGACCTCGACTCCGACCCGGCTCCGATGACGAACGATCGACCAGCGTCCCCGACACGGAAGGAGCGGGAGGACGATGACCGCGCGACGGTTGCACCTCAACGCCTTCTTGATGAGCAACGGACACCACGAAGCGGCATGGCGGCTCCCCGACGCCGACCCCTTCGTCAACCACGACGCGGCGTACTTCACGCGGCTCGCGCAGACCGCCGAGCGCGGCCTGCTCGACTCGGTGTTCTTCGCCGACAGCCCAGCGCTCATGGGCGGTGTGGGGCAGCGCCCGTCGAGCGTTCTGGAACCGACCGTCCTGCTGGCGGCGATGGCGACCGCGACGACGCACATCGGGCTGATCGCGACGGCGTCCACCACCTACAACGATCCGTACAACCTGGCCCGCAGGTTCGCCTCGCTGGACCACATCAGCGGCGGCCGGGCCGGCTGGAACATCGTGACCACCGCGACCCTCGACGCCGCGCGCAACTTCGGCCTCGACGAGCTGCCGGCGCACCGGGACCGCTACGAGCGCGCGGACGAGTTCGTCGCCGTCGCGCGCAGGCTGTGGGACAGCTGGCAGGACGACGCCGCCGTCGGCGACAAGGACGCCGGCACGTGGGCGGTCCCGGACCGGGTGCGGGCGATCCGGCACTCCGGGCGCTACTACCGGGTGCACGGGCCGCTGAACACGGCGCGCTCTCCGCAGGGGCATCCGCTGCTCGTCCAGGCGGGCTCGTCGGAGCACGGCAGGGACTTCGCCGCCCGCCACGCCGAGGCGATCTTCACCGCGCACCAGACGCTGGCCGACGCGCAGGCGTTCTACGACGACGTCAAGCGCCGCGTCGCCGCCGCGGTACGCGACCCGGCCCAGATCAAGATCCTGCCGGGGATCGTCCCGGTGATCGGGAGCACGGAACGGGAGGCGCGGGCGCTCGACGCGGAACTCGACCGGCTCATCCGTCCCGAATACGCGCGCTCGCAGCTGGCCGAGACGCTGCGGGTGGACCCAGAGCGGCTCCCGCTGGACGCGCCGCTCCCCGCCGACCTGCCCGACGAGGACGAGATCGAGGGCGCCAAGAGCCGGTACACGCTGATCGTCAAGCTGGCCCGGGACGAGAGCCTCACGGTCCGCCAGCTCATCGGCAGGCTCGGCGGCGGCCGCGGGCACCGCACGTTCACCGGGACGCCCGAGCAGATCGCCGACACCATCGAGCACTGGTTCACCGCGGGCGCCGCCGACGGGTTCAACGTCATGCCGGCCGTGCTGCCGTCCGGGCTGGAGGCGTTCGTGGACCACGTCGTCCCGCTGCTCCAGGCGAGAGGCCTGTTCCGGACCGAGTACACCGGCCGCACCCTCCGCGAGCACTACGGCCTTCCCCGGCCCGCGGACGACCGGACGGCCTCCGCATCGCCGGCCGGAGACCGGGGCCCTGTCGCGTCCACAGGAGGAGCACCGTCATGACCGCCCGGAACGTCGCATCCGACCTCGCCCCGAGGCCCGCCCAGAACGTCGCACCGGACCTCGCCCCGGGCTTCGCCTCGAACGCCGCACCGGACCTCGCCGCGGGGCGGGACCGTTCCGACGGCGTCGGGGCCGACCTGTTCAGAGAGGCGCTGGGCCGTCACGCCAGCGGCGTCGTCGCCATCACCGCCGAGGTCGGCGGCGCGCCCGTGGGCCTCACCGCCACGTCGTTCACCAGCGTCAGCCTCGCCCCGCCGCTGGTCTCCTTCTACATCGCCGACTCGTCCACGACCTGGCCCAGGCTCCGCCTGGCGCGGATTTTCGGCGTCCATCTGCTCGCCACGGACCAGGCGGACCTGGCCGCCCGCTTCGCCGACCGCGGGGCCGACCGGTTCGGCCCGCCGACGGCGTGGCGGCCGAGCGAGGAGGGCGTCCCGCTGATCGACGACGCCATCGCGCACCTCATCTGCGACCGCCACGAGACGCATGCCATCGGCGATCACTGGCTCGTCGTCGGGCACGTCAGGCGGGCGCTCCTGAACCGCCGGAGGGAGCCGCTGCTCTACCACCAGGGCGCGTTCGGCGGCTTCGCGGAGCTTCCCTGACGTCCGGCCCTTTTCCGTCCGGCCTTCTTCCGTCCGGCATCACCAGACTTTCGACACATGGAGGAGCGATATGTCCATCACCGTCCTCGTGGGGAATCCGCGCCCGGCCTCCCGCACGTCGCTGGCCGCCGTCAGCGCCGCCCGCGTCGTGTCCCGGCTCGCGGGCGACGAGGCCGAACCGCACGTCATCGAGCTGGCGGGCCTGGCCCCTCATCTCTTCCAGCGCGGGGACCCGTCCGTCGCCGAGGCGGTGCGGCAGGTCAACGCGGCCCGCCTGCTGGTGGTGGCGAGCCCGACGTACAAGGCGACCTACACGGGCCTGCTGAAAGCGTTCCTCGACCAGATCGACACCGGCGCGCTGACGGGGACCGTCGTCCTGCCCCTGATGGTCGTGGGGTCGCCGGCGCACGCCCTGGCCGTGGAGGTGCACCTGCGGCCTCTGCTGGTGGAGCTCGGCGCCACCGTCGTCACCCCCGGGCTGGCGGTCGAGGAGGGCGACCTCCCGCGGATCGACGAGATCACGACCGCGTGGGTCACGCGGCTCGAACCTCAGCTGCGCCCTCGGTTGAACACCGTCTGGTAATTTCATATTAATTAGGTAGGAATAGTGAAAGAGGCTGCTCCCATGAGGGTGAGACCGACCGTCCTGCTCGGCGCCGCGTTACTGGCGATCGTCACGGCCTCGGCGGGGTGCGGCGGCTCCGGCGCCGAGGCCGGAGGGGCGTCGTCGTTCGACCGGGACGACTGCCAGGGCGGGACGCTGACCGTCCTCAACCAGGGCGGGCTGGACGAGTTCGACCCGGCGCGCCTCTACACCTCGGGCGGCGGCGCGCTGCCGACGCTCGTCTACCGCACGCTCACCACGCGGCAGCGGGTCGCCGGAGAGGCGGGCAACAAGCCCGTCCCGGATCTGGCCACCGACCTCGGCACGCCCAGCGACAACGCCAAGACCTGGAAGTACACGCTGAAGGACGGCCTGAAGTTCGACGACGGCACGCCCATCACGTCCGCGGACGTCAAGTACGGCATCGAGCGCTCGTTCTCGCCCGACCTCCCGGGCGGCGCCCCGTACCTGCACGACTGGCTGATCGGCGGCGAGGACTACAAGGGCCCCTACGACGGCGCCCACCTGAAGTCGATCGAGACGCCCGACGCCAGGACGATCGTCTTCAGGCTGCGGCAGCCGCACGGCGACTTCCCCTACCTCGCCACCGCCACGCAGTTCGCCCCGGTGCCGAAGGCCAAGGACACAGGCACCAAGTACACCAACGCCCCGGTGTCGAGCGGCCCCTACAAGGTCGAGAAGTACGAGCCGGGCAAGAAACTGCTCCTCGCGCGAAACCCGCACTGGTCGCGGTCCGTGGACGGCCAGCGGCTGGCCTGCCCCGACCGCATCGAGGTCACCGCGGGACTGGACGCGACGGTCATCAACCAGCGGCTCGTGAGCGGCGCGGGCGCGGACGCCGGGGCGATCACCACCGACACGCCCGTCGGGCCCGAGCAGCTCGCGCGGCTCGGCAGCGATCAGCGACTCGCCAAGCGGGTGGCCAGGGGCGTGTTCGGGGAGACCAAGTACCTGGCGTTCGATGCGACCAAGAAGCCGTTCGACGACATCCGCGTGCGGCAGGCGTTCGCGTACGCGACCAACCGGCAGTCCGTTGTCAACGCGGTCGGCGGCAGCTCGCTCGCCTCGCCCGCGACGACCTTCCTGCCCGAGGGAAAGGCGTTCGGGCACCGGCCATACGACCATTTCCCGGCGGGCCCGAACGGGAATCCGGCCAAGGCCAAGGAGCTGCTCGCCCAGGCGGGCCACGCGAACGGGCTGACCGTCGAGCTCGCGTTCCCCAACTCCGACGCCGGCGGCTACGGGCCCAAGGTCGCCGCCGCCGTGCAGGACGCGCTCAAGCAGGCGGGCGTCACCGTCAAGCAGAAGCCGCTCGGCGAGGAGGACTACCGGACGATCGCCGGCAAGCCCGCCACCCAGCCGCCGCTCACCCTCCAGTCGTGGGGCGCGGACTGGCCGGCCGGCGGCCCGTTCCTCATCCCGATCTTCGACGGCCGGCAGATCCTGCGCGACGGCGGCAACTTCAACCTCGCCCAGTTCGACGACCCCGCGGTCAACGCGGAGATCGACGCGATCAACCAGCTCACCGACCCGGCGAAGGCCGCGCCCAGGTGGGGCGCGCTGGACGCCAGGATCGGCGGGCAGGCGCTGCTCGTGCCGCTCTACCACCCCCGGACCGTCGTGCTCTACGGCAAGGACGTCAAGAACGCCTACATCGACCAGTGGCGCGGCTGGTACGACGTCTCCACGGTCTCGGTGAAGTGACCCTCCGGCCGTGACGCTGCTGGAGAGGGAGGCCGCGCCCGGGGCGGAGCCGGCGCGGGACGCCCCGCCCCGGGGACGGCAGGCGTGGCGGCGCCTGCGGGCGGACCGGGCCGCGATGGCCGCCCTCGCCACCGTCGTCCTGATGATCACGGCCGCGCTCGCCGCGCCGCTGCTCTGCGCCCTCGAAGGCCAGGACCCCACCACCTTCCACAGCGAGCTGCTCGACTCCGAGCGGGGTGGGGCGCCGCGCGGCGCGTTCGGCGGGCTGAGCGCCGACCACTGGCTGGGCGTCGAGCCCGCGACGGGACGGGACGTGTTCGCCCGCGTCGTCCACGGCGCCCGCGTCTCGCTGGGGGTCGCGATCGGCGCCACCGTCCTGGAGCTGCTGGTCGGCGTCGCGGTCGGGCTAGGCGCCGGGTTCGGCGGGCGCCGCGCCGACGCCGTGCTCAGCCGCCTGATCGAGCTGTCGCTGGCGTTTCCGCACTTCCTGCTGGCGCTGGCGCTGATGGCGATCGTCCCGCAGTCCGTGCCGCGCCCGCTGCTGCTCGCCTGCGTCATCACCGCCGTCAGCTGGGGGAACGTCGCGCGCCTCACCCGGAACCAGGCGCTGTCGCTGCGCACCCGCGAGTACGTGGACGCGGCCAGGCTCAGCGGGGCGAGGCCGAGCCGCATCGCCGTCCGCGAGATCCTGCCGGGGCTGACCGCGCCGCTGCTGGTGCTCGTCGCGCTCAAGGTGCCGCTCAACATGGTCAGCGAGGCCGGGCTGTCGTTCCTCGGCGCGGGCGTGCGGCCGCCGACGCCGTCCTGGGGGCAGATGCTGTCCACCGCGACGACCTGGTTCCGCACGGACCCGATGTACGTGATCGTCCCGGGCGGGCTGCTGTTCGTCACGCTGCTGGCCTTCACCGTCCTCGCCGACGGGGTGCGCAAGGCCCTGGACCCGCGCTGGAGCGGCGCGGATCTCCGCCGGGGCGACGCATGATCTGGTATCTGCTGCGCCGGACGGGCGCCGCCGTCGTGGTCCTGCTGGGCCTCTCCGCGATCGTGTACGCGCTGTTCTACCTGACGCCGGGCGACCCGGCCGTGCTCGCCTGCGGCAAGGGCTGCGACGGCGAACGGCTCGCCCTGACCCGGCAGAAGCTCGGCCTGGACGACTCCGTCCTCCTCCAGTACTGGCACTTCCTGGAAGGGCTCGTCGTCGGACGCGACTACTCCGCGGGCCCGGACGTGGACCACTGCGCCGCGCCCTGCCTCGGCTACTCCTTCCAGACCGACCAGCCCGTCACGGCGATGCTGCTGGACCGGATGCCCGTCTCGACGTCCCTCGCCTTCGGCGCGGAGGCCCTGGCGCTGCTGCTCGGCGTCTCCGCCGGGCTGCTCTCGGCGCTGCGCCGGGGACGGATCACCGAACGGATCCTGACCGGCGTGACCCTCCTCGGATACTCCACACCGGTCTTCCTGATCGGGCTGGTGCTGCTCCTGGTGTTCTGCGCGTATCTGCAGTGGCTGCCGTTCCCCGCGTACGTGCCGCTGACCGAGAACCCGGGGGAGTGGGCGCGCAACCTGATCCTGCCGTGGCTCGCGCTCGCCCTCATCCAGGCGGCCGTCTACGCCCGCATCAGCCGGGTCGGCGCCCTGGAGACCCTCGTCGAGGACCACATCCGCACCTTCCGCGCCTACGGCCTGCGGGAACGCCAGGTGATCAGGCGGCACGCGCTGCGCGGCGCGCTGGCCCCGCTCGTCACCCTCACCGCCGTGGAGGTCGCGCAGATCATGACGGCCGCCGTCCTCACCGAGACGATGTTCGGGCTGCCCGGCATCGGCAAGCTCACCGTCGAGTCGGTCAACTCGGTCGACCTGCCGGTCGTGGTCGGGGTGACGGTGCTCGCGGGCGCCGTCGTCGTGCTCGCCAACACCGCCGCCGACCTGCTGCACGCGGTCGTCGACCCGCGGGTGCGGCTCGCATGACGCTGCGCGTGCGCGACCTGCGGGTGCGGTTCGGCGGCTTCGAGGCGGTCAGGGGCGTTTCGTTCGACCTCGCCGCCGGACGGGCCCTCGGCGTCGTGGGCGAGTCGGGCTCGGGCAAGAGCACCCTGGCGATGTCGCTGCTGCGGCTGAACCGCGGCGCCGAGGTCACCGGCGAGATCGTCGCCGCCGGGACGGATGTCCTCACCGCCCCTGACGCCGAACTGCGGCGGCTGCGCGGCGGCGGGATCGCCATGGTCTTCCAGGATCCGCTGTCGTCCCTCGACCCGTACCTGCGGGTGGGCGACCAGATCGCCGAGGTGTACCGCGTCCACACCGGCGCCGCCCGCAAGGCCGCCCGCGCCAAGGCCGTCGAGGTGCTGGACCGGGTCGGCGTCCCCGACGCCGCGCGCCGCGCCCGCTCGTACCCGCACGAGTTCTCCGGCGGCATGCGCCAGCGCGCGCTCATCGCGATGGCGCTCGCGCTGGAACCGCCGATCCTCGTCGCCGACGAGCCGACCACCGCGCTGGACGTGACCGTCCAGGCGCAGATCCTCACCCTGCTGAACGACCTGCGCGCCGACACCGGGATGGCGCTGCTGCTGGTCAGCCACGACTTCGGGGTGATCGCCGGGAGCGTCGACGAGGTCCTGGTCATGCACGACGGGGAGGCCGTCGAGCACGGGCCGGTGGACGCCGTCCTGCGTGAGCCGCGGGCGCCCCACACGCGCGAGCTGCTGGCCGCCGTCCCGCGGATCGACGCCCCGCGCACCAGAAAACCGGCACCGGCACCGGCTCCGGGATCGGCGTCGGGCGAGCCGCTGGTGCGCGTCACGGATCTGCGGCGCGACTTCGTCCTCGGGCCGCCGCTGCGCCGCCGGACCGTCCCGGCCGTGGACGGCGTCACCTTCGACGTCCGCCGGGCCGAGACCCTGGGCATCGTGGGGGAGAGCGGCAGCGGCAAGACCACGCTGGCGCGGCTGCTCGTGCGGCTCCTCGAACCCACCTCGGGCGGCGTCGCCTTCGACGGGCACGAGCTGGCCGGGATGCCCGAACGGCGGCTGCGCCCCCTCCGCCGCGACCTCCAGATGATCTTCCAGGATCCCGGCGCGTCCCTGAACCCGCGCCGCACCGTCGGCGAGAGCATCGCGGACCCGCTGCGCGTCCACGGCGAGGCCGCCCCGGCCAAGACGGCCCGCGCCCTGATGGAACGCGTCGGCCTGGACCCGGCGCGCTACGGCGCCCATCCGCACGAGTTCTCCGGCGGGCAGCGGCAGCGGGTCGGCATCGCCCGCGCCCTGGCCCTGCGTCCCCGCCTGCTGGTCTGCGACGAGCCGGTCACGTCCCTGGACGTCTCCACCCAGGCCCAGGTCCTGGACCTCCTCGCCGACCTCCAGGACGAGTTCCAGCTGACGCTGGTCTTCGTCTCCCACGACCTCGCCGTGGTCCGCCAGGTCAGCGACCGCGTGGCGGTGATGCGCGACGGCAGGATCGTGGAACTGGCCGCCACCGACGAGGTCTTCGGCTCGCCGCGGCACCCCTACACGAAGGCGCTGCTCGACGCCGTCCCGGTGCTGGCCCCGGCGGGCCCTCGCCCTTCGGCGTCCCGCTAGCGTCCTTCGGCGCCGAGCCGGCGCAGGAGCGCGCGGTTGTCGGTGCTCACCCATTCCTCGACGAGGCGGCCCCGGTCGTCGAACCGGAAGATGTTGATCAGGTCGAAGACGACGCGCTCGCCGTTGGGCGGCACCGGACCGGCCGGCGACCGGCTGAACTCGCGGACGAAGGTGCCCTCGATCCAGGTCTGGCAGGCCAGGCGGTCGCCTTCCGCCACCACGATGCCGCGCCGGATCGACCGGTCGTCGAAGGCGTCGCGCACCGCCGCGAAGTAGTCGTTGAGCCCGTCGAAGTCGGTTTCGAAGCCGTCCGGTCCGTGGAAGCGGAACTTCTCCGTGTCGAAGTACGTCGCGGCCTCGGCCAGATCCTCGCCGGACACTTCCAGTTCCCCGGCGCGGACGAGGCGCGCCACGAGTTCGTCCCGAGTGAATCGCTGCTGTGTCATGGCTCCAGCCTGCCTGCCGTCAGACATGCTGTCCAACGATGGTTTGGCACCGTTTCCATGAGGAGAACGCATGTTAGGCTCCGCGCCATGGCGGAGTTCACCCTCACCGGCCTGCGGGTCGTGCACCAGGTCGCCGCCGCGGGATCGTTCACCCGCGCCGCCGAGCTGCTCGGCTACACGCAGTCGGCCGTCTCCCGCCAGGTCGCCGCGATGGAGGCCGCGGCCGGGGCGCCGATCTTCGACCGCGGCCGGCGGGGGGCGGCGCTGACCCCGGCGGGGCAGGTGCTCGTCCGGCGCGCGACGGAGATCCTCGCCGACCTGGCGGCGGCCGAGCAGGAGCTCGCGGGCCTGCGCGACCGGCTCGCGGGCCGCCTCACCGTCGGCGCCTACCCCACCGCCGCCATGGCGCTGATCCCGCGGGCGATGGCGCAGGTCACGTCCGGCCATCCGGGCCTCGCCGTGGTCCTGGAGGAGGCGTCGACGCCCGCGCTGCTCCGGCGGCTGCGGACCGGACGCCTGGAGGTCGCGGTCATCGGCGTCGGCCACGGCCTGCCGGACTACGACCTGAGCGAGCTGCGGCAGACCACCGTGCTCCAGGGCGATCTCCGGATTGCCGTCCCGGACGCGCACCGGTTCGCGGGCCGCACCGCCGTCACCGTCGCCGACCTGGCCCAGGAGCACTGGATCGCCGGGGACGGCGCGGCCGGCGAGCCGCAGTTCGGGGCCTGGCCGACCCTGCCCGATCCCCACGTGGTCCATACCGCGCGCAGCTGGTCGACACGTCTCGGCCTGGTCGCGGCCGGGCTGGGCGTCACGGTCGTTCCCGTCCAGGCCCTGCCGGCGCTGCCTGCGGGCGTTCAGGCCGTGGCCGTCACCGACGGCCACTGGACCGGCCGCGCGACCGTCGCCGTGACCCGGCCCCGCCCGTCCGCCCAGGCCCAGGCGATGATGACGGCCCTGCACGACCAGGCCGCCCGCCTCCACAGCACCTGAACCTGGCCTGGCGACGTTGTGGCTCAAGGCCCCTGGTGCCGGGCCTGGGTGCTGACACGCAGGGCGATCATGGCGATGTCGTCGGTGCCGGTGCTGGGCATGGCGTCCAGGAGGTCGTCGCAGAAGTCCTCCAGTGGACGGTCCGCGAGGTCGGCCGCGTGGCCGCGGAGCCGGTCCAGGCTCGTGTCCAGGTCCTCGCCGGGATGTTCGACGAGGCCGTCGGTGTAGAGCAGCAGGGTGGAGCCGGGCGGCAGCGGTTCGGTCGCGCAGCGGTAGGGCCGGTCGAGGGGGGAGCCGAGCAGGGGGTCGGCGACGGCGTCCAGGAAGCGGGCGTCGCCGCCGGCGCTGATCAGCAGGGGCGGCGGGTGCCCGGCGACGGCGTAGTTGAGCCGCCACCCGCCGGGCTCGGCCTCCTCGACGCGGGACAGGACGCAGGTCGCCGTGGCCTCCGGATCCACCGTCTCCATGGCGATGTTGAGGCGGCGCAGGATCTCGCAGGGCGGGGTGAGGCGGTCGGCGGTCAGCACGCGCAGCATGTTGCGCAGCCGGCTCATCTCCACGGCGGCGGCCAGGTCGTGCCCGGCCACATCGCCGATGACCAGCGCCGTCGCACCGTCCGGCAGGACGAACGAGTCGTACCAGTCGCCGCCGACCCCGGCCGCGGCGGCGCCAGGTACCGGGCGGCGAGTTCCAGGTCCGCGAGCCTGGGCGGGTCGGCGAGCAGGCTGTGCTGGAGGGCCAGCGCCAGCTGCTGCGTGCGGTGGTACTGGACGGCGCCGCTCAGCGCGTCGTGCGTGTGGTTGAAGACCTGCTTCATGAGGGCGATGTCGTCCGGCCCGAGGGGCGCGCGGTCGCCGCGCCGGGCGGCCGTGACCGCCGCGGCCACGGTCCCGTCGACGATCACCGGCATCAGCACGACGCTGGTGGCCTCGGCCTGGGTCAGCCAGGCGACGGTGGTGTTGGGCAGCAGATCCGCGGGCGGGCGGCCCGGCGGGAAGGTGCGGTGCAGCGGACGCCGCCGTTTGATCGCGCGCGCGAATCCGCTGTCGGGGGCGAAGCGCTCCTCGCCGGTCGGCGGCTGCCGCCGGACATCGTCCCGCGACGCGGTCGCGATGCGGTGCGCGACGATCGGGGCCCCCGCCGGACGGTCGACGAGGTCGGGCAGCAGGTGCACGCCGCACCCGTCGGCGAGCGCGGGGACGAGCACGTCCGCGAGCGCGGCGAACATCCCGGCCAGCTCGGTCTGCTCCCCGGCCGCCGCCGCGGCGCGGTCGAGCAGTTCCGCGCGCTGCCGCTCCTGCCACTGGTCCTCGACGTCGGTGCAGGTGCCGACCCATTCGACGACGACGCCGTCCTCGAACACGGGCGCGGCGTGGACGTCGAAATGCCGGTACTCGCCGTCCCGCCTGCGCACCCGGTACGTGTAGTGCCAGGGACGGGCCTGCCGGCACGTCTCGACCCACGACCGCAGCGCGGGCTCGCGGTCGTCGGGATGCAGCACGTCCGACCAGCCCTCGCCGCGGTACTCCTCCCAGCTCTGGCCCGTCACCCGCTCCCAGATCCCGCTCGACTCGGTCACCAGGCCCGACGGGTCCGCGACCCACACGATCTGCGCGCTCAGCCACACCAGGCTCTCGAACCGGCGCCGGAGGCGCTCCTGCTCCTTGGTGGCCCGGTCGGCCCGGCGGGCCGCGACGACCTGTTCGGTGACGTCCACCGCGATCACCAGCACCCCGGGCCGCCCGTGGCTGAACCGGGACAGGCTGACGGACAGGAACCGGTCCGGGCCGCCGCCGGCGGCCCGGACCGGCGCCTCGACGAGGCTGGCCGGCTCCCCGGTGGCCAGCACCTGGTCGAACAGGGCGCGGTAGCCGCGCCCCGCCTGCTCGCTGAACGCCTCCGCGATCGGCCGGCCGAGCGGATGGTCGCCGACGTGGGTCCGGTAGGCGTGGTTGGTGTACGCGAGCCGGTGGTCGGGCCCGATCGTCAGGGCGACCGCGACCGGCGTCGGGTCGAACGCCTCAAGCGCGACCCACTCCATCCCCCGCTCGCCATGCATCACGCGTCCCCCGGTCGGCCCGCCGCATCCGCGGCATCCCGTCCCTACCCACGATGCCGGGCCGTATTTTGCACGGGTTCATTGGCGCGGCCGCCCATGGGCCTTTCGGCCGGATCGGGCCCGCCCGGAGAAACTCCGTGCCCTGCCGCGCTGGCCGAGGACGGCCACGGCGTGACATTTCTTGGCCGGCGATCGCTGAATAGGGCCTGGTTCACCCCTGCATTGCTGGAAGTTATGCCCAAATGTGATGGCCCGTAGGCGTTCATGAGGTGTCAATCTCGTCTTTGCAAGACGTGATGGCCGTCCGGCGCGGCGCGCTGCTCCCCAGTACGTGCGCGCCGCCACCCCGGTCCGCCGTCGCGTCGGCCGCCGCCCCGACTCCACGGGGCGGCCTCACCCCCGCCCATATGGAGGCATGCGGCTGTGAAACGCAGAAGTCATCTCCTGGTGATCACGACGGTCACCGCGCTCGCGGTCACGGGCATGGCGGCTCCCGCCATGACGTCCACCCAGAGCAGCAAGAAGGCCGGCCCCGATCCGCGGACCGCCGCGATGGCGACGGCGGACCGGCTGATCGCCGGCAACGCCGCCGACCTGCACACCGGCAAGGACGAGCAGTACATCCGGACCCAGGTCGTCGGGACGCCCTGGGACCAGTACTACGTCGCCTACGAGCGCACCTACCGCGGGCTCCCCGTGGTCGGCGGCGACTTCGTGATCGCCACCGACGCGAAGGGCAGCGTCCGCACGCTGTCCGTCGCGCAGAAGCAGCAGATCACGGTCGGCACCACCCCGAAGGTCGACGGGACCAAGGCGGCGGGAAGCTCCCGCACCGCGGTCGCCAAGCCGGACAAGGCCGAGCTCAAGCCGCGCCTCGTCGTCCACGCGCTGGCGAAGCCCAGGCTCGCATGGGAGACGGTCGTCTCCGGAAGCGAAGGCAAGGAGCCGAGCCGCAAGAAGGTCTACGTCGACGCCCTGACCGGTAAGCGCTTCGCCGAGCAGGAGACCATCCAGGCGGGCACGGGCACCGGCATCTGGGGCGGCCCGAACCTGACGATCGGGACGACCCAGTCCGGCAGCACCTACTCGATGCGCGACCCGAACCGGGCCGGCCTGACGTGCGCCGACTTCAGCGGCAACCGGATCTTCACCGGCCCGGACGACGTCTGGGGCAGCTCGTCGAAGACCGACAAGGAATCCGGCTGCGTGGACGTCATGTACTCCGCCGGCGGTTTCTGGGACCTGCTGAAGTCCTTCGGCCGCACCGGCCTGCGGAACAACCAGTGGGCCCCGGCGAGGGTCGGCCTCAACGCCGTCAACGCCTACTGGAACGGCACCGACGCCCAGTTCGGCCACAACCAGCAGAACCAGTGGATCACCTCGACCGACGTGGTGAACCACGAGTTCGGCCACGGGCTGGACAACTTCACCCCGGGCGGCATGTCCGGCGGCGGCACCCAGGAGTTCGTCGGGGACGTCTGGGGCGCGGTCACCGAGCACTCCCTCAACAACCCGGCCGACACCCCCGACTACACCGTCGGCGAGCTGGTCAACCTGGTCGGGCGCGGCCCGATCCGCAACATGTACAACCCGTCGCAGGTCAATAACGACCCGAACTGCTACTCGGCGTCCGTGCCGCGCATGGAGGTCCACAAGGCGGCCGGTCCTGGCAACCACTGGTTCTACCTGCTCGCCGAGGGCTCCCAGCCGGGCGGCGGCAAGCCGAACAGCCCGGTCTGCCAGGGCGGCCAGGTGACGGGCATCGGCGTCATGAACGCCGCGAAGATCTTCTACAACGCGATGATGCTGAAGACGTCCGGCACCAGCTACGGCCGGTACCGGGTGCTGACGCTGACCGCGGCGAAGAACCTCGACGCCACCTGCGCGCAGTTCAACAAGGTCAAGGCGGCGTGGGACGCCGTCCAGCTCGGCGCGCAGTCCGGCGAGCCGACGTGCACCGCGGGTGCTCCCTCCGCGTACACCGTGGGTGGTGGGTCCCCAAAAGCACTGGCCGCGCCTGACATCAACGTCGAGAACGTCAAGGCGCACCTGCAGCAGCTCCAGACCATCGCCTCGCAGAACGGCGGTACGCGCCGTTCCACCGGTGCCGGCTACCTCGGATCGGTGTCCTACATCGAGCAGAAGCTGAAGGCGGCCGGGTTCACCGTGACCCGCCAGGCCTGCTCGTCCGGATGCAGCGGCGGCGCCGGGCCCAATCTGATCGCGGACTGGCCCGGCGGGAACGAGAGCAACGTCTACATGTTCGGCGCCCACCTCGACAGCGTCGCGGCGGGTCCGGGCATCAACGACAACGGCACCGGGTCCACGGCGCTGCTGGAGACGGCGCTCCAGCTCGCCCAGACCAAGCCCACCATGCTCAACCACGTCCGCTTCGCCTGGTGGACGGACGAGGAGCAGGGCCTGCGCGGCTCGAAGTTCTACGTGAGCCGCCTGCCGGCCGCCGACCGGTCGAAGATCAAGGGTTACTTCAACCTCGACATGGTCGGCTCGCCGAACCCGGGCTACTTCATCGACAACCTCAACTCGCCGCTGGCGAAGAACGTGAAGGAGTACTTCGACTCGATCAACGTGCCGACGGAGGAGGTCGCCGAGTGCTGCAGTGACGACGGGTCGTTCCGCGACGCCGGAATAGCCACGACGTTCCTGTTCACCGGCGCTCCGGCCAGGAAGACCGCCGCCCAGGCGCAGAAGTGGGGCGGCACCGCGAACCAGGCGTTCGACCGGTGCTACCACCAGTCCTGCGACAGTTACCCCGGCAACGTCAACACGACGGCGCTCGACCGCTTCTCCGACGCGCTCGCCTACGCACTGTGGAAGGTCGCCGTGGGCGCTTAGCCCGCGTCCGGCTACCGGCTGAAGCATCAGCCTTCAGCACTGCTGGAACCGTGCCCGGTCCGGTCTGTCTCCAGGGGTAGGGAGACCGGACTGGGCACACTCGTGCGCGCAGCCTGATGCCCCAGGGGTCAGGGGCGGACGAGGGCCTTGAGCGCTTCGCGGTCGTTCATCGCCCGGAACCCGTCGGCGACGTGGTCGAGATCCACGGACAGGTCGAACATCTCGCCCGGCGTGATCGTGCCGTCGAGCACCTCGGCCAGCAGTTCCGGGATGTACCGGCGGGCCGGGGCTACGCCGCCGGTGATGGTGAGGTTGCGCATGAAGACGTCGAAGTCCAGGCGCGCCTCGGAGTACTGGGGGACGCCCACCCGGCTGATCGTGCCGCCGTCGCGGACGATCCCCAGCGCCGTCTCGAACGCGGCCGCGTTCCCGACGCATTCGAGCACGTGGGGCGCGCCGTCGCCGCCGGTCAGCTCCCGCACCTTGGCCACGGCCTCCTCGCCGCGCTCCGGCACCACGTCGGTCGCGCCGAACCGGCGGCCGAGGTCGGTGCGGGCGGTGTGGCGGCCGAGCAGGACGATCCGCTCCGCGCCCAGCCGTGCGGCGGACAGCACGGCGCTCAGCCCGACGGCGCCGTCGCCGATGACGGCGACCGTGGAGCCTTTCCCGACGGCTGCGGTGACCGCCGCGTGATGGCCGGTGGGAAGGACGTCCGACAGCGCCATCACCGAGGGGATCAGCGGGTCGTCGGCGCCGATCGGCAGCTTGATCAGCGTGCCGTCCGCCTGGGGGACGCGGGCCGCCTCGCCCTGGCCGCCGTCCAGGCCGTTCATCGCCCAGCGCCCGCCGTTGCGGCAGGAGCCGTGCAGGCCGTCGCGGCAGAAGTCGCAGGAGTTGTCGGTCCAGAGGAAGGGGGCGAGGACGACGTCGCCGCGCCGCACCGTGTTCACCTCGGTGCCGGTGTCCTCGACGACGCCCATGAACTCGTGGCCGATGCGCAGGCCCTCGGTCACCGGGTCCATGCCCCGGTAGCGGTGCAGGTCGCTGCCGCAGACGCAGGCGCGGGTCACCCGGACGATCGCGTCCGTCGGCGCGGCGAGGACGGGGTCGGGCACCTCCTCGACCCGGACGTCGCCCCGGCCGTAGATGAGGGTGGCTCGCATCTGTTGATCACTCCTTCGGATCGGCGATCGTGGCGCCGACCAGCTCGCGTACCGGACGGTGGTCGAGGTCGAGGGCGACCGCGACGAACCCGTCCAGGCGCGCGGCCGTCAGCGGGGTCTCGGCGGCCATGGCGCGCAGGCGGGCGGCGGTCTCGTCCCGGTCCCAGTTGAACGTGGTCGCGTCGGGGGCGAACGCGTCGGCGCGCGTCCCGCCGTCGCGGGTGCGGACGGTGATCCGGCAGCCGCCCCGCGGGACGTCGTCCGCCGCGGCCACCGTGATCCGGCGGGTCAGATCCATCAGGGCGGGGTCGTCGAAACCGGTCAGGTCGGCCAGTTCGATGCCGCCGTTGCGGAGCGCGACCGCCAGGCAGTAGGGGAGGCTCATCAGCGTGCCGCCGACGTCGCGGAACGGGCCGTGGGCGTCGACGCCCGGGTAGGCGGCGTCGTCGGGCGACAGTTCGGCGGTGACGGACGCGACGTCGTCCGCCTTGATGCCGTGGCGGCGCGCCAGCCCGGTCAGCACGGTGACGGGGACCTGGTTGATCGCGCAGATCGGGTACGGCTTGTAGGTGACGCGGCGGATCCGCCAGTCGCCGCCGAGCCGCTCCGGTGCCGGGGCGTCCTCGACGCCGGCGAAGGCGCGCTGGTGCCCGGCGGCCCCGTCGAGCGCGTCCGGCGCGCCGGTGACGCCGCGCGCGGCGAGCAGCGCCGCCACCATGCCGTTGCGGCTCGCGGCCCCGACCTGGTAGCGCCACTCCTGGGTTCCGGCGAGCCACGTCTGGTTGGTGCCGCCGCCGAACGCCGCCGCGAGCCCGAGCGCCGACACGGTCTCCTCGACGCCGAGGCCCAGCAGCCGGGCGGACGCGGCCGCCGCCGCGAGCGGCCCGTAGACGCTGGTCGCGCGGAACCCGCGCGCGGTGGCCGGCCAGGCCCGGCCGTCCGCGATGACGGACGCCGCCTCATACCCGGCGATCATCGCGGTGAGCAGGTCGCGGCCGTGCAGATCGCCGCGGTCGCCGAGGGCGAGCAGCGCGGGCAGGGTCGTCGATCCCAGGTGGGTGGACACCGCGACCTGCGTGTCGTCCTGCGTCCGCGCGTGGATGAGCGCGCCGGTCGCGAGCGCGCAGGACTCGACGGTCACGGCCGTCCCGTCGACCGGGAGCCGCGCCCCGCGCGACGGGTCGCAGGCGCCGTTCTCCTTGGCGAACGCGAAGCCGGTCTCGGCGAGCCGGTGCCCGGCGAGCCCGACCCCGAGGTCGTGCAGCAGCGTGACCTTCGCCTTCTCGACGACGTCGGGCGGCACGGCGGACAGGTCGAGGCCCGCGGTGAACTCCGCGACTCGTTCGGCGAGCGTCCTGTTCGCGGCGGTCATGAGGCCGCTCCGTTGCCGGTGTCGATCCTGGCGATGACCTGGCCCACGACGACGTCGGCGTCCTGGGCGACGAGGAGTTCGACGACCGTCCCGGCGGCCGGGCTGACGATCTCGGCGGTCGCCTTGTCGGTCTCCATCTCGGCGATGGGCTCGTCCTCGGCGACCCGGTCGCCGACGTTCTTCAGCCATTGGACGATCGTCGCCTCGTCCATGGTCGCGCCCCACTTCGGCACCACGACGTCCGTCATGCGTCCTTCCCTTCGATCGTGGCCAAGGCCGCCGACACGACGTCGTCCGGCCCCGGGTAGTAGGCGCGTTCCAGGTCCGGGGCGAACGGCACCGGCGCGAACGGCGGGCGAACCTGCGCGGCCGGGGCGCGCAGGGACGCGAAGCCGTCCGTGGCCGCCAGCCGGATGACCTCCGAGCCCACGCTGCACGGGCCCTGCGCGTCCTGGACGACGACGAGCCGTCCCGTCTTGGCCAGCGACCGCAGGATCAGGGCCTCGTCGAGCGGGCTCAGCGTCCGCAAGTCGAGCACTTCTGCGCCGACGCCGCGCCCGGCGAGCGTCTCGGCGGCCTCCAGGGCGGACGGCACCGTGTCGCCCCAGCACACCAGCGTCACGTCGTCGCCTGGGCGGCGGATCAGCCCGGCGCCGATCGGCACCACGTGGTCGGGGTCGTCGGGGACCTCGCCGCGGCGCGTCCACAGGCTCAGGCTCTCGATGACGATCACCGGGTCGTCGTCCCGGATCGCGGCCTTGAGCAGGCCCTTCGCGTCGGCCGGGGTGCCGCCCCAGACGACCTTCAGCCCGGGGACGGCGGCGAGCCAGCCCTCCAGACTCTGCGAGTGCTGCGGGCCCGACCCGCGGTGGCCGCCGCAGAGGGTCCGGATGGTCAGCGGGACCGCGAACGCACCGTCCGACATGTACGACATCTTGGCGGCCTGGTTGACGAGCTGGTCCATGGCGAGCGTGATGAAGTCGAAGTACATGACCTCCGCGATCGGCCGGAGGCCCGCCATCGCCGCGCCGACCGCCATTCCGGTGAACGTCGATTCGCTGATCGGGGTGTCGCGGACCCGCCACTCCCCGAACCGCTCCCGCAGCCCGCGCGTCGCCGCGAACGGGCCGCCCGGCAGGCCGACGTCCTCGCCGAACAAATGGACGGACTCGTCCCGCTCCAATTCCTCGTGCAACGCGGAATTGACCGCCTGCCAGTACTTCACGGTCGTCATCCGACGGCACCTCCGTTCACCGGACGGCGATACACGTGCGCGGAGATCGAGGCGGCCGACGCGACGGGGTCGGCCTCGGCGGCGGCGACGGCGTCCGACATCTCCTGTCGCGCCGCGTCCTCGATGGCGGTGAACTCGGCGGCCTCGGGCGGGTCGCCGGAGACGGTGTCCGCCAGGCGTTTCAGCGGGTCCGCGGCCTTCCACTCCGCGACCTCGGCGGCGTCGCGATACCGCTGCGGATCTCCTTCGAAATGGCCGTGCCAGCGGTAGGTCACGCACTCCAGCAGGGACGGCCCGCCGCCCTCGCGCGCCCGCTCCACCGCCTCCTCGGCGGCCCGGCGCACGGCCATCACGTCGTTGCCGTCCACCCTTATGCCGGGGATGCCGTACGGGGCGGCATGGTCGGCGACGTGCTGCGCGGCCAGATGCACGGAGACCGGGGTCAGCTCGACGTACTGGTTGTTCTCACAGACGAAAACGATGGGCAGTTTCCACAGCGCCGCGAGGTTCAGCGATTCGTGGAAGACGCCCTGCGCGACCGCGCCCTCACCGAAGAAAGCCACCGCGACGCCCTTCCGTCCATGCCGGGCCGCCGCGAACGCGCCGCCGAGCGCGATCGGGATGCCCGCGCCGACGATCGCGTTCGCGCCGAGGATCCCGGCCGCCGGATCGGCGATGTGCATCGAGCCCGACCGGCCGCCGCAGTATCCGGTCTCACGGCCGAGCAGCTCCGCCATCATCGCCTTCGGCTCGCCGCCCTTGGCGAGGCAGTGCCCGTGGCCCCGATGGGTGGTGGTGATGTGGTCGTCGCGGCGCAGGACGTCGCAGACCCCGGCCGCGACCGCCTCCTGCCCGATCGAGACGTGCAGCGTCCCGGGCAGCCGTCCGGTCGCCATCAGCTTGGACGCGGCGACCTCGAACTGCCGGATCCGCGCCATCGTCCGGTACAGCCGCCGCGATGTCGCGGTGGTGCCGGTGTCCTGCCGAACGGTCATGCTCGGGCGTCCTCTCCGTCGCCGCCGTCCGGCGACCTTCTCGGGAGTTCCAGGACGGCGGTTCCCGGGGCGCAGAGCGTCCCGTCGTCCTTGCGTTCTTCCAGGGCGCATTCGACGATTCCGGCTCCTGACTCGTCGACCCGGCAGGCGGTGACCACGCCGGTGCAGGTCAGCGTGTCGCCGGGCACGGCGATGCCGCGGTTGCGCCAGCCGAACGAGCGCAGCCGCGCCGCCGGGCCCGCCCAGCCGAGCGCGGTCCGCAGCAGGAAGCAGCCGTGCAGATGCGACTGGACGAGCACGTCCGGATACCCCTCCGTCGCCGCGTACCGGGCGTCGTAGTGGATGCGGTGCGCGTTCCAGGTCGCCGCGCTGAACCGGAACAACTGCGTCGCGGTCGGACGGACCGTCACCGCGTCGAGCGCCATCCCGACCGCGACGTCCTCGAAAGCCCGGGAGGCCCGGGGGAGCTGCGAGGTCATTCGCTTGCCTCCGGGCGGGCGATGAGGTTGTCGCGGCAGGTCAGCAGGGGTGTGCCTGATTCGTCCAGGAACCTGCGCAGCCGCGTGATGACCAGGAACGGGCCGGAGCGGCCCTCCTTGAGCGTCACGTCCTCGACCGACGTCTCCCGGACGACGCGCACCCCGTCATGCACAGGGTTGTGGAAGTCGAGGTCCTGACCGGCGCCCATCAGCCGGAGCCCGGCCAGGGGAAGACCGGCCGTCTCGTCGCCGGTGCCGTCGGCCCCCAGCTCATCGTCGGACGGGCCCGCGCCCCAGCCGAGCACGCTGCTCAGGAACAGCGGCGGCGCGACGGCCCCGGGCAGCCCGGCGGCGCGGGCCGCCTCGTCGTCGAAGTACACCGGGTCGGTCTCGCCCGCGGCCATCGCGAACCGCTGGAACTCCGTCGCGGAGACGCGGCCGAGGCTGTCGCGGACGACCGTCCCGACCTGCTTCCGCACGCGCTCGCACACCTCGTCCAGCCCGCTCAACGCCCACCTCCCGGGACCATTTCTGACAGCCGTCGTCTCAGCAGCTTCTTCTCCACCTTGCCGATCGAGGTCTTCGGCAGCTCGGGGACGACATGGATCCGCGTCGGCACCTTGAAGCTCGCGAGACGCGTCCGGCAGTGCTCGGCGATCTCGTCGCGGGACGGCGGCCCGCCGGGCGAGCGGGGGACGACGAACGCCACGACCTCCTCGTCCCGCACGGGATCGTGCCCGGCGACGACCGCGGCCTCGACGATCGACGGATGCGCCAGCAGCGCGAACTCCACCTCGCTCGCGGAGACGTTCTCGCCCGCGCGCTTGATGACGTCCTTCTTCCGGTCGAAGAAGTACACGTAGCCCTTCTCGTCGAGGTAGCCGTGGTCGCCGGTGTGCAGCCAGCCGTCCCGGATCGTCGCGGCGGTGGCCTCCGGGTCCTTGAAATAGCCCTTCATCAGCGTCCTGCCCGGCACCCCGGACACGAGGATCTCGCCGACCTCGCCCGCCGGGAGGTCGCGTCCGCCGTCGTCCACGATCCGGATCCGGCGGTCGAAGTTGGGCAGCCCGATGGACGGCCACCGCCGGTCCCCGAACACCGGGGACATCGTGACGACCGTGCCGCCCTCCGACAGCCCGTAGCCGTTGATCAGCTCGACGCCGAAGCGGCGCTCGAACTCGTCCTTCTCCTGGTCGGTGACGTTGATGGCATAGATGGCGCGATGGACGCGGTGGACGGCGTCGTCCGGCGAAGGGGGCTGGGCGAGCATCGTCCGCACCTGCATGGCGACGAGGCTCACCGACGTCGCGCCGTGGTGCCGCACCCGGGGCCAGAAGCCGCTCGCGTGGTACTCCTCCAGCAGGATCGCCGTGCCGCCCACGGTCAGCGCCGCCAGGAAGGTGATCTCCTGCGCGTTGATGTGGAAGAGCGGCAGCGCGGTCAGCAGCCGGTCGCCGCCGTGCAGCGCGGCGCCGCGCGAGACGCGCTCGCCGCCCCACAGGCAGTTCGCGTGCGTGATCATGACGGCCTTGGGCCGGGCGGTGGTGCCCGAGGTGAACAGCATCTCCACGACGTCCTCGGGGCCGAGGCCCTCGGCGGGGTCGGCGGGCGGGCCGGACGCCACGTCCGCGAACGGGACGAACCCGCCGCGCGTCCCGTCGCCCCGCGCCAGGATTCTGTGCTCGACCTTCGGCGCGTCCGCCAGGACCTCGGCGAACATCGCGAGGTGGTCGGGTTCGGTCAGGACGCCCACGGCGTCCGAACGCTCGATCAGATACGCCAGCTCGGCGGCCGAGTTAGCGACGTTGGACGGCACCATGACCGCCCCCAGCCAGGCCAGCCCGAACCACGCGAACACGAACTCGGCGCAGTTGCGGAGCTGGATCACGACCGCGTCGCCGCGGCCGACGCCCAGCGCGGCGAATCCTCCGGCAGTCCGGCGGACGGCGTCGAGCGTCTCCCGGTAGGTGTATTCCGTGACGTCGCCCGACCGGTCCTCGATGACGAGGCAGGCGCGGTCCGGATGCCGGTCGGCGCGTTCGATCAGCAGGTCGGCGAGGGTGCGGTTCCCGATCAGGTCCACGACGGCTCCCGGCGCTCAGTCCCGTGACGACAGACCGAGCAGGTTACGCGCGATCATCCAGCGGTGGATCTCGGACGACCCGTGCCCGATCCGCCACACCCGCACCTGCCGGTAGAAGCTCTGGATCGGCAGCTCCTTGCTGTAGCCGAGCCCGCCGAAGATCTGCAGGCAGCGGTCGGTGACGCGCTGGGCCATCTCGGTCGCGTAGAGCTTGGCCATGAACGCCTCGTTGCGGATCGGCTCGCCTTCGTCCGCCATCCACGCGGCCCGGTAGACGAGGAAGCGGGCCGCGTCCAGCTCGACGGCGGAGTCGGCCAGCATCCACTGCACCGCCTGCCGCGTCGCGATGGGCTTGCCCCAGGTCACGCGCTGCTTCGCCCACTCGACGGCCATGTCGATGCACCGCTGCGCGATGCCGAGCTGGTAGGCGGCGATCTTGAGGCGGCCGTGCGTCAGCTGCTCCGACGCGAGCGCCCAGCCGCCGCCGACCGGGCCGAGCCGGGCCGAGTCCGGGACGACGCAGTCGTCGAAGGACAGCTCGTACGGCTCCCAGTCGTCCCCCATGGTGGGGATCGGCCGGGACGCGTCGAACCCGGGCGTGCCCATGTCCACCAGGAAGCAGGTGATGCCCCGGCTCCCGGCGGACGGGTCGGTGCTGGCGAACAGGATGCAGAAGTCGGCCCGGTCCACCTCGGAGATGAAGATCTTCGTGCCGTTGATGACCCAGTCGTCGCCGCTGCGCACGGCCGTCGTGGTGATGCGGGCGAAGTCGGATCCGGTGCCGGGCTCGGTGAACGCGTAGCAGCTGCGCCGCTCGCCCGCGATCACCGGATACAGGTACCGCTTCTTCTGCTCGTCGTCGGCCTGGTAGAGGACGGGCTCGGGGCTGCCGCCGAAGTCGAACATCGCCGGATGCTTGTACAGCTCCTCGGCGACCAGGCAGGCGGCGAGCGTGCCCATGCCCTGGCCGCCGTACTCCTCCGGGACGTCCAGCGCCCACAGCCCGTGGTCCCTGGCCTTCTCCTGGAGTTCGCGGCGCTCGGCGGGGGAGAGCCTGCCCTCGGTGAGGAAGCGCGGCTCCAGCGGCATCAGTTCCCGCTCGCGGAACCGGCGCACCGAGTCGACGAACATGCTGAGCTCGGCCGGGATGCTGAAGTCCATACGCCGTCACCCTCCATTCGACCGACTAGTCGGTCGGTTTCGACTTTTCCATGACCCCGGGCCGTTGTCAACGCCCGGTCGGGAGCCCTCGGAACCGGTGTCAGGCGGAATCAATGGGCACGAACCGCTCCTCGCAATTCAGGCTCGGGTGTTATGCCGGGCGGCGCCGAATGGGATCCATCGCGCACCCGTTTCGGATGGAACAACGATCTCCGGTGAATTGTCAATCCCCCGGAATCCGGGGTTGACGGTCTCGCGAAGACGAGGTTAACTGGAGTCGCCCGACCGGTCGGTCGACAGAGATCGTCTGGGTCGTGAGCTGCATAGATTCCTGCCGTCGCCGCGAGAGGCCTGGATCGTCGAGACCGGCCTCGAACCCGTCCTCGAACCAATCGATCAACTGATCGTCGTCCCGCCGCGGACCCGGACCGGCGCATTCCGCCGCCGTCCGCGGCGGAATAGATATCGTCACTCGAATTCTCAGGAGGACGGATGGCCGGCGATCTCAACAATGTGCCGACGGCGGGCGAACTCGTCACCGCGTATGCCGCGGGGACGCTCTCCCCGGTGGAGGCGGCGACCGCGGCCCTGGACGCGATCCAGGAGCGCGACCCCGACGTCAACGCCTTCGCCCTGGTCGACCGGGAGCAGGCGCTGGCGACCGCCCGCGCCGCCGAGACGCGCTGGCGCGACGGGACCCCGCTCGGCCCCCTCGACGGCGTGCCGATGTCGATCAAGGACCTGTTCCTCACGCGGGGCTGGCCGACGCTCCGCGGCTCGCGGCGCATCGACCCCGCCCAGGCGTGGGACGTCGACAGCCCGGTCGCCGCCCGGCTCCGGGAGGGCGGGCTGGTGCTGCTCGGCAAGACCAACACCCCGGAGATGGGGTGGAAGGGCGTCTGCGACAACCCGCTCACCGGGATCACGCGCAACCCCTGGGACACGTCCCGCACGTCCGGCGGCTCCAGCGGGGGCAGTGCGGTCGCCGTCGCCACCGGCATGGGCCCGCTGTCGGTCGGCACCGACGGCGGCGGCTCGATCCGCATCCCCGCCGCGTTCTGCGGCGTCGTCGGGTTCAAGCCTACGCACGGGCGCGTCCCGCAGTATCCGCTCAGCTCGCTCGCCGTCCTGGCGCACGCCGGGCCCATGGCCCGCACGGTGGACGACGTCGCGCGCCTCCTCGACGTCCTCGCGGCGCCCGACCACCGCGACCCCTACGACCTGGGCCTCCACGACGGCCCCTACAGCAGGGCGGTCGGCGGGGACGTCAGCGGGGTGTCGGCCGCCTTCTCCGCCGACCTGGGGCACGTCCGGGTCGACCTCGAGATCGCCGCCGCGGTCGCGTCCGCCGCGCAGGCCCTCCAGGACGCGGGGATGCGCGTCGAAGCGGCCGACCCCGGGTTCCCCGACCCGCTTCCCGCGTTCGACGTGCTGTGGTGCGCGGGCGCGTCCAAGTGGCTCGACGTCTTCGACGCCCGCGCCGACGACGTCGACCCCGGGCTGCGCGCCGTGATCGAGCGCGGCCTCACCTACTCGGCGGGCGACTACCTGGCGGCGGAGGCGGAGCGGCTGGCGCTCGCCGTCCGGATGGGCGAGTTCCACACCCGCCACGACGTGCTGATCACACCGACGGTGCCGATCCCCGCCTTCGAGGCCGGACACGACGTGCCGCCGGGCAGCGGCCTGAACGACTGGGCCGAATGGACCCCGTTCACCTACCCGTTCAACATGAGCCATCAGCCGGCGATCAGCGTCCCGGTCGGGTTCACCGCCGCCGGGCTGCCGATCGGCCTCCAGATCGTCGGGCCGCGGCACGCCGAGGCGCTGGTCCTGGCCGTGGCCCGCGCGGTCGAGCGTGCGCGGCCCACGGGGGACCGCCGTCCGCCTGCGCCGTCCCCCCGCAGGACGACCGCCGCGGCCCCCTGACCCATGCCCCTGATCGCGGACGGGCCGCGGGCCGTGCTAGCGCAGGCGGTCGGCGAACGTCGCGAGGTCGTCCAGGGCGTGGAGCGCTTCGGCCTCGCCCGTGGTGGGGAGGGCGAGGCCGATCCGCTCCACGCCCGCGTCGGCGAGGTCCGCGACGGCGCGGGCGTCGGCGTCCAGGCCGCAGAGCGTGATCGGGACGTCCGGCCGCCCCCGGTCGGCCAGGAGCGCGGCGACCCGCCGGATCTCGGCCGGCGGGGTCGCGGCGCGCGGCAGCCAGCCGTCCCCGTGCCGGACGACCCGGTCGAGCGCCGCCGGGCTCTCGCCCCCGATGTAGATCGGCGGATGGGGGCGCCGCGCCGGCTTCGGCCACAGGTGGATCGGGTCGAAGTCGATGTGCTCGCCGTGGAACTCGGGCTCGTCCTCCGTCCAGATCGCCTTGATGGCGGCGAGCTGCTCGTCCAGCAGCGCGCCCCTGGTGCGCGGGTCGGTGCCGTGGTTGCGCATCTCCTCGCGGTTCCACCCGACGCCGACGCCGAGGACCGCGCGGCCGCCGGAGAGCACGTCGAGGGTCGCGACCTCCTTGGCGGTGTGGATCACGTCCCGCTGCGGGAGGAGCGCGACGGCGGTGCCGAGCAGCAGGGTGGACGACGCCGCCGACGCCGCGGCGAGCGCCGGGAACGGGGCCAGCGTGCGGTAGTAGGCGTCCGGCAGCTCGGCGCGGCCCTGCCAGAGCGTCTCGCGCTTGACGGGAATGTGCGAGTGCTCGGCGACGAACAGCGAGTCGAAGCCGCGCTCCTCCGCCGCGCGGGCCAATACGTCCGGCCGGACGCTCGCCGCGGTCAAAAGCGTGTAGATGCCGAACTTCACGGGATCACCGGCCTTCTCATCGTCCCGCCCATTTCTCCGGCCGAACCGAGCGGGATTCGCCTGGAGTTCGCCGTGAGTTGCCTGGGAGGGGGATCGTTGAATTCCATGTATCGACATCTGGAGCTTAGGAGGACGGCCCCGAAGCGGCAACCGCACAATGGCAATGGATCATGTTGGCAAGGGTTGACACGCCCCCTCCCACCTGCAATCGTACTTGTACGCCCGACCGGTCGGTCGGGAGGATGGGGATTGGTCGGCGGCTCCGCCCATAAGGCGGGCGCGGGCCGCCAGTCCGACCCGGTGGCCGCACCTCTGCCGCCGTGCCGGACGACCACATCCGAGGTGACGTGAGCTGAAATCGAGATCGCCGCCCTCAATGACGACGCGGCCGATCCACAAAGCGCTGCCCGGGGGTATCAGCGCGACCATGAGCCGAGGCGGGAAAAATGCGAACCCGGCGGTGGAGAACCCTGGGTCATGACACTTTCCACGCGCGGCGAGTGACCGGGAGACCGCCGGCGGGCGGTCCGCCACGTCGTTGAAAGGAAACGCGGATGGCCTCCGGAACGACACCCGCGAAAGAAGCGCCCAAGAAGGGCACGCTCAGGATCGCCGCAGCGGCGCTGGCGGCGTCGAGCATCGAGAACTACGACTTCTTCATTTACGGGACCGCCGCGGCGCTGGTCTTCCCGGATCTGTTCTTTCCCGGGCAGAGCCCGCTCGCCGGCGCCCTGCTGTCCTTCTCCACGTTCGCCGTCGGATTCATCGCCAGGCCGCTCGGAGCGGTGATCTTCGGCCATCTCGGCGACGTCCACGGCCGCAAGCGGTCCCTGGTCATGGTGCTCCTGACGATGGGCGTCGGCACCACGCTCATCGGCGTGCTGCCCACCTACGACGCCATCGGACCTGCGGCCCCGCTCCTGCTGGTGCTGCTGCGGCTCGTCCAGGGGATCGCGCTCGGCGGCCAGACGGGCGGGGTGATCCTGCTGGCGCTGGAGAGCGCGCCGTCCCACCGCCGCGGGTTCTTCTCCAGCTTCGCGCTCGCCGGCGGGCCCGCGGGCATCCTGGTGGGCAACCTCGCCTTCCTGATCGCGGACCTGGTCACCACGTCGGACTCCTTCGACGCCTGGGGCTGGCGGCTGCCGTTCCTCGCGAGCGTCGTCCTGCTCGGGCTGACGATCTACATCCAGCTGCGGATCGAGGAGACCCAGGCGTTCAAGCGCCTGCAGCGCACCGCGACGACCGCCGACACGGCGAACACGGCCAACGCCGACACGGTGAAGGCCGGTGCGGCCAAGCGGCCGGTGTCGCCCACGGGACGCTCGCCGGTCCTGGAGGCGGTGAGCCGCTACCCGAGGAAGATCATCCTCATCGGTGGCGCCTACGTCGGCATCAACGTCACCTACTACCTCTTCATGACCTTCGCCGTCGCCTACGGGACCAACGAGGACATCCTCGACATGCCGAAGAGCAGGATCCTGCTCGGCGTGCTGCTCGGGGCCGCGGTCCAGCTCGTCCTGCTGCCCGTCGGGGGAGCGCTGTCGGACCGCGTCGGCCGCAAGACGATGCTGATCGCCGGGTCGGTGCTGCTCGGGGTGTGGGCGTTCGCCTTCTGGCCGCTGCTCAACACCGAGTCGCCCGTCGTCATCGCGTTCGCGTTCGTCATCGGGCTGGGACTGCTGCACACGACGATGTACGCCCCGCAGGGCGCGTTCTTCGCCGAGACGTTCCCGACCGCGACCCGCTACTCCGCGATGTCGCTGAGCATCCAGGTCGCCTCGGTGGTCGGCGGCGCGCTGGCGCCGCTCATCGCCACGTCCCTGTACGCCTGGACGGACTCCTGGGTGGCCATCGCGGCGTACATGGCGGGAGTGTGCCTCATCACCCTCGTCTCGGTGCTGCTGCTGCCGGAGACCTACCGGAACGACATCGAGGAGCACGCGCTGCCGGGCCAGGAGGCGCCGGGCCCGGACGAGGCGGGCACGGTGAGCACCGTCTGACCGCCGCCGGAGCCGCCGACTGAGGTTGAGGCCCTGACGGGACGCGTCAGGGCCTCAACCCGCGGTAGGCGTAGTCCCAGAAGGCGTCGGCGATCTCGTCGTGCGTGAGCGCCCCGTCCGGGTGGTACCACTGGTACGCCCAGTTGCTCATCCCGAATATCGCGAGGCTGAACAGCTTGGCGTCGACCTTCCGGAACGTTCCGGCGGCGATTCCGTCGCGGACGACGTCCTGCACCATCGCCTCGTACCGGGCGCGTTTCTCGGTGGCGACGGCGAGATCGGCGTCCGGAAGCTCGCGGTGGTTCTCGAAGAAGACCCGGCACTGGCCGCGCCTGGTGGCGATGTTCTCCAGAAAGTCATGGATCACGCCGCGCAGCAGTTCGGCCGGTTCCAATCCCTGTTCGACCCGGGCGCCGTGCGAGTCGATGAGGCCGTCGATGAGCTCCTCGTGCATGTACCAGAGCAGTTCCGACTTACTGCGGAAGTAGTGATACAGAGTGGGCTTGCCGATTCCGACGGCGGCGGCGATGTCGTCCATGGAGGCGCGGGCGTACCCCAATTTCTCGAAGAGGTCGGCGGCGACCCGGATGATCTCCGCGCGCCGTTCGTCCTTCGACATCTGCCGCCGCCTCGACCGCCGCGCCGACTCAGCTTCCGACATCCGCGTTCACTCCGCATCACTGGAAAACTTCAAGGGGGCGAGCCGGGCCTTATGGGCCGGAGCGGATCTCCCGCCCGATAGCTTGATCCTGAAGTATACCAGGATGTTCATAATTGACTTGACGCCCCCGTCCGGCGGCGGCGAAGCCCCGCCAAGCCAATAGTGAAGTCGCCCGATCGGGCGCCCGATCGGCCGCCCGCAAGGGCCGAATAAAATGCGGCCGCTCGCCCCGGTATTCCCCGGCTCTAAAGCGGCATATCGGCACACGGGATGGGAGAGCGGCATGAGCCGGTCGGACGGTCACGGGTTCGGCTCGGGGTCGTCGTCGAGATGTCGCGCGGCCTGGAGGCCCGCTTGGAAACGGGTCCGGGCGCCCAGCCGCTGCATCAGTTCGCTGACCCGGCGGTTGAGGGTCCGGACGCTGACGCCGAGCCGCCGGGCGGCGGCCTCGTCCTTCAAGCCCGCGGCCAGCAGGGTGAGCAGCTGCCGGTCGAGGCCGGCGTCGTCGGGGAGCTCGTGGCCCTGGACGGGGATGGCGCCGTCCCAGAGCAGCTCGAACAGGCGGACCAGCGCGTCCAGCAGGTTCCCGGCGTGGATCACGAACGCGCTGTCGACCGTTTCGCGCTCGTCGCCGCTGAACGGCAGGATCGCGGTCGTCCGGTCGGCGATGGCGAGCTTGAGCGGGACGTCCACGTGCACCCGCGCCTCCTCCCCGGCCGCGGCGGTCTGCCGGAACGTCTCGAACGCGCCCGGGACCTCCAGCGCCTCCGGGGCGTACAGGCCGCGCACGC
This sequence comes from Actinomadura sp. 9N215, assembly GCF_044326345.1. Classification (NCBI taxonomy): domain Bacteria; kingdom Bacillati; phylum Actinomycetota; class Actinomycetes; order Streptosporangiales; family Thermomonosporaceae; genus Actinomadura; species Actinomadura sp. 9N215. The sequence continues at coordinate 60,635 of NZ_JBIRBA010000031.1, read as the reverse complement.
GCACCCCGCGGGCGAGCATCTCCAGCTCCGGGCCGTTGGGCTCGGCGGGCTCCTGCGCGTACGGCGGCCGGTCCAGGACGAGCAGCTCGTGCCGCGCCGCCCGCTGGAGCCGGTCGAACCGCGCTGCGACCGCGTCCCGTCCGAAGAGGATCTCCACCTGGTCCTCGGGACGGTGCCTGGCGTCGACCGGGAGTTCGGCCAGCAGGGCGCGGGCCGTCGCGCGGGCGCTGGTCACGCGCTCCTGCCAGCGGGTGGCGAGCATCTCCACGGCCGCGTCCGGACGCGCCGCCGCGAGCCGGACCGGCCTGCCGGGCAGCGGCTCGACCAGGCCGAGCTCCTCCAGCCTGGCCAGCACGGGGCCGAGGTCGGAGACGGTTCGTCCCGTCCGCGCGGCCAGTTCGTCGCGGGTGAGCGGCGGGTGGCGCAGCAGCAGCCGGTAGATTTCCTCGTCGGCCTCCCGTACCCCGAACGCCTCCAGCATGGCGCGTCCTCCCAGCGTGACGTGTTCCCGCCGTGGCAGCGGTCCGCCATCCAAGATCATGGACGAGACCCGCGCGCTCGCGCTACTTCCTTGATCAGGACCCCGCAGTCTGGAGGAGCCGACGTGAGAAGCCTCGTGACCCTGATCGTGGCGGCGGGCCTCGGCCTGTCCCTGGTTCCGGGCACCGCCCGGGCCCAGTCAGCCGCGCCCACCGCCCGCACCGCCGCCGCCCGCACCGCCTCCGACCCCGCCGACCTGGAACGTTCCGGATTCTGGTGGCATCGTCCGCGCTGCGAGACGGTCACCGGCGACGGCTCCGTCTCCTTCACCCGCGACGGCGGCCGGACCGTCGCCCCGACGACGGGCGTCCTGAAGCCGGTGACGTACGTGACGGGCCTAACGCCGCTGGCGCGGCCGAACCACCTGCTGGCCGTGGACGACAGGGGCCGCCTGTCACGGTCGCGCGACGCCGGCTGCACTTGGGACGCCTTCGCCGCGCTCCCGAGCCGGGGCACCTGGTCGATCATCCCGACGCCCGACGGCGCGGCCTACCTGTGGAGCTTCCGCGGCGACCGCGTGTACCGGGTGGACGGGACGACGGTGTCCGAGGGCCCGGCGTTCGACGCGGAACGGCTCGGCGGCCTGGTCACCCTCACCGCCGACCGGTGGCGGCCGTGGCACCTGCGCGGCGTCACCAAGCTCGGCCGCGTACTCGACTCCCGGGACGGGGGCCGTTCGTTCCGGCCCATCGGCGCCGCCCCGGTCGAGGACGCCGGGCCGCACTACCTCGTCTACGACGCGAAGATCGCTCCGTCCCGTCCCGACCACATCGTGCTCGGCATGACCGACCTGGGCGGGCTCACCAGCACCGACGGCGGACGGACCTGGCGCCGCACCAAGATCGGACGGCCCGGCGACCGGGTGAACGGGTTCACGATCGCGATGTCGCCGATCGATCCGCGGATCGTCTTCATCCAGGGCCTGAACGTCACCGAGCTGGACGAGGGCGGACCGGGCGGCGGACGCCACCTCTACCGCTCCGCCGACGGCGGACGGTCGTTCCAGCCGGTGGTCGACCAGGACGCCCAGGTGACGATCACCAACGGCGGCCTGGTCGTGCCGAGCCCGTGGGACCGCGACCTGGTGTACTTCGAGTACGGCGACCCCGTGGTGCGCACGGAGCTCTACACCTACAACACCCGCACGCGGCAGCTGTCGATCACCCGCGACCCGCACGACGGCATCAAGTCGATCGCGTTCAATCCGGGCGCCCGCGACGTCATGTACCTCGGCTTCATCGAGGAGCGCTGACCGGCCATGCGCAACCACTCCCGGCTCGGCGCCGTCGTGCTGCTGCTCGTGGGGCTTGCCGTCCCGGCGCAGGCCGTCCCCGCGTCCGCTCGCGCTGCCCCCGCGCGTTCGGAACTCGCGCCCGTGGAGCCCGCGGCCCGTGAGGTGCGGCTGCCGACGGGCGACCTGGTCAAGGTGTCGGCGGCACGCGGCGACGACGGCGGCGGCGGCCCGCTGGTGACCGACATCCAGGCCGCCGCGCGCAAGGGCGGACAGCCCGCCTTCCTCACGACCGAACGCGGCGAGAACGTCTACGTCGTCCCCGAGGACGCGCTGCCCGGCCTCACCGACATGGAGCCGTACAACGTGACACGACTGGCCCGCGGCGGGCAGGCCCCGCGGGGGCGGGTGAAGGTTCCGGCCGGCGCCACCCTCGACCTGCGCGTCAGGGCGGTCGACCGGTTCGGCCGTCCGGCCCGCGGGATCGTCGGCGTCCTCGACGTGGACGACGGCGGCGTCGTCGAGTACCGCTTCCTCCCCGGCGACTCGGCGAAACCCTGCACGGAACAGGGCAGCTCCTGCATCCGCCTGCCACCGGGCACCTATTCCGTGATGGGGTTCGTCTACACGATGCCGATCTGGCGCGGCAGCACCGACCGCGGTACGGAGCTGCACCGCAGCCTCGTCGGCGACCCGGAGCTGACGCTCACCCAGGACGGCGAGTTCGTACTGGACGCCCGCAAGGCCACCGAGGTGAAGGTCGTCACGCCCGACCATCAGACCAAGGCCAACCGGGGCTCCCTGAGCCATGTCATGTGGCGCCGCGCCCCCGCGAGCGGCCCCGACTTCTCCCAGGGCTTCCTGATCTCGGGCCAGCAGATGCAGGAACGGGTGTTCCTCCAGCCGACCCGCCGCGTGCGCACCGGGACGTTCGAGGCCTACACCCGGTGGCGGCTCGAAGCCCCGGCCATCACGCTGGGCACGCGCGGCGTCCGGCTCGACCCCGACTACTACCGGCCGACGTATTTCAGCGACGTGTCGGCGGAGTTCCCGCGGCTGGACGGCCGCGCCAGGCTCCGCCTCGCCGACGCGGGCGCCGGTCGTCCCGAGGACCTGGCCGGACGGGACCTGCGCGGGAAGCTGGCGCTCATCCGCCGGTCGGACGAGCTCACCGTCGCCCAGCAGTCCAACGCCGCCGCGAAGGCGGGCGCGAGGCTGGTGGCCGTCTACAACGACCGGCCGGGTCTCGACACCGACACGGCGTACGGCTCGCGGCTGATGGTCCCGACCGTCCATCTGCCGCATGAGCAGGGCCGCCGCCTGCTGGACCTCCTGGACGAGCGGCCGGTGACCGTCGACGCGAGAGGCATCATCGACAGCCCGTACCTGTACGAGCTCGTCCTGCCCGAGAAGGGGCAGATCCGGTCGGACCTGCGCCATGTCGCCCGCTCGCGCCACCTGGCCCGCGTCCGCGCCGACTACTACGCCCTGCCGGGCCAGGACTTCGTCATCGAGACCATGCGGACGCACCGCCGTCCGTGGGAAAGCGTGGCTCGCGCCACCATGACGCCTTTCTTCAAGGCGCCCCGTTCCCGCGTCGAATACCTGTCGCCCGACCCCGAGACCCGCTGGCACGCCGCCCTGACCGCGCCCGAGAGCCCCTACAACGTGCAGTGGCCGCGCCCGAAGACGCCCTACATGCTGCTGGACGAGACCCAATGGAAGTCGTACTCGCCGGGCGAGCGCAGGCACATCGGCTGGCTCAAGCAGCCCGTCGCGCCCGGCGTCTACCCGCTTTTCCCGAGTTCCCGGGACGGCGACGTCGTCCGGCTCGTGCACAAGGGCTTCGCCGACGCCGGCGGCAACGCGGGCGACGCCGCCACCACCCCCTATCCGGACGGCCTGTCGACCGACTTCCGCGTCTACCGCGACGGCCGGCTGATCACTCAGACCCATGACGCGCCCTACGGGTCGATCACCGTCCCGCCGGAGGAGGCCGTCTACCGGATCGAGCACGAGGTCGGCAACGACGCCGTCTGGGCGCGGCTGTCGACCCGCACCCGGGCCGTCTGGACGTTCCGTTCACGACGGTCGGCCGAGCCCGTCGTCCTCCCGCTCCCGCTGATCGGCGTCGACGCGCCGGTGGACGAGCACAACCGGTTGCGGGGCCGCACCCTGACCCTGACGCCGCACCACCAGCGGGGCGCGGCGGAGATCCCGTTCCGCGCCGTGACCCTCGCCGCCTCGTACGACGAGGGCGCGACCTGGCATGACGTGCGGGTCCGCGGGAACCACGACGGCTCCTACCGGGCCCTCCTACGGCCGCCGCGGCGCGGAGCCGAGACCGTGTCACTGCGGACCCATGCGGAGGACGTCCAGGACAACGCCCTCACGCAGGAGATCGTCCGAGCAATGGCGCTCCGCTGACCACCGCACCCGGCCCTGTGGGACGCGTCGGCGGGTCAGACCGTCCATCCCGGTCAGGGCGTCCATGCCGGGTCGCGGCCGAGGTAGCGGAGGAGGGCGGCCACGTCGTCGCCGCCGGAGTGCTCGATCGCCGCGGCGTACGCGCCGTACTGGCGCAGCGGCTCGACGATCTGCTTGGCGACGTCCATCAGCGGCCGGGCCAGTTCGGACGTGAGCGGGGACGGCCGCCCGATGGCGACGGCGATGTCCCAGGCGTGGACGGCCGCGTCCAGCGCGGCGGCCCCGGCGCCGGTCTCGGGCTTGAGCGACCCAGGCGGGACGGGGACGGCCACCGAGCCGGCGTCGCGGTCGACGGTGGCCCAGGCGGCGGCGCACGCGGACACCGACGGTTCCAGGAAGCCCATCGGCGATCCGTCGAGCCTGCCGGACGGAGCGAAGGGGTCGTAGTCGGGCCCGGGCTCCCCGGTGATGAAGGAGGCGTAGGCGAGCTGGTCGCCGGCCGCGTGCTGGAGGACCTGGGCGACGTTCCATTCGGAGCAGGGGGTGGGGCGTCCGAGGTCCTGGTCGGACAGGTCGCGGACGACGGTGCGCAGCGCCTCGTGGGCGGCGTCGAGGACGGGCCAGCCGGAGATGATGTTCTCGCTCATGCCCGCCATTCTAGCAGAACGGAATGATTCGTTCCAGTAGAATCCGGCTCAGATCAGATCGGGGGTGAGCTGAGGTGCGAAGCCGGAAAGTTGGTGCCCCGGCCGCCCGAGGGAGGAGTGGAGAGCGTACGGGCGGCCGGGGAGGTGTGGGGGATGGGAGTCGGTTCACGCTCTCGGATTGGCGTCCACGAAGAAGGGTGACATCCGGAGAGGCATATGGGGCCTGCTAATTTCACATAGCTCCAAAGCTATGCCGACCCGGCACGCGTGATCGGGACTTCGCTCTGGGCGGGTTACGCCATGGAATGCCTGCTCGGGCCTGTCGTGTCCGGGTGGGCCCTCGCGTTCGGGTGGGCCGTCACGTCCGGGTGGCCGTCACGTCCGGGTGGCCGTCACGTCCGGGTGGCCGTCACGTTCGGGTGGGCGTCACGTTCGGGTGGGGCGGGGTGGGCGCATGGCGATGATCCGGGCGCTCGCCGGGTCCGGGGGGACGGCCGCGCGCCGGTCCTCGGCGAGTTCGATCAGCCGGGCGGACGTGTCGGCGAACAGCACCAGCTGGCGCGCCGTCGACGGGTTGAACGGCTCCGCGCCCGGCCGCCCGAGGACGGCGAGCACGCCGCGCGGGGCCTCCCCGGGGTCCAGCGGCAGGATCAGGATCGGGCCCGCGGGCAGGGCGGTGAGCGTCTGGTCGGCGACGATCCGCGCGGACAGGGCCCGGCGGGAGTTGAAGGCCCGGCCGAGCATGGACCGGCCGCGCCGCACCGTCAGCCCGCGCACCAGGTCGCTGCCGGGGCCGACCGCGACGTCGATCCGCAGCGTGTGGGCCTCTTCGGCGGGCAGGGCGATGAACGCCAGCGGGACGTCCGCGATGGCGCGGGCCCGGTCGGCGACGAGTTGCAGCAGACCGGACAGGGCGATGCCGTCCAGGGCCGCCGCCATCAGGTCGAACGAGGCGGCCAGCCGCTGCCGGTCGGCCGCGCCCCGGGACATGTCCGGCGGACCCCAGACGGTCGTCGGCAGGTCGTCGCCCATCGTCGTCATCCCGGTCTCCTCCTCCGGCCGGGCGGCCACCCCGGCTGTCGCCCCTCGGCCTTGGCCCCCGGTCCTTGCTGGGGCTCCGCCCGCGCGCGGGGGGCCCGCGTCCGGCGGGATCAAGCCGCGGGCGATTGGACGTCCGGGCCCGCGTCGCGCGCGTCGGCGCCAGTGGAACGGACGGTGAACCCGTGCGACAGCCCGGTGACCCGCAGCAGCCTCGCCACCTGGGGACGCGGACGGTTGAGGATCACGGCCGCGCCCGTCGCCTCCGCCCGGCGGCGCGCGCCGACGAGCAGCGCCAGCCCGGACGCGTCGCAGAACGTCACGTCCGCGAGGTCGATGACGATGTACGCGCCGGGGTCCCGCAGCGCGACGAACAGGCGCTCCCGCAGGCGCGGCGTCGACGAGAAGTCGAGTTCGCCGCTGACGGCGACGACGGTGTGGTCGGCGCGCCGCTCGTGGGTCAGGGCGGCGGCCCCGACCCCGGCGGCGAAGCGACCGGCCGTCTGTTCGGCGAGGTGTTGCGGCGTCATAGCGCCGGACCTGTCTGGTCCGCGAAGGACCGAGAATCGTGAAACCAGGGGACGCGAGCTTGTCCGCCCGCGTAGAGAAACCCTGATCACCGTGAGTCTACGCCCTCGCCTCGCCGTCGCGCTGCGTCGCGAGCCGCCGACAGGGCGAACAGGGCGGCGGGCCGATCAGGGCGGCGGGGCGATCGGGCGATCGGGGCGGTGGGGCGGCGCGCCGTCGTTCGGGGTGGATGGTCAGTCGGTGATGCCGGCGGCGTCGAGCAGGGTCTCGGCGGCCGCTCGGGCGTGGGCGGCGGCGTCCGGGGTGCCGGCGATGGCGGCGGTGGTCTGGGCGCCCTCGGCCAGGAGCGCCAGCTGCGGCGCCAGCTCCGGAGGCGCCCCCGCGTCCGCCACGAGCCGGGCGACGTGCTTCTGGAACCCGTCCTTCTGCTCGCGGACGGCGCGCGAGACCGCCTCGGAGGTGGAGCCGAGCTCCCCGTGCATGTTGATGAACGCGCATCCGCGGAAGCTCGGCTCCCGGAACCAGGCGTCCAGGAAGTCGAAGATCACCAGGATGCGTGCGCGGGGCGTCGCCGCCCGTTCGGACGCGGCCGCGAGCCCGGTGTCCCAGATCTCGGTGCGGTGGCGCAGGACGGCGGCGATGAGCTCGTCCTTCGAGGCGAACAGGGAGTAGATCCGCTTGAGCGACACTCCGGCCGCCGTCCGCACCGCGTCCATCCCCACGGCCTGGACGCCGCGTGCGTAGAACAGCTCGTCCGCGGTCCGGACCACGGCCCGGCGGGCGGTCTCCTGGTCGGTCATGCGCCTTCACTCCCGTGTCGACCGCGCGTGGACTTGCGCTGAGAACGATCGTTCTCTAGAGTAGCAGACATCCGGAGAACGACCGTTCTCCGGAGAGATCCAGGGAAGGGGACCCAGGACCATGGGCTACATCAACGTCGGGACCGAGAACAGCACCGCCGTCGAGCTCTACTACGAGGACCACGGCGCGGGGCGACCGGTCGTCCTCATCCACGGCTACCCGCTGGACGGCAACAGCTGGGAGCGGCAGGCCCGCGAGCTCATCGACGCGGGATTCCGCGTCATCACCTACGACCGCCGCGGCTTCGGCAGGTCGAGCAAGGCCGGCGCCGGGTACGACTACGACACGTTCGCGGCCGACCTGAACACCGTCCTGGAGACCCTCGACCTGCGCGACGTCATCCTCGTCGGGTTCTCGATGGGCACCGGCGAACTCGCCCGCTACGTCAAGAACCACGGGCACGAGCGCGTCGCCAAGCTGGCGTTCCTCGCCTCGCTCGAACCGTTCCTCGTCGCGGCGGACGACAACCCCACGGGCGTCCCGCGGTCCGTCTTCGACGGGATCGAGGAGGCGGCCCGCGCGGACCGGTTCGCCTGGTTCACGAAGTTCTACCAGGACTTCTACAACCTGGACGAGAACCTCGGCACCCGCATCTCGCAGGAGGCCGTCACCGCGAGCTGGAACACCGCCACGGGCAGCGCCCCGGTCGCCGCCTACGCCGTGGTCTCAAGCTGGATCGAGGACTTCCGCTCCAGCGTGGCGGCGGTCCGCGCCAGCGGCAAGCCAGCCCTCATCGTGCACGGAACGGCGGACAACATCCTCCCGATCGACGCCACGGGACGTCCGTTCCACCAGGCCTTTCCCGAGGCCGAGTACGTCGAGATCGACGGCGCGCCGCACGGCATGCTGTGGACCCACGCCGCCGAGGTGAACGAGGTGCTCCTCCGCTTCGTCCGGGCCTGACACCTTGACGGTGCGCCGGTCCCGGCGCACCGTCAGGGTTTCCGCGGCGCTATTTCACGGCGTCTCGGCCCCATAGGCGTGCCCGCCCCATACCTGTGCGGCCAGAGCGGCGCCGCCGCCCATCAGCGCGACGCCGAGCGGAACGTGGACGGCGGTGTCGCCGCTGTCGCCGAGAGCGAACTGGACGAGGGTGAGAACGGCCGTCACCAGGCTGGTGGCCAGGGGACGGGCCGATCCGCCGCCGCGCCGCACCAGGATCGCGGCGGTGATCGTGACGAGGAGGGCGACGATGACGACGCCGGACGTGGACCGGTGTATCTCGCCGCCGTTCTCGGCGCCGTCCAGGAGCTGGCCCGCGGTGATCCCCTGGAGCAGCAGGGTTGTCGCCAGGAACGCGGTCGCCGCTTTCAGCAGCCCGTAGAAACGGGGCGGGCCGGACGCGGCCGAACCGTGAACGTCATGGACGCCGTTGACGGCGGCCTCGGCACCGTGGGCGCCGGGACCGGTCTGGGGGGCGGGTTGAGGGGATTGGGACGGCAACGGTCACTCCTTGAGGGTGTCGGCGAGGAGACGGTGTTCCGGTGAGTCGAGCTCGGCGAGCGGGTCGGCGGCGGGTCGGGTGTGGAGTTCGGTGAAGCGGCCCTGGGCGTCCATGACGATCCGGCCGGTCTCGCGGCCGTGCACCGCGACCTGGCGTTCCCGTCGGGTGAGGTGGTGGCAGATCCGGTTCGCGACGACGAACGCCGCCACCGGCCCGGCGAAGACCGCGACGCGGAAGAACCACGTGACGGCGAACAGATCGAGATGGAAATTGAGGGCGATCTGGTCGTTGGCCGCGGCGAGCCATAGCAGCCCGTAGAAGGCGATCCCGGCGGCTCCGGCGCCGGTTCGCGCCGGACGGTCGCGCGGACGGTCCAGGACGTGATGTTCGGCGCGGTCGCCGGTGACGATCGCCTCGCCGAGCGGCCACAGCGCCAGGGCGGTGAAGAAGGCGCCCGGGACGACGATCGCAGGGACGAGCACGGCGAGCGTGAGCGGGTGCCCGACGACGTCGAGTTCCCAGCCGGGCATGATGCGTACGGCGCCGTCCAGGAACGCCATGTACCAGCCGGGGACCGCGCCGGCGGTGATGGCGCCGGGCTCGAACGGCCCGTACTGCCAGATCGCGTTGATCTGCACGAATCCGCCCAGCAGCGCCAAGACGCCGCAGGTGTAGAGGAACATTGCGATCGAGGCCGGCTTGGGGGCGTCGACGATCGCGGCCCGCAGGCGGGTGACGTGGTGCGAGCCGAGTCGGCGCGCGGCCGAGCCTGGGGCGAAGCGGGTGTGGCCGTGCTGCCGGACCATCAGGCGGCGGCGATGTGCCAGCGCCCCGCCGATCGCCAGCGGCAGGACCAGGACGTGCAGCCAGTAGACCCGTCCGATGATGACCTCGCCGGGGAAGTCGCCGTCGAACACGAACCGCTGTAGGTGGGTGCCGACGACCGGGATCGACTCCAGGACGCCCTTGGTCAGCAGCAGGCTCCCGCCCGACAGCATGTCGTCGGGCAGGATCGTGCCGGTCAGCGAGGCGACCATGCCGAGCGTGAACAGGCCCACCCAGATCAGCCAGTTCAGCAGCCGCGGACGGCGGAATCCGCCGGTGAAGAACAGCCGGAGCAGCTGCAGCGCGATGGACGCGCAGAAGATCAGCGCCGCCCAGTGGTGGACCTGCCGCATCAGCAGCCCGCCGCGTACCTCGAACGACAGCTCCATCGTCGAGTCGTAGGCCCGGGAGACCGGCACGCCCCGGAGCGGCTCGTACGGGCCGTCGTACGGGGCCCGGGCCATGGACGGGTCGAAGTAGAAGGTCAGGAACACGCCGGTGAGCACGAGCACGACGAACGAGTAGCCGGTGATCTGCGCGAACATGAAGGTCCAGTGGTCCGCGCGGGAGCGGTACCGGCGCGTCAGGCTGCGGCCGTCCGCGCTGCCCAGCGTGCTCCTCACCAGCACGGCGGCGGTCGAGGCGGCCCCCCTGGCCATCGCACCGGCGGACGATCTCAGTTCGTTCACGGACTCCCCCCGAGGAGTTGAATGGCCGAAGCCACACGCGGGTCCGGCTAGCGGCCGCGCGCGGGTCCGACCAGAGGCCACGCGTGTGGGTCTACCTAAAAGACCGAAAAGGCGCGTCAGATGTGACCGGTGGCCGAGAACTCCATGGGCGGCGCGCGCAGTGGTCGGTCACATGGTGGGCGTGGGGCCGGTCTTAGGGGTGAAGCCTCAAGTTCGTCTCAGCTGCACCCAAGGAGAGACCCGTGGCAAGAGAGAACGCCGCCCCCGCGGCCGGACGGCCGGATCCGGGAGCGGCCGGAACGGCGGGAGCCGACGGAACGGCGGGAGCCGACTCCAAGCGTTGGCTCGTCCTCGCCGTCATCTGCATCGCCCAGCTCATGGTGGTCCTCGACGCGACGGTGATGAACCTCGCACTGCCGCCGGCGCAGGAGGACCTGGGGTTCACCGACGCCGACCGGCAGTGGATCCTGACCGCGTACCTGCTGTCGTTCGGGAGCCTGCTGCTGTTCTGCGGGCGGCTCGCCGACCTGGTCGGCAACAAGCCGACCTTCCTGGTCGGCGTGGCCGGGTTCGCGGGCGCCTCCGCGGTCGGCGGCGCAGCGACCGACTTCCAGATGCTGGTGGCGGCGCGCGCCGGTCAGGGGATCTTCGCCGCGCTGCTGGCGCCGGCCGCGCTGTCGCTGCTGGCCACGACGTTCACCGACCCGAAGGAACGCGGCAGGGCGTTCGGCGCCTTCGGCGCGGTCGCGGCCAGCGGCGCGGGCTTCGGGCTGATCATCGGTGGCGGGCTGACCTCCGCGCTGTCCTGGCGGTGGTGCATGTACATCAACGTGGTCTTCGCGGCGTTCGCGCTGCTCGGCGCGGCGCTGCCGATGGGCAGCAAGCCCAGGTCGGCGGGCGTCCGGCTGGACGTCCCCGGCGTGCTGACGGTGTCGGGCGGCATGTTCTGCCTGGTCTACGGCTTCTCCAACGCCGCCGACGAGAGCTGGGGCACGCCGTCGACGTGGGGCTTCCTCGCCGCCGGGACCGCGCTCCTGATCGTCTTCGGCTACTGGCAGACGCGGGCCGCGCAGCCGTTGCTGCCGCCCCGGATCGTCCTCGACCGCACCCGCGGCGGCGCCTACCTCACCATGCTGGTCGTCGGGGGCGGGATGTTCGGCATCTTCCTGTTCCTCGTCTACTACATGCAGACGATCCTGGGGTACTCGGCGATCAAGTCGGGGATGGCCCTGCTGCCGATGGTCGTGCTCACCGGCGTGTCGGCCAACGTGGGCAACATCAAGCTGATGCCGAGGTTCGGCCCGAGGCCGCTGGTCCTCGCCGGCCTGGCGCTCGGCGCGGCCGGCACGGCCTGGCTGACCACGATCGGGGCCGATTCGGGCTACGCGTCCGTCCTGCTCGGACCGACCATGGTCGCCGGCGCCGGGATGGGCCTCCTCTTCGCCGCCGGACTCCAGGCGGGCACCTTCGGCGTGGGGGCACAGGACGCCGGCGTCGCCTCGGCGAGCCTCCAGATCGGGCAGCAGCTCGGCGGCGCGATCGGCACCGCGCTGCTCAACACCATCGCCGCCAGCGCCACCACCGGCTACCTGGAGAGCCACGCGCGGGGACGGCCGAGCCCCGAACTGATCGAGCTCGCCGCGATCGACGGCTACACCACGGTGTTCTGGTGGTCCGCCGGGATCTTCGCGGGCGGCGCCGTCCTCTGCACCCTGCTGCTGCGCGGCGGCCCGCTGGCCGAGTCCGGGGACGAGGCGCCCGCCGGGGTGGACGTCACGAACCTCACGCACGCGGCGATGGACGGGGGAACCGACAGATGAGCGAACAGGACTGGCTGGCCGAACGCTTCGAGAGCGATCGCCCCCGCCTGCGCGCGGTGGCGCGCCGGATGCTCGGCTCGCCGGCGGAGGCGGACGACGCCGTCCAGGAGACCTGGATCCGGCTGAGCCGCTCGGACACCAGCTCCGTGGAGAACCTGACCAGCTGGCTCACGACGGTCGTCGCCCGGGTGTCGCTGAACATGCTCCAGTCCCGCAGGTCCCGCCGTGAGGACCTGGTGGACGCGGCCGACGCCGACGACGCGGGCGGAGCGGACGCGGCGACCGACCCGGAGGAGGAGGCGCTGATCGCCGATTCCGTGGGCGTCGCCATGCTCGTCGTCCTCGACAGGCTCACGCCCGCCGAGCGGCTGGCGTTCGTGCTGCACGACATGTTCGCGGTCCCGTTCGAGGAGATCGCGACCATCGTGGACCGCTCTCCGGCCGCGGCCCGCAAGCTGGCCAGCCGCGCCCGCCGCCGCATCCAGCAGTCGGGCGCGGACACGTCCGCCGACGGCGGCCCCAACGGCGACGGGGGCGGGCCCGGCACCACCGCCGGGCCCGCCCGGCCCGACCCCAGCGCCCGCTCCAGCACCGGCGATCGGCGCGGCACTGGCACCCGGCCCGGCACCGGCAATCGGCCCGACACCGGCGCCCGCCTCAGCGCCACCGGCGGTGCCGGGCCGAACGGCGGTGCCGCTGCGCGCGATGACGGCGCGGCCACCGCCCAGGTGGACAAGGCGGAACTCGTCCGCGCCTTCCTCGCCGCCTCCCGCGGCGGCGACTTCGAGCTGCTGCTGGCCACACTCGACCCGGACATCGTGGTGCGCGCCGATCAGCTGACCGTCCGGCTGGGCGTCGAGGCGACGAGCCGCGGCATCAGCCCCATCACCGTCGAGCCCGAGATGCGCGGCGCCGACGCCGTCACCCGTGCCTTCGCCGGGCTCGCCTGGGCCCCGCGCTTCGCACTCATCGAGGGGACCGCCGGCCTGGTCTGGGCCCCGGACGGCGAACCGCGCGTCGCGTTCCGCTTCACCTGCGACGACGGCAAGATCACCGCGATCGACATCCAGGCCGACCTGAGCGGCCTCGCCATCGCGCTGTGCTGAACGCCCCGTCGGAATTCACCCTTTTAATGGGCGACGGCCATCAGTACGGCGGACGCCATCCGCCGGGAATTCTCGGCGGATGGCGTCCGGGGTTTCATCGGCGGTCGTTCCACCTGTCCAAGGCGGCGTAGGCGGGCTGCCATTCGTTCTCGTATGCCGCGCGCACCGGGGGCGGGAGGAGCGCCATTGTCGACGCGACGACCTTTTCGTCCGCGCGGTCGAGCATCCAGGGCGTGATCCGCGGGCCGTCGGGGCCGGCCTTGGCGGCGTGAACCGAACCGAAATTCTGTAGTTGCTCCAGCGTCAGGGTCCTTTCGATCAGCGGCAGTGCCGCGTCTTCCTCATGCTTCACGTGGCCGACCAGTTTGGTGGCGAGGGCGTCGGTCAGGTCTCCGAGGCGCGCCGGTCCGGAGTCGCGGTCGGCCAGGGCGGCGTCGACCGCGTCGATGAGCGGGTCGATGGCGGCGTGCTCCGCCTCCATCGCCTCCACCACGGCCAGGTCGTCGGGGCGGTCGGCGAGGGCCGCGCTCAGCATCGGCCACAGCGCCTCGTCCTCGGAGGTGTGGTGGATGTGCAGGGCCCTCTTGAACAGTTCCCACCCGGCGGCGCCGGCGAGGATTCGCCGTGGATCGTCATCGGTGCGCGCGGTGATCCTGGCGATGTCCTCCAGATCGCGCCTCAGCGCATTGTGCGTCGCATACATCAGGGTGAAGTCGACTTTGTCCCCCAAGGTCTCTCCTTGTCATTGAGCCGGATGCGGCACATTCGGGATCGGATGCGCCACCGCCCGCCGCGCCGAACGGCAAATGCGGGCTCACCCATAAGACCGGCCGCGACGGCACAATGTGACCGCTTGTCCCTCAGGGTCGGCCGGTCGTCCAATGACGGAGTTTCTCGGGATTGGTTATCACCCAGATGCGCGTGATCCGGTCGGCGGCGACGTCGAACGCGAGCACCGTCGTGGTGACGCCGTCCCGCTGAGCCACCAGGCCGGGACGGCCGTTGACCGTTCGCTCCAGGAGCGTCCTGCTGCCGGCCGCCCGCCTGGCGAGCTCGGCCCAGGCGTGCGCGATCTGCTCGCCGCCCTCGATCGGGTGCAGGAACGCGGTGGCGAGCCCGCCGCCGTCGGCGGTCGCCGTGGCGTCGGGATCGAGCAGGCCGATCAGGGCGTCGATGTCCTGGGCCTCCCAGGCCCGCCTGAAGTCCCTGACGATGTCGGCCTGCCGCCGGACCGGCGGATCCAGGCGGGCCCGCGACGCGCGGACGCGGCGGCGGGCCGAGGAGGCCAGCTGGCGGCACGCCCCCGGCGTACGTCCGACGATCTCGGCCACCTCGGCGAAGGAATGGGAGAAGACGTCGTGCAGGACGAACGCGACGCGCTCGGCCGGGGTCATCGATTCGAGCACGACGAGGAAGGCCATGCTGACCGACTCGTCCAGGGTGACCTGGTCGGCCGGGTCGGTCGCGGCGCCGCCCGGCCGCCCGTCGATCCACTCCGTGCGCTCGGGCAGCGGCTCGGGGATCCATTCGCCCACGTAGGTCTCCCGCCTGGCGCGTGCCGAGCCGAGCAGGTTGAGGCAGATGCGGCCGGCGACCGTCGTCAGCCAGGCGCCGGGGGACTCGATCGCGTCCCGCTGCTCCTGGGACATGGCGTACCAGCGCGCGTAGGTCTCCTGGACGGTGTCCTCGGCGTCGGCGAGGGAACCCAGGAGCCGGTACGCGACATTGAGCAGCTGGCGCCGCTCGCTCATGATCGCGTCCAGACCCGGGTCGGGCCGGTCGCGTCCTGGCCCGGGTCGGGCGGTCTCGGACGGCATGGTGCCGACGGCTCCTTCCCTCGCGTCTTCCCTCACTGGTCCGACAAGACAGCCCACCGGAATGTCAGGCCGCCGCGCCGCCTGACATTCGGAGGGGTCGCGTTGTCGGTACTGCTGAGACCAGTACACCCCCCGACGAGCAGGCCAGGAGTCACGATGACGACCCAGATGCCCGCCACACCGTTCACCGACCCGGCGCCCGCGCGGCGCCTGGAGCGGGCGGCCACCGCACTGACCGCGCACGGTTTCACCGTGGAGATCCTCGACGACGCGGCCGCCGCGCGTACCCGCATCAAGGACCTGATACCGGACGGCGCCAGCGTGTTCACCGGATCCAGCCAGACGCTCCGCCTGTCCGGCATCGACGCGGACATCAACGGCAGCGGACGGTACGACGCCGTCAAGCCGCGCCTCCTGGCCATGGACCGAGACACCGCCGCCGACGACATCCGGCGGATGTCGTCCAGCCCCGACGTGATGGTGGGCAGCGTCCACGCCGTCACCGAGACCGGCTCCCTCGTGATCGCCTCGGGCAGCGGAAAGCAGCTGCCCGGCTTCGCCGGTGGCGCCGCCCGCGCGATCTGGATCGTCGGGGCGCAGAAGGTGGTGCCCGACCTGAGCACCGCCCTGCGGCGCGTCGAAGACCACTGCCTCCCGCTGGAAACGGCCCGCACCCAGGAGGCCTACGGATGGCCCAGCGCCGTCAACCTGCTGCTCGTCCTCAACGCGGAACCCGTCCCCGGGCGCGGCACCGTCCTGCTGCTCCGCGAGGCCATCGGATTCTGAACGCGCCCGCATCGCCAGCTCGGACCCACTGCCCGGACGGTCGGTTTTGTCCGATGCTTGGCTGATGCCAAAGCTGAGGAAATGACGGTGCAGGCGGAGTTGTTCGGCTTCGCCGCCGGGGCGCTGATCGCGGCGGTGACCGCCCCGGTCGGGGTGTCGGGAGCGGTGTTCCTGCTGCCGGTGCAGCTCAGCGTGCTGGGTGTCCCCAGTCCGGCGGTCACTCCGACGAACCTGCTGTACAACGTCGTCGCCGGTCCCGGCGCTCTGGTGCGCCATCACCGCCAGGGAAACCTCGCGGGCCCGCTGACCCGGCTGCTGATCGCCGGGACGCTGCCCGGTGTCGTGGTCGGAGCGGCCGTCCGGGTGTTCGCCGTTCCCGGGCCGACGGTGTTCCGCGTTCTGGTCGGCCTGCTGTTGCTGCCGCTTGGCGTGTGGCTGTGCGTCCGCGTCCTGCGTCCGGGCCGGCACCACACCGGCCGGCCGTCCTCTCGCTTCGTCACGGTGCTCGCGCTGGCGGTCGGCACCGTCGGGGGCGTCTACGGCATCGGCGGCGGCTCCATCCTCGGGCCCGTCCTGGTCGGGCGCGGGATGCCCGTCGCCGAGGTCGCCCCCGCCGCGCTGGCCTCCACCTTCCTCACCTCCCTGGCGGGGACCGCCGCCTATGCGGTCCTCTCGCTCACCGCGCATGGCGACATCGCGCCAGATTGGTCGCTCGGTCTTTCCTGCGGTCTCGGCGGGCTGGCCGGCGGCTATTTGGGCGTACGGCTCCAGCCCCGGATCCCCGAGACCGCCCTGCGGCTTGGCCTGGGACTTCTTGCCGCCGCGCTGGCCGTCGTCTACCTCGTCCAGGCGATCGGCTGACCGTCCCGCGGCACCGGCCGCGCGGACGAGCCGGGGCATGCTTTTTCCTCCGCGGTCTACTTGATACGGAGCGCGACTGATAGGAAACTTACCTATCGATTGGCTCGTTCTTGCTCCCCGCACCAAGGAACCGCCATGTCCCTCGACACCCGCTTGCGGCCCTCGTCCCCCCTGGCCTCCGAGCACCCCGCCCGCTACGCGCTCGCGGCCGGACGGCTCCTCCTCGGCTGGATCTTCCTCTGGGCCTTCCTCGACAAACTCTTCGGGTTCGGCAAGGCCACCGAGGACGGTTGGCTGTCCGGCACCTCTCCGTCCAAGGGCTTCCTCAGCCGCACCGAAGGCCCGTTCAAGGAGATGTTCCACGCGATGGCCGGAGAGGTCTGGGTCGACGCCCTCTTCATGTTCGGGCTCGGCGGCCTCGGCGTCGCCCTCCTCCTCGGGATCTGCCTCCGCCTCGCCGCGCTCGGTGGAACGATCCTCATGGTCATGCTGTGGGCGGCGTCCCTGTGGCCGGAGACCAACCCCTTCATGGACATGCACTGGATCTACGCCGCGCTGCTGATCGCCGTCGCGTTCTCCGACGCCGGGACCACACTCGGCCTCGGACGGGCCTGGGCGCGCCTCCCGGTGGTCCGCCGCCACTCCATCCTCCGCTGACGCCCAGCGAAGGCGCCCAGCGAAGGCGCCCAGCGAAGGCGCCCAGCGAAGGCGTGACTAGCAGAGCTTGATCTCGGCCTGCACGGCCCCGAGCAGGTGGGCCGGTCCGCCCGCGCGCTCGTAGATGGCGCGGGCCTGGTCGAGATGACGTCCGGCCTCGGCGGTACGGCCGAGCCGCCGTTGCGCCATGCCCAGGGCCGCGAGCGCGCCCGCAGTATAGACGTGGTTCACGGTGCCGTACCGGCCGGTGTACAGCCTGAGCGCCTCCCGCGCCACCGCCAGGGCGTCGGCCGGACGGTCGTTCAGCAGCAGCGTGCGCGTCAGGGCCGTCAGCGTGCTCGCCATCACCACGTGCACCGGATAGAACGCCCGGAGGAAGTCGGCGGCGCGGAGCTGCAGGCGCAGGCCCTCGGCCGGGCGCCCCGACGCCGCCAGGACGATCCCCAGCGTCTCCTCGGCGCGGACGGTCTCCACATGGCCGGGCCCGTAGAGCTCGCGGGCCATCCGGATCGCTCGCTCGACGACGGCTTTCGCGGCCGCGTGGTCGTGCAGGTCGCAGAGGACGGCGGCCTGCCAGCGGGCCGCCGCCGTGCGTTCCCGGTCGGGGCGGCTGCCGGCGGCGTGCCATGCCTCGTCCGCCCGCCGGTAGGTCGTGCGGGCCAGCTCCAGATCTCCGTGCCGCCAGTGCGCGTAGGCGAGCCTGGCCAGCAGTTCCGCGGTGCGGGGATGCGCCGTCCCGTGGACGTCCGCGCTGATCGTCGCCGCCCGGTCCAGCACGGCGATCGCGTCGTCCGGCCGGCCCGCCTCGGTCAGCGCCCGGCCCAGCAGGCGCAGCGTCGACAGCGCGGCGGACGGGTCGGCGCCCGGGAGCCGGTCACGGATGGCCAGGGCGGTACGGGCGGTCGCCACGGCGGTGAGGTGATGCCCGAGATAGCACTCGGCCTCGCCGCGGACGGTGAGCGTCTCGGCGTACTGCTCGCAGTCGCGGCCGAACGCCGCCGCGGCGAAGGCCAGTGCGTGGTCGATCAGTTCCAGCGCCTGCTCGTACTGGTCGCGGGCCTCCAGATGGACGGCCGCGCGCCGGCAGACGTCGGCCGCCTCGGCGGGAGCGGGCGGGCCGTCCGGTGCGCGCCGGACGTGGCGGGCGACCGCCGCCACATGGGGCAGCAGCGCGATGCACTCCCGCCACGAGTCGGGTGAGCGCGGCCGGTCGGGGAAGCACAGCGCGAGCTGCCGCACGGCTACCGTGAGCCAGGTGCGCCGCTCCTCCCGGGTCAGCGACTCGCGGATCATCGTCTGCACCAGCGGATGCACCGAGAGCGTCTCGGGCGCGGCGTCGACCAGCGCGTACTCGGCGAGCGCTCCGGCGGTCAGGTCGTAGCTCACCGGGTCCTCGGCCATCAGCCGCAGTGCGGGCGGCAGCTCGGACGCCCCCGGCCGGACGAGCCCGCGCGGGATGCGGTCGGCGTCGACGAAGGCGCACAGCCGCAGCAGGTCGATGCTGCCCGGATGCTCCTCCTCCACCCGCGACATCGACAGGGACCAGGTCGTCGCGGCCGTGCCCGGGTAGTCGTCCGGCCGGTTGAGGTGCAGCAGCCGCGCGGGGGCCGCGCGGAGCAGATCGGTGTAGCGCTCCCAGCCGGTGTGGTTGCGCGTCACGTAGGCGGCGGCCTGCGCGAGCGCGAGCGGCAGGTCGCCCAGCTCTCCCGCGACGCGCCCCGCCTGCGACCGGTGCGGCTGCCCGGGCCGCGGCCCGCCGCCGGTGGTGCGGTGCAGGAAGTCGATCGACTCCGCCCGGCTGAACGGCGGGACCTGGACCGGGTCCGCCAGCCGCCAGGTCGCCGTCCGCGTGGTCACCAGCACGACGCCCACGTCGGTGGACGGCCACCAGGCCTCGACGTCCTTCTGGTTCTCGGCGTTGTCGTAGATCAGCAGCCAGCGGCCGCGGGCGGCGAGCTCGTTCCACAGCTGCACGATGCGGCGCTGGGCGTCGTCGCGTGGCAGCCCGAGCCGGTCGGCCACGTCGCCGAGATCGCGGACCAGCGCGAACGGGTGCCCGGCGTCGATCCACAGCACACCGCTGAACCGGGCGCCATGCCGATGGGCGAACTCCCGCGCGATCTGGCTCTTGCCCACTCCGCCCATGCCGTGCAGAGCGCAGCTGGACGGCGCGGGCCCGCTCACGCCGGGGGCGAGCCGTCCGGCCAGCACGTCGAGCAGGGCCTCGCGTCCGGTGAAGTCCCGGTTGCGGCGCGGGACGTTGAAGAGCATCGGGCCCTCGTCGTCCGTCCCCGCACTCTCCGTCGCCGGGCCGCCCGCGACGACGTCCGGAAGCGGCTCGCCGGGCTCGACCACGCGAACCCGTGCGGTGGTGGAGGTCTCCTTGAGCTCCACCCGCACCTGCCGGAAGGCGTCCGGACGGCTCCCCGGATCATGGCGGACGACCTCCTCGAAGAACCATTCGGAGACCACCAGCACGAGCGGCGCCCGCGACCCGGCCAGGACGTCCTTCACGGCGGGCGCCTCCAACAGTCGGAAGGCGTCGTTGACGCAGGCACCGGCCACGCCGTGCGTGTCGTGGTGCACCTCTCCCGCGTGCAGCGCCATCCGCAGTCCGATCCGCTGCGCGGGCGGGGAGGCGGTGTTGTGGTCGTCCAGCGCGTCGGCCAGCGCCTGCGGCAGGCTCCCGCTCAGCCTGACCTTCGGCACCTCGGGCGAGACCAGGACGAGCGCGCCGTCCCCCCGGTCTTCGCGGTGGCTGGTGTCCCACGGGAGCGCGGACCGGGTGAACGACCGCCGCAGCGCCCGGTAGAGACCGTCCCGGGCGCGCACCCGGTCGGGGTTGGTGCGGCGCCGGTCACCGAAGCCCGCCACGTCGACCGCGACGATCGCGCGGTGCAGGGCGGCCGGGGGGAGGGACATCGCTCATCCTCCAGCCATCGGGTTCCAGGAATCCCCGGACGGCCACAATGTCGCCGATGTCGGCGATGCTATTCCACCGCCGTCCCGCCCCCGGCGGCCACGCCGCCCGGCGAGGTGGAGCTCGATATCGCCTCGTGCAGCCGTGGGGTGGGGGAGTAGCCTGGCGCCGTGGCCGCTCCGCAGCGCCTTCTTAGCTAGCCGCGCCGACATCTGACGTCGACGCGGCCGCCCCTCATGCCCATGGAGGGGCTTTTTCTTTTCCCCAGGCACCGAGAACCCGGCAGGTGAAGAGGACGATGAGCGAGAAGGGGACGAGCAGGGCGGCGGACACGCGGCCGTCCGACGTCCCGCCGCACCGCTATGACGCGGCGCTGGCGGGTGAGATCGAGCGGCGCTGGCAGGAGCGGTGGGCGGCCGCCGGGACCTTCGACTCGCCCAATCCCGCGGGCCCGCTCGCGGACGGTTTCGAGCGGATGAAGGGCCGCCGCAAGTTCTTCGCGCTCGACATGTTCCCGTATCCGAGCGGCGCGGGGCTGCACGTGGGACACCCGCTCGGCTACATCGGCACCGACGTGTTCGCCCGCTACCTGCGGATGTCCGGGCACCACGTCATGCACACCTTCGGGTACGACGCGTTCGGGCTGCCGGCCGAGCAGTACGCGATCGACACCGGGCGGCACCCGCGCGCGACGGCGCGGGACAACGTCGCGACCATGCGACGGCAGCTCCGCCGGCTGGGGCTGGGGCACGACGCGCGGCGCGAGGTCGCGACGACGGACCCCGCGTTCTACCGCTGGACGCAGTGGATCTTCCTCCGGATCTTCGACAGCTGGGTGGACGAGCGCACCGGCCGGGCGCGTCCGATCGCCGAGCTCGTCGCGGCGTACGCCTCCGGTGCGCGCCCGACGCCGGACGGCCGCCCGTGGGCGGAGCTGGACGACGTCGAGCAGCGCACGCTGGTGGACGGGCACCGGCTGGCCTACGTGTCGGAGGAGCCGGTCAACTGGTGCCCGGGGCTGGGCACGGTGCTGGCCAACGAGGAGGTCACCGCCGACGGCCGCAGCGATGTCGGCAACTTTCCGGTGTACCGGCGGCCGCTGCGCCAGTGGATGCTGCGGATCACCGCGTTCGCCGAACGGCTGATCGCGGACCTGGACCTGGTCGACTGGCCCGACTCGATCAAGCAGATGCAGCGGAACTGGATCGGCGCGAGCGACGGCGCCCGGTTCGCGCTCCAGGCGTCCGCCGACGCCGACGTGGTGGTCGAGGTGTTCACGACCCGGCCCGACACGCTGCCCGGCGCGACGTACGTGGTCCTGGCGCCCGAGCACCCGCTGGTGGACGGGCTCGTCCCCGCGGAATGGCCGGCGGGGACGCCCGCCGCGTGGCGCTATCCACAGGGCCGCAAAGGCGCCCAGGACTGGACGCCGAAGGACGCGGTCACGGCCTACCGCGCCGCCACGGGACGGCTGTCGGACCGGCAGCGCACCGAGGCGTCCGGCAAGAGCGGCGTGTTCACCGGCGCCACCCTGGTCAACCCGGCGACCGGCGAGGACATCCCGGTCTTCCTGGCCGACTACGTGCTGATGGGGTACGGCACCGGCGCGATCATGGCGGTGCCGGCGCACGACCAGCGGGACCTGGACTTCGCCCGCGCGTTCGGTCTGCCGGTGCGTGCCGTCCTGGCGCCGCCCGCCGCCTGGCTGGACGGGCACGGCCTGCCCGAAGGCGCCCCGGCCGAGGACTGGCCCGAAGCGTTCACCGGCGACGGCGCCTACCTGCCGGCCCCAGGCCCCAGCCTGTCCGGGCTGAGCGTCGAGGACGGCATCGCGGCGGCCGTGGCGTGGCTGGAGGAGCGCGGGCTGGGCCGCGGGGCCCGCTCGTACCGGCTGCGCGACTGGCTGTTCTCCCGGCAGCGCTACTGGGGCGAGCCGTTCCCGATCGTCTACGACGAGCACGGCATGCCGATCGCGCTGCCGGAGGAGCAGCTGCCGGTCACGCTGCCGGAGATGACCGACTTCAGGCCCGAGCCGCAGGACGACGAGACGGCCGACCCGGTCCCTCCCCTGGCCAGGGCCGGTGACTGGGCCGAGGTCGAGCTGGATCTCGGCGACGGGCCCAAGCGCTACCGCCGCGAGCTGAACACCATGCCGCAGTGGGCCGGGTCATGCTGGTACTACCTGCGCTACCTCGACCCGACCAACGACGAGGCGTTCGTCGACCCGGACGTCGAGCGCTACTGGATGGTCCCCCCGGACGCCGAACGCGAGGGCGAGGGCGGCGTCGACCTGTATGTGGGCGGCGTCGAGCACGCCGTCCTGCACCTGCTGTACTCGCGGTTCTGGCACAAGGTGCTGTACGACCTGGGGCACGTCTCCACGAAGGAGCCGTTCCGCCGGCTCTACAACCAGGGCTACATCCTGGCCGACGCCTTCGTCGACGAGCGCGGGATGTACGTCCCGTCCGCCGAGATCGCGGAGGACCAGGACGGGACGCCGACCCACCGCGGCAAGCCCGTGTCCCGGCGCTCCGGGAAGATGGGCAAGAGCCTGAAGAACGGCGTCAGCCCCGACGACATCTACGAGCGGTACGGCGCGGACACGCTACGGCTGTACGAGATGGCGATGGGCCCGCTGGACACCGACCGGCCCTGGCGGACGAACGACATCGTCGGCGTGCACCGGTTCCTGCAGCGGCTGTGGCGGAGCCTCGTGGACGAGGACACCGGCGAGTCCCGGGTGTCGGAGGACCGGCCCGACCCGGACACGCTGCACCGGCTGCACCGCGCCGTCGACGTGGTGCGGCGGCACTTCGGCGAGCTGAGGTTCAACACGGCGATCGCCCGGCTGATGGAGCTGGCCGCGCATGCGGCGAAGGTCTCCGCCGGCCGGGGCGCGCTGCCCCGGGAGGTGGCCGAGCCGCTGGTCCTGATGGTGGCGCCGCTGGCCCCGCATGTCGCCGAGGAGTTGTGGCGGCGGATGGGCCACGCGGAGTCGCTGCTGTACGCGGACTTCCCCGAGGCCGATCCGGCGCTGGTGGCCGAGCGGGTCGTGACGCTCCCGGTGCAGGTCAACGGCAGGACCCGCTTCACCGTCGAGGTCCCGGCCGAGGCGGGCGAGGACGAGATCGAACGGGCCCTGGCCGCCGCCCCCGGCTACGCCGTCCACACGTCGGGCGCGGCGGTGCACCGCCTGATCATCGTCCCCGGAAAGATCATCAACATCCTCACCCGCTGACACCGGTCGTCCCTTCGCGATGCCCTCGCGCCGGGCGGCGGCGGAGTCCTCAGGATGCGGGTCGGCGAGGCGAATGGTCCGCGCCGCCGACCCGTTCCTGAGCAACCTCTAACTGCCTGATGGCGTTCGGGCGGTGTTTTGCCGGACCGCTCAGGCGGCCGGGACGGGGGCGTCGAGGGCCTGGACGATGCCGTCCCAGAGCTTCCGCCGCACCGTGAGCGCGTGGATCACGGTCTGGGCGCACTCGTCCCACTTGGCCTGGTCGTCGCCGCAGAGGTCGGCGAGCATCGTCATGGCCATCGGCGTGTGCTCCTCGCCGTCGACCTCGATGTGCCGGGCGAGGTAGTCGCGGAAGGTGGCCAGCTTCCCGCCCTGGTCATCGATCTTGATGACCTGGTCGAACATCTCGGGGATCAGGTCCTCCCGGCCGAAGGCGAAGGCCGCGGCCTGGCAGTGGAGGGGCGCCGTGTCGATGATGCTCCAGGTGGTCGCCATGAACTCGGCCGCCGGGGCGGGGACGCCGGCCTTCTCGATCGCGGTGGGGACGTCCGTGCCGGTGCGGACGAGGTTGAGGAAGGTCGTGATCGTCTCCGTGTCGGCGCCGGCCTGCTCCATGCCGCCGACGTAGAGCTCGAAGTGGCTGATGAAGCCGTCGTTCAGCTCGTCGCTCTCCTCGACCAGGACGATGTCGTTGATGAGGCGCCGGCTCTCGACGGAGCCCTGCGGCACCCACGGGACGTCGACGCACGTGAGCCGGCGCTGGAGGACCTTGAGCAGCGACATGAAGTCCCACACGGCGAAGACGTGGTGCTCGGTGAAGGTGTTGACGTCGTCGAGCGAGTTGAGCCTGCGGTAGATCGGGTGCTCGATGACGGCGGATCGCGCGTCGTCGACGGTCCGGCGTAATGCCTCGATTTGCGGATGGCTCTTTCCCCAGTCGTAGCGGGACATCGTGCTGCCTCCTCAGTCGGGGGGAGTACGCTACGATACGGTAGCGTAGCGCACTTGTATCCTGGCGCCAATACCCTCGCGGTGACCCCGCCGACCCATGCGAAGAGGACCGGGATGACAAGGGCAGTCTCGACCGACCCGCGGGCCGTCCGATCGCGGCAAGTGATCATCAACGCGGCCGTGGAACTGCTGGTCGAACGCGGGCTGGCGGGCACCAGCATCGAGGCGATCGCCGCCCGTTCGGGCGCCGCGAAGACCACGATCTACCGGCACTGGCCGGACAAGCGGGCCGTCCTGCTCGCCGCCGTGGAGACGGCCATTCCCGCCGCCTTCGCCCCCGACAGCGGCAGCCTCCGCGGCGATCTGGCCGCCTTCATCAACGACCTCGCCAGGATCGTCACCACCCCGCCGACCTCCGCGCTCGTCCCGGCGCTCATCGACGCGGCCGAACGCGACGCCGAGATCGCGAGCCTGCTGGCGCACTTCACCGCGCAGCGCCGCAAGCCGATCCGGGCCGCGATCGGCCGGGCGGTGGAGCGCGGCGAGATCCCGTCGGACCGCGTCCGCGATCTCGACCTGATCGACGACCTGCTGCTCGGCCCGCTGTTCTACCGTCGCCTGCTGTCCCGCAGCCCGATCACCCCGGAGTTCACCAGGACCGTCACCGACACCCTGGTCGCCGCCCTGAGCATCTGATCCGGACGGCGGCGAGCCGCGGCGCCCGGGCCGGTCAGGGGGCGAGGAAGTCGCGGTCGAGGCGGTCCGCCTCCGTGGTGCTCCGGATCTGGGCGCAGATCGTCGTCGTTACCCGCGAGTGACCGTGGGAAAATAGGGCCGAAAAGCGTACCCAGCCGCTTGCCACAATTCTCGCCACCGGTCAAGCCCCCGTCGAGGAGCCGACGATGTCTCCTGCTAAAAGTCCTTCCGGCGACCCCGCTGCGAATCCGCCTCCCCACCTGCCGCGATACGCCCGGGAACGGTTCCGGACCGACATTCCCTCCCCGGCGCGGACGTGGAACTACTGGATGGGCGGCCAGGACAATTACGAGGCCGACCGGGCGGTCGGGGATTCCACCGCGGCGATCAATCCCGAGGTCATCACGCTGGCTCAGGAGTCGCGTCCGTTCCTCGTGCGCGTCGTGCGCTATCTGGCGGTCGAGGAGAAGATCCGCAATTTCCTCGACATCGGCGCCGGGCTGCCCGCCGCGTCCAACACCCACCAGATCGCCCAGGGCGCCGCGCCGGACGCGCGCGTCGTCTATGTCGACAACGACGCCACGGCGCTCGCGCGCGCCCGCGAGCTGATGCGCGGGACCACCCCCGAAGGCGTCACCGACTATCTCGACGCCGACTATCACGACCCCCGGCAGATCCTGGAACAGGCCGCCAACGTCCTGAATTTCGACCAGCCGATCGCGGTGATGTTCATGGGCGTGCTGGGGTTCTGCCCGGAGTACGGGACCGTCCGGCGGATCGCGGCCGACACCATGGCGGGCGTGCCTTCGGGCAGTTTCCTGGCGTTGTGGGACTGCACCGACACGTCCGACGCCGCCCGGCGCAGCACCCAGCAGTACGCCGATTCCGGGACCGCGCCCTACGTCCTGCGCAGTGTCGAGCAGCTCGACGCTCTCTTCGACGGCTTGGACAAGGTCGAGCCGGGCCTGGCGTCCATCACGCAATGGCGGCCGGACCAGGACCAGGACGGCCTGCCTGAGCACGTCAACGGCTACGGCGCCGTGGCCCGGAAGCCTTAGGCCGACCCGAGGCCGCGCCCGCCGGGGCCGCTGGGGCCTCCGGGGCCGCCGGCCAGCAGGCGGAGTGCCTCGGTGATCTCATTGCTCGCCGGTGCCCGCTCCGGGTCGATCAGCCAGTGCATCACCAGCCCGGTGAGCAGGGTCTGGCACAGCGCGCCGACCAGCCGCGCGTTCGCGGGATCGCCGGGCGCGACGACGTCGCCGAAGATCTCCGCCAGGCCCGCGCGTCCCTCGGCCATGCTCGCGGTGAGCGCCTCGCGGAGGTCGGGGACGTGCTGCGCCTGGACCATCATCTCCGACAGGACGGTCCACAGCGCGCGGTCGTCCTCGAACGACGCGACGATCCGCGCCCAGACGAGCTCGAAGCGCTCGATCGGGGACGAGGGACGGCCGGCGACGTCCCCGACCGTCCGCTCAAGGCGGGCGCCCCATTCCTCCATCGCCTGGTGCAGGGCGGCGTTGAGCAGCGCCTCGGTCGAGCCGAAGTGGTATCCGATGGCGGCCAGGCTGGTGCCCGCCGCCTGGGTGACGTCGCGGGCGGTCGTGCGTGTGTAGCCCTTCCGCTCCAGGCACTCCCGGGCGGCGAGCAGCAGTTTCTCTCGGTTTCCCACCCCTGGATGATAGCAGCGTCTTAGACAAGTGTCTTGAAATTTGTCTAAGACGCTGTGTACGTTCGGTCGTGCCGCCACCCGGGCGGCGTGGCATGCGAAGCAGGGGGTCCAGATGTCACAGCCGATCTCGCGGCGAGGCGTCCTCATCGGCGGCGCGGCGGCAGGCGCCGCACTGGCGGTGGGCGCGCGTCGTCCGGCGGCGGCCGAGGCCGGGCCACGGCCGCGGCTGGCGCTGCGGGGCGTCACGGTGATCGACGCGACGCGTTCGCGGCCGCGTCCCGACTCCACGGTGCTGATCGAGGACGATCGCGTCGTCGCGGTGGGACGGCGAGACGAGGTGCCCGTCCACCACGGCGTCACGGTCGTCGACCTGCCGGGCAGGTACGTGATCCCGGGCCTGTCCGAGATGCACGCGCACAGCATCGGCACCCACGAGATCTCCCCGCCCCTCTACCTCGCCAACGGGGTCACCACCGTCCGCGAGATGGCCGGTTCGGCGGTGGTCGGCCGGTGGCGCGACGACATCGAGCGCGGCGCCCTGGCGGGCCCGCGCTGGACCATCGCCGGCACGATCATCGACGGGTCCCCGTCCCTGATCGCCGGACCGGACGACCCGGACAGCGCCCTCCTGGTCACCGACGAGGCCGAGGCCCGCAGGGCGGTGCGGCGCGTCAAGGCGGAGGGCGCCGACTTCGTCAAGATCTACTCCAGGCTGACACCCGAGGCGTTCGACGCGATCGCGGACGAGGCGCGCCGCCAGGGCCTTCCCCTGATCGGACACTGCCCCGACAAGGTCGCCCCCGCCCGGGCCAGCCGCCTCGGCCAGCGCAGCATCGAGCACGTCCACACGCTGTGGTGCGCCGCGTCCAGCCGCGACCGGCAGGTCCGCAGGGCGCTGGACGCCATCACGATCGAATCGGGCGACTACGCCGGCTGGTTCCGCCAGTTCCACAAGGCGGAATGGCTGGCGACCAGCCACTACAGCCCGCGGCAGGCCGAGCGCCTCTTCGAGCGGCTGACCTCCGACGGCACCTGGGTCACGCCCACGCTGAGCATGCACCTGATCGTGGACCGTCCCGAAGACCTCGTCCGGGACGACCCGCGCCTCAAGTACATCCCCGCCGAGGACCGGGAGTGGTGGCAGTGGGCCGTCGACAACATCTACCTCCCGGGACGCGGGCCCGCCGAGATCCGGCAGCAGCGCGAGCTGTTCGACCGCAGGCTGCGCTTCGTCGGCGCGATGCGGCGCGCCGGGGTCCGCCTGCTGAACGGCAGCGAGGCGGGATTCATCTACGCCTACCCCGGGTTCAGCCTGCACGAGGAACTGGCGCTGCTGGTACGCGCCGGCCTGACGCCCCTGGAGGCGATCGGCGCCGCCACGCTCGAACCGGCCAGGCACCTGGGCGTGGAGCGGGATCTCGGGTCGATCCGTCCCGGCAGGCTCGCCGACCTGGTCGTGCTGGACGCCGACCCGCTCGCCGACATCGCCAACACCACCCGGATCCACGCGGTGGTGGCGGACGGCCGCCTGATCACGTCCGCCCGGCGGAAGCGGATGCTCGCGGACGTCGAGCGGGCCGCCGCCCGCACCCCGGGCGACACCTCACGCGCCGCCCCCGTCGGCTGCGGCTGCCACGCCCCCCGCAAGATCCGGCTCTGAACCCCGTCACTCAGGCGGGGCCGGTTGGCTGTCGGTGACAGAGCCTTGTCGAAGGCTGCCGGATCCGGGGCCGGGCGTTGATGTCCCATGCGCCTGCCATTAGCAAGGCATGCGGTGTAGTAGGTCCTCCCAACTCCTAGGGAAGAGACGGACATGAAGAGAGTCTTCTCGGTCGCTCAATTGGCGGTGCTGACCGCGCTCGGCGGGGCGGCGGGGGTGGTGGCGGTCTCCGCGGCCGTCCAAGCGGCCACCGGCGAAGGACGGCAGAGCCTCACCGCGCAGGTGACGGACGTCCAGGGCAAGGAAGTGGGGAGGCTGACCCTGGACGCGGCCGGCTCGGGACGCCAGCGCGTGTCGGTCCAGGTGTGGAACCTCCCGGCCGGTTTCCACGGTTTCCACGTGCACGCGACCGGCAAGTGCGATCCCGCGGCCGTCGACCCCAGCACCGGCAAGGTCAGCCCGTTCTTCACGGCCGGCCCCCACCTGGACGTCGGCGGGCCCCACGGCCACGGGACGCACGCGGGCGACCTGCCGAACCTGCTGATCGGCGAGAACGGGCGCGGGTCGGCCGACGCGCTCACCGACCGGTTCCGGCCCCAGGACCTCCTGGACGCCGACGGCAGCGCCATCGTGGTGCACGCGCTGGCCGACAACCACGCCAACATTCCGGAGCGCTACGAGTCCGGCGGCAAGAAGGGACCGGACGCGGACACCCTGAAGGCGGGTGACTCCGGCGGCCGCAGCGCGTGCGGGGTCATCGTGAAGCGCGATCACTGACGTCCTGACGCCTTGACGTCCTGATGCCCGCCGGTGCTGGTCAGCCGGCGGTGGTCTGGGCGGTGTAGTCCACGGCGAGCAGTACGTCTCGCACGTCGCCGAAGTCCACGTCGGTGTTGTCGATGCGGTCGATGGTCACGGTGATGGTCTGGTCGGCCGTGACCCCGCCCAGGACGTTCAACGGCGACGGCGGGACCGTGGACTCCGGGTCGGTGATCGGCGGCCGGTTGGAGAACGCGACGCCGTCGGGCATCGACACGGGAACGGTGACGTTCTGGGGAACGGTGACCGACACCTTCGCCTCGATCGGCTCCGTTCCTCGTGCCCCGCACACCAGGACGGCGAGGTTGTCGATGGTCCGGTTCTGCTCGGACGACGGCAGGCCCAGCGCGGTCAGATCGAAGTGGAGCCTGGCGCGGGGCCTGCCGTCGCGCAGGTCCTGGAACCCCTCCAGGCCCCGTTTGACGGCGGAGACGAGGACGAGCCGGTCGACCGTGGCCGGCGCGAGGGCCTCGTGCGACTGGTGCAGGGCGGCGGAGTACTGGGCCCGCAGATCGAAGGTGACCAGGACGTCCACGACGTTGAGCAGGCCCGACTGGTTGGCCGCGGCGGGGAACTCCATCGTCCACTGGCTCTCCAGCCCGCTGCCCTCGAACTGCATCAGGGCGTTGCCGGGCAGGCCGTAGACCTCGCGGTCGGACGTGCCGAGATCGAACTCGGAGATCGGCAGCGCGTCCGCGGGACGGACGGAGGGGTGCATCGTCCCGTCCGGCCCGCCGATCTGGGAGACTCCCGCGTTCGACAGCAGCCCCCGGACCGGCGCGGTGCTGGCCGCCTGGATCACGCGCGGCGTCACGGCGATGACGCGGTGGCCGTGGGTCCCGGGATGGGCGGTCTGGACGGCGGCCTCCAGCGTCTGGAACTGGCAGCGTCCCATGGCCTTGAGCTGCGCGAACTGTAGCGGCAGATCGCGGGCGAGGGAGAGGGTGTACTTCACGGGGACCAGTTCCCGCACCCCTTCCAGGTACCGGGTCTGGAGGCTCGCCAGGTCGAGCAGCAGCTGGTCGGCGCCGCCCGCGCCGCCGTGCGCGAGCGGGAAGTAGTCCATCCGGATCAGGTCGACGGCGGTGTTCTGCTCGTAGGCCAGGGCGCGCTGGGCGAGCCACGCGGTCCGGGTCGCCAGGTCCAGGTAGCGGCGCAGGATGCGCTGGAGCAGGGCGGTCATGTAGGACCAGAACTCCACGTTGAGGAAGCGTTCCTGCGCGAACTCGAGCAGGTCGGCGGCGAGCCGGGCGTCGACGTCGGCGAGCTGCCGCTGGAGTCCCGCGATCGCGGCGGACCGGTGCGCGATGTCGAGCTGCGCCTCGGCCGTCGGGAGCACCGTGGTCTGGAGGTCCTTGAGCTGGCCCCGGCGGCTGTTCGCCGCGCGGGCCATGCTCGACATGGTGATGTAGCTGGTGACGAAGAAGGCGCCCATGCCGGTCACCGTGGTCGCCGCGGACCCCATTCCCAGCAGCCCCGACGACACCTTTTCGGAGAACCCCGCCTCGTAGGCGACGCTGGCTCCGGCGGGCTTGGCCGCCCAGCCCGGCAGGTCACTCACGATGTTCTTCATGCCGGTGAAGTAGTCGCCGACCTGACCGAAGAAGCTGTCATGGTCGGCGATGTCGGCTTTGGCCTTCTCGATCTGCTGCTTGACCCGTCCGACGACGATCTTGGCCATGGCGATCTGGTCGGCGGCCACGCCCGCCTGCTGCTGGGCGATCCGGGACTGGATCGCCGCGCGCTGCAGCATGGCGGAGTTCTTCATGTTCTCGATCAGCAGCTCCTCCAGCTGCGCCACGGCGTTCAGGAAGTCCTCCTGCGCCGACCGCGCCGACGCGGCCAGGGTGTCGGCCGCGGACTTCAGCGTGGAGTAGCGCAGCAGCGGGACCATGTCGGGGGCGAAGCCGAAGTAGTTCAGCCCCGCGGCGATCTGGGAGAAGCCGAGCCGGGCCCGGACGAGCTGCGACGCCTGCGCCGGATTGTCCGGCTCGGGGCCCGGCTCGGGGCCCGGTGACGGCGGGACAGTGGACCAGTCCGGGCTGATCGGCGGCACGGTGCCGTGCACGTAGTAGACGCCCTTGTAGAGCTCGCGGGCGCGATCGACGTTCGCGGGCTCGTCCGTGCGGTACAGCGCGTCCGCCCAGTCGAGCATCGCGGCGCCCAGCTGGAGCCGGAAGGACAGCTGCTCGACCGGATGCAGGCCCGCGGGGATCAGCTCGCGGGTGAGCCGCCAGGACGGCGAGTCGGGCAGGCCGGCGCCCCAGAAGTAGGCGTCGTCGTCGCTGGGCTGCGGTAGGTCGGGCGGCGTCTGAGTGTCAACCGTGTAAGGGAGAACGCCCCCGTGGTACAGCGTGAAGTCGGACCAGGCGGCCGCGTCGTCCGGGGCCCACAGGTAGTGGGACCGCCACGCGTACGTCGACTCCGGCGCCGCCTTCCCGACGGAGAAGCCCGCGACCTGGGCGGCCATGCGCACCGCCCGGGAGTAGTCGCCCACCCCGACGGCCGCCTGGACGATCAGCGAGGGCAGCGCGAACACGTCCGCGTAGACCACGCCGTAGGACAGCCGCTCCTGGTTGTTGATGGCCCACTCGTCGAGCGTCGCTTCGTCGGGACCCGGCGAGGTGACCGTCCACATTCCGGTGATCTTCGGGAGGTCGTCCAGCGAGCCCACCGGGATCTGCTTGCGCTTGGTGAACTCGTCCAGCGCCTTGCCGGTCTTGGCCTCCTTGTGCTGGAGGAGGCCGAACGTGTCCGAGCGGGCCGAATTGGCCAGGTCGAGCGCGCCCCGGTGATTCCGGTTGTCCAGGAACCGGTACGCCTTCTGCACCGTGTCCAGGACGCCGAGCGCCCTGGCGTAGAACTTGAAGAGCTCCTGTCTCGGGCCGGGGGTTTCGGCCCGCACTTTGATCGCGTCCCTGTACTCCTGCCGGATGTCGATGCTGAAGATGGCCCGGATCTGGAAGTAGTTCTCCAGCGGAATGGGACGCTGCCGCGCGAGCCATTCGTCGGGCTCCAGGAAGAACGGCGCCCTGCCCTGCATGATCTCCGGCACGATCGGCTGGCCGAGGACGTCCGGGTCGGTGTGCGAGGGGTCGGGCGGGCTTTGGAAACCGTCACGGAAGAACGCCTGCAATGTACGGACGTTCTCCCATGCGTCCGAGGACGTCGCGCTGTCGGGCCGGGTGAAGTCGGTCCGGTAGCGCAGTGACAGTTCCTGCGCGCTGACCCCGGTGAGCGCGATCAGCGCGTCGAGATACTGGCGCGCCGTCGCCTCTCCCCGGGGCGGGATCAGTTCCGGCGGGACGCCGAAACCGAACGTCCCGCCGGTGGGCGCGGTCAGGATCTCCCGCAGGATCGGGATCAGGATCTCGTTCGCGGGCCGCGGCTCCGTGCCCGTGACCGCGAAGTCCTGGTGGAAGCGGTTCGCCAGCTGCTGGAGCGCCTGCTCCTCGGTGATCCGCTGCGCACCGCCCCCGACGCGAATGATCATGCTGGTCCACTGCGTCCGCAGATAGTCGCGGTAGGCGAGCGCCTGGGCCGGTTCCCACGCGACCACCGGCGCCGGCGTCCCGTCCGGATCGCCGCTGTGGACCCTCGCGAAAAGCGCGCCGAGGTCGCTCGTTGCCGTTTCCGTCATCTCTTCTCCCCCCGAGAAAGGACGGCCGCCCGTGTGATCCGTCCCGTGGGCTCAGCCCAGCCAGCGCTCCCGCTCCACTGACCTGCAAACCGTGCCACATCGACTACGCGCCGTTAATCCGGGAAAGCCCGTACATCGCACGCCCGACATCACAACGCTCACTCCGGGGCCTCGGGGGTTAACCCGTAGCGTCCAGTCCAAACCCAGATATTGGCCAACGAGAACCTTTGTTCTGACCGCCCAAAAGGAGGGCGGTGACGTCGGCGACCTGGGGGCGCATGCGTGAGGGGCGGGTGGCGAGGGCTGTGCCCTCGCGTCCCGCCCCTCGCTGGTCTTGTTAGTGCGTGTGTGGCTTTTCTGTCAGGCGGCTTGGGTCGGGGGTCCATTTTTGGGCGGCCTTGCCGTTCAGGTCCCAGACGACCTTTCCGGCGCGGACTGTCAGCTCGGTGGACAGCTTCTGCTTGCCGTCGATGCGGAAGCCGAAGCTGTCGACGAAACCGAACCTGCCCTTGTCGAGGGAGAACACCGCCAGGTCGGCCGGTGCGCCCACCGAGAGGTGGCCCAGGTCGGGACGGTGGATCGCCTTCGCGGGCACCCAGGTCGAGGCGTCGACGACGTCCTTCAGCGGCATGCCCAGCGCCATGAACTTCGACATGATGTTGGACTGGTCCTTCATGCCGGCGTTCATGCTGGTGATGTGCAGGTCGGTGGAGATGGTGTCGGGGGCGAAGCCCTCCTTCATCGCCGGGACGGCCACGTCGTAGGCGAAGCTGCCGCCGCCGTGGCCCACGTCGAACAGCACGCCGCGGTCGCGGCCCTTCTTCATGCCCGGGTTGAGCTTGCCGTCCGGGCCCAGCTCGCCGCGCAGCCCGGAGTAGGCGTGCGAGTAGATGTCGCCGGGACGGAGCTTCTCGGTGAGCAGCGTCTCCAGCGGACGCTCCGGACGGTTGGCGCCGAAGTCGACCATCACGGGGATGCCCGCCGCGTCGCCCGCCTTGACGGAGTTCTCGACGGCCGTCCACTCCGGTCCCTCGAAGTGCGCCGTCTTGATGCCGACGATGGTGCCCGGGTGCTGCTCGGCCTTCGCCGCGGCCGTCGCCGGGTCCATGTCCTTGAGGTCCTGTTCGTACTTGCCGCCCGCCATGCCCTCGCCGACGATGTTGAGGAAGGCGAGGACGCGGGTCTGGGAGCGGTCGATGACGTTCTTCTTGAACAGGTCGAAGCTCTTCGCGCCCGACGAGCCGGCGTCCACCGCGGTCGTGACGCCGGAGCGGAACGTGAAGCCGTCCGGCGCCACGCCGGACCAGCCGTTCCGGTAGGCGCCCTCCGGGCCGGCGAAGAGGTGGGCGTGCAGGTCGATGAGGCCCGGGGTGACGACCTTCCCGGACGCGTCGACGGTCTTCTTCGCGGCGGCGGCGTCGATCCGCCGCGCGACCTTCGCGATCTTCCCGTCCTTGACGGCGACGTCGCGGACGCCGTCGAGGCGGTTCTTCGGGTCGACGACATGGCCGCGCTGGATGACCAGGTCGTACGCTTCGGCGGCGGACGGCGCGCCGCCCGGGGCGAAGGCGCCGAGCGCGGCGCCGACGGCCAGGGTGAGGGCGGCGGGCAGGACCCGCCTGCGGAATCGGTCTCTCGCGTGCATCCGGACTCCAGTTCTCAGCTGACGGCGGCGCTCATCTGACGGCGATGCAGTCGATCTCGACGAGCGAGTCGCCGGGGATGCCCGCGGCGGCGGCGATGGTGGTGCGCACGCCGGGCTCGCGGCCCCAGCGGCCGCGGAAGACCTCGTTCATGCCGTCGTAGTCGTCCAGGGAGTTGAGGTAGACGTTGACCTTCAGCACCTTCTCCATGGAGGAGCCGACGGACTCCAGATAGCGCTCGACCTCGTTGAGGACGTGGTCGGTGTGGGCGCGGATGTCGCCCTCGAAGTGCGCGCCGATGCCGGAGATGTAGACCATGTCGCCGTACGTGACGATCGGGCTGAACAGCGGGTTCTTCGGCGGCTCCCCGCCGCCCGGGTAGTGGACCTCCTTGCGCGGCCGGCGGCCGCGCCCGCCGTCGGCCGCGGCCGGGGTGGCGCCCGCCACGATCGGCACGGCGGCGACGGCGGCGACCGTCGGGGCCTTGCGGATGAAGTCACGCCGGTTCGAGGACGACTTCGAAGACGACACGGTTCCTCCAGAGTTGGTGGGGGTGAGACACGGTTCAGTGCATGACGTGCAAAGGAGCGGACGTGCGGTGGGACGGGCATGCAGAAGGACGGACGTGGGGGAGAGACGGACGTGCAAAGGAGTGGAGAGAGGGGGGCGGGGCGTCGCCGGTCAGGACTTGCGGGTGGCGGTCCAGGACGCGCCCAGGTACTCGCCCATGTTGAGCTTGCCGCTGATGCGGTCGCCCTTGAGCGTGCCGGTGAAGGTGAAGCTGAGCGCGTCGCCGTGCTCCTCGCCGTAGTAGCTGCGCACGGTCACCTCCGCGCCGCTGACGGTGCCGGTCGCCGGACGGCTGACGAACTCGCCGCGGTGGGTGCCGGTGATCTTCGCGCCGTCCTGGGTCAGCTTCAGCTCGTGCGCGGTGGACGTGCTGGCCGTGTACTTGATCTCCAGCGCCCAGGTGCCGCTCGCGTTGACGGTCGGCGGCTTGGGCGGCTCGGGCGCCGGCGGCGGGTCCCTGAGCAGCTTGACGATCTCGCGGGCGATGGTCCGCGCGTCGCCGGGCTCCAGCATGTACGGGGTGATGGACACGCCGGACTGCGCCGGGTCGCTGCCGCGCGCGGCGTTGATGGCGATGCGCGGCTCGCCGTCCCACAGGGTGTCCACGATGGTCTGGCCCGTGACGCCCTGCTGCTCGGCGTTCCACAGGACGGTCAGCGACGGGGTCCGGTTGGAGAGCCCCTCCGGCTGGACGATCTTCGTGGTCACGCCGCGGACCACCGAGACGCGGCGGGCGATGTCCTTCAGCCAGGACGTCCACGTCGCGTACTCGGCCTTGTGGTCGCGCTGCACCCACATCTCCACGGCGGCGAGCATCCCCATCGCCTCCTCCTTGCCCACCTTGAACCCGCGGGCCCAGCCGTGGTGGGGCGCGCTGTGCACCCAGGCGGCGCGGACGAGGTCCTCGCGGCCGAGCAGGATCCCGGCCGACTGCGGTCCGCGCAGGCACTTGCCGCCGCTGTACGCCACGAGGTCGGCGCCCCGCGCCAGGTGGACGTTCGGGATGGTGAGGATCTCCGCGGCGGCGTCGACCAGCACCGGCACGTTCGCGGCGTGGGCGATCTCGGCGATCGTCTTCGTGTCGAGCTCGCTCTCGTCGACGCGGGGCATGGCGAAGATGTAGACGAGCGCGGTCTGCGGCCCGAGGGCCTTCTTGAGCTGGTCGCGGGTCTCCACCTCGACGATCTTGAGCCCGGTGGCGCTGATGGCGGCCTCGTACACGTTCCTGGAGTGCTTCGGGATGATCGCTTCGGTCTTCCTGAAGCCGGTCAGGTCGGGCAGCTGGACGTGCAGGTCGGGGTTGCCGCCCGCGACGCACGCCGCGCTCGCGTGCCCCAGCGCCGCGGACGCGCCGGAGCTGACCATCCCGAACTCGGCCTTGGTCAGCTCGGCGAGCCGCTTGCCGATGGCGTCGGCGAGCTCGTCCAGCTGGACGTACTTGCGTGCCGCCCGGTCGATGGCGTCGCGCACCTCGGGCAGCATCAGCGAGCCGGACAGGACGGTGTACGTGCCGCGTCCGTTGATCAGCGGGCGCACGCCGATCGCCTCGTAGCCGGTCTTCGGGCCCTTCCCGGCGGCGTGGGCGAGCGTGCCGTTGTTCGGCGCGGCCACCGCCTCGCCGCCCAGGAGCGGCCCCAGGGTCAGGGCGCCGCCGACGGCCGCGCCGCGCCCGAGCATCGTCCGCCGTGATATTCCTTCAGTTTTCATCTGGTCCACCCCAGGGCGACTCGTGGTTCGTGGTGCGTCAAACGGTAAGGCGAGCGGGAGCGGGCGTTAAGCTCGTGATTCGTATGGCGGTATTCGGAACTCGGATGCCGCGGGGCGCCTCGAAGAAGTGCATTCCTCCGGCCGCCGTAATGGCACATGAATTCCTCCGGGAACACGGCCGGCGCCGGTGCCGCAGCGGGTGCCGCCGCCGGTGCCGCCGGACGTCACCCGGCGGGCTGCGGTTGTTTCTCCGCCACGGTCAGCCGCGTGGTCCCCACCGGGATGTCCGACACCTCGATCTCGCGGAGGAGCGTGCGGGCCGGCGGCGTCAGCGGGCTCGTCGTGCTCCAGTGCACGCCGACGCGGCGGCCGCAGGGGACGTCGAGGCGGCGCGCCATCACGCCGTCCGTGTCGGCGGTGGCGACCGCCAGGAAATTGATGACACCGACGCCGAGACCGCTGCGGACCAGGGAGATGAGGGTCTGCGGCTGGTTCGTGGCCTGGACGGCGTTCGGTTCGAGGCCGCGCTCCTGGAAGGCGCGGTAGGGCTCGAAGGCCATCGCCTTCGCCGAGCCGAGGCGGCCGATCGTGATGACCGGGTACTTGGCGACCTCGGCCAGCGGCAGCGGCTCGGGCAGGTCGGCCAGCGGGTGGTCCGGGCGGTGCACGACGATCAGGCCCTCCCGCCACAGGGGGCGGCACTCCACCGACGGCCCGGTCGGCGGCGACATGGGCCGCAGGCAGAGGTCCACCTCGCCGGCGGCGAGCGCACCGTCGAGCTCCAGCGTGGAGCGCTCCACCAAGATCACCTTGATCGCGGGACGGGTCCGCGCCATCCGCTCCAGCAGCTGTGACACGAACGCCGCGCTGGCGCTGGGATAGCTGCCGAGCGTCACCACCCCGCGGGCCGCGCCGCGGTAGCCGGCCATGGCGGCCTCCGCGCCGGCGAGCTGCCGCAGGATCGTCCGGGCGTGCTCGGCGAGCACCACGCCCGCGTCGGTGAGCGACACGGGCCGGCGGTCCCGGTCGAACAGCGCGACGCCCGCCTCCCGTTCCAGGGCGGCCACGTGCATGCTCACCCGGGGCTGGGAGCGGTGGATGACCTCCGCCGCCGCGCTGAAGCTTCCGGTGTCGACGACGGTGAGGAACGAGACAAGCCATTCGAGGCGCAGATCGGTACGGAGCATGCCTTTGCTCTACCGCCGTGCCTGGCGGCGGACAATCCCGTCCATGGTTTCGGATGGGGGCCGATCCGCATTCCGAATAGTCGTGCGGTCCGGAGCCGCCGGCGTGCTCACCATGGGTTCGAGACCTGGCCGCATAGGCTCGGGACCTGCCCGCATGCGCACGGGACCCGGCCGCGGCCCGGCGCGGCCGTGCGCCGGTCAGGTCAGGACCCTCGTTTCGGCGCCTCGATGTGCTTGATCCAGTATTCGCGGGCCAGCGCGTCCACCCCGGCCGGTGCCACGCCCCGCAGGTGGACGACATGGCCGTCGGTGCCGGCGATGCGTCCATGCTTCTGGATGCGCAGGATGTGGTACCGCTCCGGCGCGAAGCCGAGTTCCACGTCGACCGGGAAGCGGCCGCGCTCGTCGCGGTCCGCGCCGACGCCGGGGCCGACCTTGCCCCCCGCCTGAACGCTCAGCCAGATCTGGTAGGCGAGCACGATCGCGACCACCACGGCCAGCTTGCGGAGCGTCGGGCTCTTCGCCGCCCGGCGCAGCAGCGACGTCCTAGGCGGCACCGTGCTCGCCCCCCGCGCCCTCGCCGCGTCCGCCACCCTTGGCGTCCTCAGCGCGTCCGCCGCCATCCTTAGCGCGCTCGCCGCTGACCTTGGCGTCCTTGGCCTGCGCGTCCTCGGCGTGCGCCGTGTCCTCGCCGGGCTGCGCGTCTTCGTCTCCGGCCAGCAGGGCGTTGACGCGGTTCGCGGTGCGGCGGAACTCCGGGAGCTCCGCCGTCTCCTGCCAGCTGCGCGGCCTGGGCAGCGTCACGTCCACGATCTCGCGCACGCGGCTGGGCCGCCGGGACAGCACCACGATCCGGTCGGAGAGGAACACCGCCTCGTCGACGTCGTGGGTCACGAAGAAGACCGTTGGACGGCGGGTCTCGAAGATGCCCGTCAGGTCCTCCTGGAGCTTGCGTCGCGTCTGCGCGTCGATGCTGGCGAACGGCTCGTCCATGAGCATCACGGCCGGTTCGTTGGCCAGCACCCGCGCCACGCCGAGCCGCTGCTGCATGCCGCCGGACAGCTCGTGCGGGTACCTGTGCGCGAAGCCGTCGAGCCCGACGAGCTTCAGGAACTCCTCCGCCCTGGCGTTGCGCTCGGCCCGTGGGACCTTGCGCATGCGCAGCCCGAAGACCACGTTGCCCAGCACCGTCTTCCACGGGAACAGCGCGTGGCTCTGGAACACCACCCCGCGGTCAGGGCCGGGCCCGTCGACGGGACGTCCGTCGACGACGACCGTCCCGCCGGACTGCCGCACGAACCCGGCGACGATGTTCAGCACGGTCGTCTTGCCGCAGCCGCTGGGGCCCAGCACGGACACGAACTCGCCCTCCTTCACCGCGAAGGAGACGTCGTCGATGGCCGTGACCTCCTCACCGCTGTAGGCGTCCGTGTAGACCTTGTTCAGTCGGTCGATCTTCAGCGCGGTCATCCATCCGCCTCCATCGCGCGAACCATGCCCCAGCGTTCGACGGTCGCCCGCTCGAACGGGGCCAGAATCAGGGCGTCGAGCGCGTACCAGAGCGCGCCGAGCACTGCCATGCCCAGGAACACCTGGCTGACGTCGCCGACCCGGCGGGCGTCGAACATCATGAAGCCGACGCCGCTCGTGCCGACGATGATCTCGGCGGCCACCAGCGCCCGCCAGCCGTAGCCGAGCCCGGTCCGGATGCCGCCCGCCACCGACGGCAGCGCCCCGGGCACGATCACCTCCAGGAACACCCGCAGGCGGCCGGCGCCCAGGCTGCGCGCCGCCCGGACGAGCTCGCGCGGCACCTGCTCCACCCCGGCGACGACGCTGAGCATCAGCGGGAACACGATCGTGTAGACGAGGACGAACGTCACAGTGGTGAGGCTGAAGCCGAACCAGACGATGACGATCGGCAGCCACGCGATGTCCGCGACGGCCTGGAAGAACAGCAGGATCGGCCAGAAGGCGCGCCGCACCAGGGGGCTCATCGCCACGGCGAAGCCCAGCGGGAGCCCGATCAGCAGGCCGAAGCCGACGCCGTAGCCCAGCCGGGTCAGCGAGTCCGAGAGGTAGCCGGGCAGGATGCCCTTCTCCATCAGCTCGCCGAACCTGTCCACCACGGTGGGCGGGCCGACGAAGAAGGACTCGGGGAACACCTCCAGCACGTCCAGCAGCCACCACAGGGCGACGACCGGCACGAACGGCCCCAGCGTGCGGAACGTGCCGCTGCGCAGGCACCGGCGCCACATCCGCCACGCCAGACCGCGGCGGGCCTTTCGCCCGTGCCGGCCGGGTCCGCGTCCCGTGTGCTTCTCCTTCGTCGGGAAGGCGGTCGAAGTCATGTGCCCTGCGCTCCCGTCATCCCCCAGCGCTCGACCGTGCGCCGCTCAAGCGGCGCCAGCAGGAGCCGGTCCATCAGCAGCCACAGCACGCCGATGATCACCATCGACGCGATGATCACGTCGGTCTGGAAGTACTTCTGCGCCTGGAACAGCGCGTAGCCGAGGCCCGCGTTGCTCGCGATGATCTCGGCCGCGACCAGGCCGCGCCAGCCGTAGCCGAGGCCGACC
This sequence comes from Actinomadura sp. 9N215, assembly GCF_044326345.1. Lineage (NCBI taxonomy): Bacteria > Bacillati > Actinomycetota > Actinomycetes > Streptosporangiales > Thermomonosporaceae > Actinomadura > Actinomadura sp. 9N215. Next base: position 20,079 of record NZ_JBIRBA010000031.1, on the reverse strand, counting down.
CGCAGGCCGGTGACGATGCTCGGCAGCGCGCCGGGGAGGAGGATCTCCCAGAACATCCGCAGCCGGCCCGTCCCCAGGCTGCGGGCGGCCCGCAGCAGCTCCGTGGGGATCTGCCGGACGCCGAGCATCGCGTTGTACGTCAGCGCGAAGAACATCGCGTTCCACACGATGAAGATCACGGCCCGGTCGCCGTACCCGAACCACAGCGTCGCGATCGGGATCCAGGCGATGCCGGCGAGCGCCACCGAGAACCGCAGCAGCGGCAGGAAGAACGCCGACAGGACGCGGCTGGCCCCGAGCGCGATGCCGAACGGCAGCGCGGTGACCAGCGCCAGCGCCATCCCGATGCCCGTCCGCCGGAGGCTGGCGCCGAGGTGCCGCCAGAGGTCGCCGCTCGTCCACAGGTCGCCCAGGGCGCCGAGCACGTCGGTGACCTGCGGGAAGACGCGCAACGGCGCCCCCGACGCCGACACCGCGACGGCCCACGCCGCCACGAGCGCGGCGAGCGGTCCGAAGAACCACAGCGCGCCCGTGGCGGTGGAGCGGAGGCCGCGCCGCCGCGGGGGCCGCCGCACCGCCGGCCGCCTCGCGGTCGGCGCCGTCACGACGGGCACGCCTTCTCGGCCGCCGCGCGGTCGAAGGTGTAGCCGTCCTGGATCTTCGCGGACGCCGGCATCGCCGGAAGGTCCTGGAAGAGCTTCGGCTGGGCGGCCATCACCTTGAGGATCGGTCCGGGACGGAAGAGCTTGTTGACGTCGAACCCGGCCTTGACCTTCCCCTGCGCGGCCAGCAGCTGGGCGACGGTGTCCAGGGCGAGGTAGTTGCAGGCGGAGAAGCGCGGGTCGAGCTGCTTGACGTTGTGCGTCATCGCCTCGGACGCCACGGACTTCTTGATCCCGGGCAGCCACCGGGTCGCGGAGTCGGCGGCCTTGGCCGGGTTCTGCCGCATCCACTGGTCGGCGGTCGCCCGCGCGGTGAGGAAGCGGCTGACGACGTCAGGGTGCTCCTGGGCGTACTTGGGGGTGGTGACGATGTAGCCGACGAACGGGATGTACTCGCCGCCGCGCAGCACCTCCTTCGCGCCGGCCACCTGCTGCGTGATGGTGATCGAGAACGGGTCCCAGACGATCGCGACGTCGATGCCGCCGGACTTGAGCGCCACCGCCATGTCCGGCGGCTCGGTGTTCACGATCTTGACGTCGGCGGCCTTCAGCCCGGCCTTCTTCAGCAGCCCGAGCAGGTACAGGTGGTTGATCGAGCCCTCGGATACGCCGACGCGCTTGCCCCGCAGCGTCTTCAGGTCCTTGCCGTCCACGCCGGAGTCGCCCTTCGCCACCACGGCCATCGTGTCGTCGATGCTGCGCCGGCTGGCGGACCCGGTGTAGTTGCCCACCAGCACCAGGTCGAGGCCCTTCTGGGTGGCGGCGATGGCCGGCGTGCCGACCTGGACGAAGTCCACCTGGCCCGCCTGGAGCGCGTTGAGCGCGTCCACGCCGGTGGGGAACGGGTCGGCGAGCTTCACATTGAGGTTCTGGTCGTCGAAATAGCCGGCCTCGACCCCGGCCGGCAGGCCGAGCTGGTCGATGGCCGAGACGTATCCCGCGGAGACCTTGGTCGGGGCGTTCGCACCGTCGCCTCCGGCGTTGTCGTCGACGGTGGATCCGCCGGAACACCCCGCGAGCAACGTCACGAAGCCGGTGCAGGCCACCGCCGCGAGATGGCGTTTCGCGCGCAACATGGGTCATCTCCTGATCGGTCTGGACGGACGGACGGGTCGGTGGCCCCCGGCGAGCACGGCGTCGACCGTGCCGCGGTGGGGGATGGGGGTGACCGCGCCTGGGCCGGTCGTGGTGAGCGCCGCCGCGACCGCCGCGTAGCGGGCGGCCTCGGGCACCGGCGCGCCGTCCAGCAGCCGGGCCGCGAACGCGCCGTCGAAGGTGTCGCCGGCCCCGGTCGGGTCGACCTGCCGCACGGGGTGCGGGTCGACGCGGGTGACCGTGCCGTCGTGCGCCACCAGCGCGCCCTCGGCGCCCATCTTCAGCACCACGGTGGACGGGCCGCGCCGGACGAACGCGTCCAGCACGTCCCGGGGCTCGTGCTCCCCGGTGAGCGCGCGGCCCTCGGTGAGGTTCGGCAGCGCGATGTCGCACAGCTCGACACCGCGCATGATCACGGCGCGGGCGCGCTCCGCGGGCCAGAGCGCGGGACGGAGGTTCGGGTCGTAGCTGACCAGCGTGCCGGACCGCCGCGCCAGCTCCATGGCGTGGAAGCCCGCGTCGCAGGCCGACGGGCTGATCGCCTGGGTGATGCCGCTGACGTGGACGAGCCGGGCCCGTCCGACGGCGTCCGCCGGGATGTCCCGCGGGGCGAGCCTGCTGGCCGGGGAGTGCGCGCGGTAGTAGACGAACCTGCTCTCCGACTCCGTCCGGGAGACGAAGTAGATGCCGGTCCGCCCGCCGGTCTCGCGCACGACGTGGTCGGTGCCGACGCCCTCCCGCTCCCACAGCCGCAGGAACGCGGCGCCGAAGTCGTCGTCGCCGATCCGGGTGACGTAGCCGGTGCGGGCGCCCGAGCGGGCCGCGGCGACGGCGAAGTTGGACGTGTCGCCGCCGTAGCCGACGGTGAAGGCGTCGTCGCCCTCGACCGGCCGGACGCCGTCGACGCGGGCGTTGAACTCCAGGAGGGGTTCGCCCACCGCGAGGATGTCCACGGCTCAGATCCGGCCGTGCTTCTCAAGGCCGCCGCGCAGCGAGCCCGATTCGAGGATCAGCGCCGTCTGCTCCCGCTCCCGCCGCTCGATCTCCAGCGCCGCCTCCAGCACCTCGGCGACGCGCTCCCTGGGGACGCACACCACCCCGTCGGCGTCGGCGACGATGAGGTCGCCGGGGCGCACCGCCACGCCGCCCATCTCCACCGGCTCGTTGAGGGACACCGTGCGGTAGCGGCCGACCGTGGTCGCGGGCACGCTGCCGCGGGCGTAGACGGGAAAGTCCGGGTAGTCGCGGCGGATCTCCTCGACGTCGCGGACGGCGCCGTCGAGCACCGCGCCCGCGACGCGGTTGGCCACCGCCCCGGCCGACATCAGGCCGCCCCACACGGCGACGTCGGCGCCGCCCGCGGCGATGCAGATGACGCTGCCCGGCTCCGACTCGTCGATGGCCCGCAGCGCGTGCGCGGGCGGGGCCGGGTCGGGCGAGGGCACTTCGAGCACCGTCGCCGCCGGGCCGACGAGCCGGCCCGCGCCGGGGAGCATCTGCCGGACGCTGCCGGACAGGTAGCCGCGGCGGCCGCCCAGTTCCACCGCGTCGGCCACCGAGGCGGTGGCGACGGAACGGAACGCGGTGATGATATCCGCGGGAAGCGTCGTGGTCATGTCGTCTGGGCTCCGTTCTCTGCAAAGCGTTCCCTGCGAGGCGCCACATTCCGGAGACGAATTCCGGCACGGCGCGACCGGCTCGGTGACGCGGCTACAGAAACCGTAGAAGCGGATTATCGGAGCGGTTAAGGGCGGTGCTCGAATGCGGTTATTCGACAATTGGATGCCGGCGGCTATACGGCGGCCGGCAACGAGGGCGGAGAGGGCGGGGCGGGCGGCGCGGCGTCCGGCCAGGGCCATGCGGGCGGGGCGAGGCGGCGCAGGCAGTCCCGTACCGCCTCCACGGCGGGCGACACGCCCTCGCCCTGCCGCCACCAGGCGGCGACGACGCGCTCGAAGCCCGCGCCCGCGATCGGGACCAGGCAGACGCCGTCGGTGTTGGCCGTGGTCATGGCGAGCGCGTTGGTGATGCCGACGCCCAGGCCGTGCCGGACGAGGGAGATCAGCGTCTGCGGCTGGTTGGTGCGCTCGCTGATCACGGGGTGCAGGCCGTGGTTCGCGAACGCGAGGTTGGTCTCGTACTGCCGGCTGTGGCCGTCGTCGCTCTCCCCGATGCTGATCACCGGCAGCCTGGCGGCCTGCGCCAGCGTCACCTCGGGCTCGCGGGCCAGCGGGTGGTCGGCCCGGAACACGGCGACGAGCGGCTCGCGCCACAGCACCTCGCTGGTCACCTGGTCGGAGTTGACCAGCGGATGCAGCGGACGGACGGCGAGGTCGACGCCGCCGTCCACGAGCTGCTCACCGATCTCCAGGCTGGGGCCCTCGTGCAGCACCAGGCGCACCTGCGGATGGGTGTCCCGCAGCGCCCGCACCGCCCGCGGGTACAGGTACGCCGCGACGCTCGGGTAGCAGCCCAGCCGGACCGTCCCGCACACGGTCCCGGACGCCGTCTCGGCGAGCAGGTCGAGCCGCCGGATGATCTCCTCGGCGTGCGGCAGCAGCCCGCGGCCCTCCGGGGTGAGGATGGCCGGCTGAACGGAACGGTCCACAAGCCTCCGGCCGACCAGCCGTTCCAGGGCCGCGACGTGGCTGCTGACCCGTGGCTGGGAGCGGTAGAGGGTGCGGGCCGCGGCGGAGAAGCTGCCGTGCCGGGCCACCGCCACGAAGCTCGCGATCCAGTCGATTCGGTAGTGATGCGCGCTGCTGAGGTCCATGGCCGTCCTCCCACAAGCCGAGATCGTCGAGAACGTTACCCGCGGCCCACCGATAGTTAAATGGTGCAGATGGGTTGTCAGGGCCCCTGGGGGGTCATCAGCGGACGAACTGGTCCGCGTAGCCGGCGCCGAGGCCGTTCCTCGCGTAGTGGGCCCGGCACATGTCGATCTTCGTGAAGGTGTCCTCGTAGCCGGTCTGCTCGCCGTCCTCGTCGACGTAGGCCATCGCCCCGGTGATGTTGAAGAACGTGATCATCTCGGGGCAGTCCGGGGGGACCTCAAGCGTGTGGATCTCGCCGGGCGGCTCGTAGACGAAATGGCCCGCCTCGGCGACCCAGTCGTGCTCGTGGTACTGCCATTTGCCCTTGAGCACGTAGCCGAAGACGACCCCCGGATGCCGGTGCCGGGAGACGATTCCGGCGGCGGTCACCTTGAGCAGGTTGCACCACTGCCCGGTCACGGTGTTGAACATCAGCGGGCGGAACCACACGTTCGGCGCCTGCGGCACCCACACCCGGTCGTCGTCGGGCACGGCGGCCACGGCGATCTCCGGCGGCACGGCGGCGGACATGGGAATGACGGCCATGGACATCGATCCTTTCCGGGATTCAGGAGTGCGATTCGGGGTGGGATCCGGGGCGCAGGATTCGGGAGCGGGATTCAGGTAGCGGGATTCGGGAGCGGGTTCCAGGTAGCGGGATTCGGGAGCGGGTTCCAGGGAGCGGGATTTCGGGTTCAGGCGGCCAGGTATCCGCCGTCGACCGCGAGGACGGCGCCGGTGATGAACGCGGCGTCGGGACCGGCGAGAAACGACACGGCGCCGGCGATGTCCGCGGGCGTGCCCCAGCGCCTCATCGGCGTCCGGTCGATGATGCGGCGGCTGGTCTCGGCGCTCTCGTGCAGTTCGCGGGTGAGCCCGGTGCGGATCCAGCCGGGCGCGACGGCGTTCACCCGGATGCCCTCGTCCGCCCAGGCAACGGCGAGGGACTTGGTCAGCTGCAGCACCCCGCCCTTGCTCGCGCTGTACGCCGGGACGCGGGCGCCGCCGAAGAAGCTCAGCATGGACGCGATGTTCACGATGCAGCCGCGCGCGCCGGCCAGCGCCTCGCGGGCGGCCAGGCAGCTCCGCATCGTGCCGGTGAGGTTGACCCCGACGACGTCGGCGAACACCTCGGACTCGAACTCCCGGCCGCGCGCGACGATGCCGACCGCGTTGATGAGGACGTGCAGCTCCCCGAACGTGCCGAGGAACGCGCGGAGCTCGTCCTCCCGCCGGACGTCGAGCTCCACTCTCCGCACGTTCTCGGGCAGTTCGCGCGCGGCGCTCGCAGCGTCGAGTCCGGCGGCGACGACGTGGTCCCCGTCGGCGGCGAATCGGCCGGCGATCGCGGCGCCGATCCCGCTGGTGCCGCCGATCACCACCACGGTCCGTCCCCCGGGCCCCGCAACGCGGTCATCGTGCACGGCCGTCTCCTCCAATGTTCGGCTCCGATGCGACGGACCCGATTGAACACAGGCGGGGAACGGCCGTCAGTTCTCATACGAGAGGGGAATGAGGGTCATTCGGATGCCCTGGCACCGCCCGCGGCCCCGGCCGCCGGGCGCCCTCCGCGGTCCGCGGCCCCCGGCTGCGCTGTCTCGCAGGTCCGGGGGCCGCGGCTCACTTGGATTCGTGGGCGAGTGCTACTTCAGGATGCTGAGCGCCTTGGCGACGCCGGGGTCGCGTCCGGTCGCCAGGTCCATGGAGGAGACCGGGGCGAAGTGGTCGGGCGGGACGCCGACGGTGTTGATGATCTCCTTGTTCGCGGCGAAGTCGTGGCGCTCGGGGAGGATGAGCAGGCTGCCGTCGTCGAGGATCCAGGGGGAGGCGGGCCCCGCGACGACTCCCGCGGTGCGGGTTCCGACCAGGGTGCCGAGGCGCAGGTCCTTCACCGCGCTGGAGAAGGCGTCGCAGGCCGACGCGCAGCCCCGGTCGGTGAGCGTCACCAGCTTCAGCTTCAGCAGCGCGACGGAGTCGTCCGTGCGGACGGGGGTGCACTCGTCCCGCACGGTGCACAGGTAGCTGAAGATCTTGTTGTGCGCCCAGGCGCCGAGGAGCCGCCTGACCTCGTCCGGGCTGCCGCCGCCGTTGCTTCGCAGGTCCAGGACGAGACCTCGCAGGTTCCTGCCCTTGCGCAACTCCTCGACGGCGGCCAGGACTTTGTCGGCCGCACCGGAGAAGAAGCCGGGGAGGCTGACGTAGGCGACGTCGCCGGGCAGCAGCCGGGACTCGACCCCCGGGCCGCTGCCCGGTATCTCGGCGCGCGTCAGTTCCCTGGTGTACGTGGCGCCGGTGGTGGGACGGCGCAGCTTCAGCGTGACGGTGTCCTCGGTGCCCTGGCGGAGCCCCATGATGACGTTCGGGATCGGGGCCCCGTTGACGTACGGCGGCACGCCGTCGACCGAGACGATCTCGTCGCCCAGCTTCATCCCGGCCTTCTCGGCCGGGCCGCCCGGGGCGATGTGGTCGACGAAGAGCGGCGGCCTGCCGACCGGGTCGACGTTCCCCGGCCCCTGGAAGCCGGACGTCCTGAACCCGAGCAGTTTCGGCCTCGACGTCTGTGGCTGACGCCAGTTCGCGTGATTGTCGTTGAGGCTCGCGACCATGCCGTCGATCGCCGCCTTCAGGGCCGCTTGCGCCGCGTCCGCGGGCAGTTTGGCGACGACCTTCTCCAGGACGCCCCTGAACGCGGCCCAGTCGGCGTCGCGCCTGCCGGTGAGGGCGGGCATGGTGGCGTCCGGCTGGTCCAGCCCGCGCCGCTGCAACTCCTGGGTGAGCGCGGCGAAAGCGGGCAGCAGGAGAAGCCGGCCGTCCAGTACGGGCCCGCTGTAATAGTTCTTTAACACGCAGTAGTACACCTGACCTACCACGTCGATGGTGGTGGGTTTGGGTTCCGGCGGCGTCTGCGGTGGCCGGGTGCAGGGATTCGGGCGTTGGGGAGCGGCCGAAACGTGGCTCGCGGGCCCGATGGAGGCGAGCGACGCGGTGACCATCACGGCCACCATGATCGGTTTGGTGATTCTCATGCGCTCAAAGTTCACCAGCGCGCATAACGCGTCGGTTAACGCGTCCGTCGGATCCGGACGATATTCGAGGCGTCGCACAACGTGACCGGAACTGGTTATGCGGGCACGCGGCCGGACCGGGCTCCTCTATTCTGTCGCGCGGGCGACGGCCCGGTAAGTCCGTCGCACTTCGTACACAGCCAAGCTGAGGAATGACGTGCTGATCGCGAAACCCACCGAAGCGTTCAAGGAGTTCCAGCAGAACCTCGGTTATGCCAGGCAGCTGGTCGACGGCGGACGCCGGCTCGGACAACTGCAGGTCGGAGCGTTCGACATCGACGACCTGTACCGGGCCGCGTGGGTGCAGGCGGTCGCGGCGCTCGACCACTGGGTGACGGTGGAGATCGTCGATCGCGCCGTCGCCCTCGCGCGGCAGCCGTCCGCGGTCCGGCCGCCGAAGTTCAGCAAGCTGACGATCAGCATCGACCTGTTCGAACAGATCCATCATCACCATCAGCCGATCGACGCCGCGTTCCGGGCCCACCTGGAGCAGACCTTCGGGTTCATGACCTTCCAGAACCCCGACAAGATCAAGGAAGGGCTGGCCTATGTCAGCACGGTGAATCTCTGGCCGCGGGTGGCCGCGCACCTGAGTTCGCCGGACGACGGCGAGATCAGTGCGGACTTCGTCCGGACGAAGCTGCGCGAGATAGCGCAGCGCCGCAACGCCATCGCCCATACCGCCGACCGCGATCCGCAGAACGTCAGCGGCCGCGCCGCCATTACGGCGGACGACGCCATTGAGACCATCACGTGGCTGGAGAGAATCGCCGGCGCGATCGTCCTCGCGCTGGGCCCGATCGTGGCGGCCCCCGACTACGACCAGCCCCCAGAAGGCGCCGACGCACTCGGCGAGGCTCCCACTCCCACGCGCGCGGTACTGGTCCGGGGCCGCAGCGAATGGGACGAGAACAGCCTCATCGAAAGCATCAAGAATTACTGCACGCCCGAAGTCGCCGCGACTCTCCTGGCCGTTTACCGGCATGCCGAGACCCATCCGACATTCCAGGGTTACTATTTCGGCGAGGCAGCTCATCCCTCGGTCACGGCGTGGTTTCACATGGGCGACGACGAGGCCGCCGTATGGAGCATTTACACGGGAACCACCAGGTCGACGCTGTCGATCAACTTCCAGTGGATGCGCGATCGCGGGGCATCTCTCGAACGGCTGGAGCGCCTTGCGAACGACCTCGCCTCGCTCCCTGGATGGGCGCGCCTATCCGATACTTTGGCGGGCTGGAGCTTCGCCAAGCGCCCTTCGGTGTCGCAGGCGGCGCTGGCGGCTCCCGGCACGAAGGACACCATCCTCTCCGCCCTCGGCGGCTTCCTCAGTCCAAGCGCTGACGACTGAACCGGCATCGTCCGCTTGACCTCAAGTTCGGTCGAGGTGGCAGGGTGCTGGACATGAGCGAAGACAAAGTGATCATTTATGAGGAGAGCGGCGCCGACCCCGGGACCGACGTCATGACGATCCGGAACGGCGGCGGACGCACGCGCGTGCGGGCCGTCGACAAGCCGGAGGAAATGGTCGAGCTGGTGTCCCGGCTGGTCGGCGAGGGCGTGACCCAGATCGAGCTTTGCGGCGGGTTCGGCGCGATATGGCACGCCGCGGCCGGCCGGGCGGCCGATGGAAAGGTGCCCGTGGGGGCCATTTACTACGGGTTCGAATCGCTTGCCGGTGTGGCTTCGTACAAGACGCGTTTCGAGGACGGGGACGTGCTGTCGGAGGCGTTCATCATCGTCCACGAGGGCGCCGACCCCTCGGGCGACGTGGTGGTGCACGAGCGGGCCGACGGCGGTAGGACGACCTTCGTGGCGGTGCCCGACGAGGCCACCGCCGGCGAGGTGGCCGAGAAGATGGCCGACGACCTGCATTTGATCGAGCTGTACGGCGCTTCCGGGCCGGAGGGGGCCGAGCCGGTCATCCGGGCGGTGGACGGCCGAACACCCGTCGGCGTCAGCGCGTACCGCCGCTAGTTCCCACCCCGCGACCCCGAAGGCCGCCAGGGGCGGGGGACCGCCACGGGCGGGGGAGCCCTTCGCGGCCGCCGCTCCGTACGGTTCAGGGTGCCGATGCCAGTGCCCGCCGGGGCCGGTCGGACGGCGCTTTCGGCGTACCGCGCCACCAGCCGCGCGACGCCAGCGCCGCCAGCCCGGCCCCGGCGGTGTTGAGCAGGACGTCGTCCACGGACGACACTCGGTCCAGCCACAGGACGTACTGCGCGACCTCGACCAGGACCGAGCAGCCCGCCGCGAGCGCCAGGGCCCGCGGCACCGACGCCAGCGCCGCGAACCGCACCGGGGCGAAGAACCCCAGCGCCGCGAACACCACCAGGTTGCCGACGATCTGGCCCGTCCCCATCGTGGCCAGGTCCCGCAGCGGCACCAGGCTCACCCGTCCGGGGACGACACCGGCCCCGGCGCCCGGCAGCATGGTCATCCACACCCACGGCACCGTCCCGTAGACGATGCCGACCTCGGCCAGCGACATCCGCCACGCCCGCGCCGGCGTGGCGCCGGCGCCTCTTCGGCGGTGTGCCAGCGCCCACACCGCCAGCGCGGCCAACGGCAGCGCGGCCATCGCGATGAGCGCCACACCGGTGAACGTGCCGAGGCAGCCGTTCCACCGTCCGGCCGCGCACATCGGGACGGACATCATGAGCGGCCCCTGTCCAACGAACGCGGCGCGTTGTGTTCCATGCGGCCAGTGAAGACGGAAGACCGTTGCGACGGCGTATGCGCTTTTCGATACGCCCGCGATACACGGTCAGCTACCGCGGGTGCTTCTCCGTGCCCGGGGCAGTGAATGGCGATTTTCGGCTGGGCTGTAATCCGTTCGGCGGCCACATACGTCAATAATCTGGAAACGCATGGTTCACACCCCGCTGTGAGGAGATGGATGCATGCTGCGACGTGCGCTTAGCGTCCCCGTAATTCTGTCAATGGTGGCCGCAGGCTTAGCGATGCAAGTCACGCCGGCTCAGGCCGCCGACGTCGAGCCAGGGGTATCGGCTGGCTTCTCGTCCAGCCGGGTGAGTGTCAGCGACACCGGCGCCGAGGGGAACGCCGACAGCGGGCTGAACGAGGATTGGTTCAAGTGGGGCGGCGCGGTGAGCGGTGGAGGCCGCTATGTCGTGTTCACTTCCGCGGCCGCAAACCTCGTGCCCGGCGACACCAACGGCGTGCCGGACGTTTTCCTGCATGACCGTCGGACGCGTAAAACCGAGAGGGTGAGCGTCTCCGGCACCGGCGCGGAGGGGAACGGGAGGAGCCTCGACCCATCGATCAGCGCGGACGGTCGCTACGTCGCGTTCACCTCGGAGGCCTCCAATCTGGTGGCCGGCGACGCCAACGGAACGTTCGACGTCTTCCTGAAGGATCGGCGGACCGGCGTAACGACCAACCTGCACGTCGACAGCGAAGAGGACCAGGGAAACTCCGCCGCATTCTCACCGTCGGTGAGTCCCGACGGGCGCTATGTGGCGTTCAGTTCCAGCTCGGTGAATCTCGCGCCCGGGGCCGACAACGGCTTCTTCAATGCCTTCCTGCGCGATGTGGCGGCGGGAACCACCGAAGTGGTCAGCCTCAGTACCGCCGGTGAGCCGGCCTGGGGCAGCAGCAGCGAACCATCGGTCAGCGCGGACGGCCGCTACGTCGCGTTCACTTCGGAGGCCGCGAACCTCGTCCCAGGCGACACCAACGAAACCTACGACGTGTTCGTACGGGACAGGACGGCCAACGCGACCACGCGGGTGAGCCTCACCGTCTCCGGCGGACAGTTCACGCTGGGCAGCGGCGCACCGTCGATCAGTGCGGACGGCCGCCATGTCGCCTTCGGCGCCGGATCCGAGGAGGGAATCACCAACGTGTACCGTCGCGACCTGCGGCGCGGCGCGACCAGGCAGGTCAGCGCCAACGCCCAGGGCATCCCGGGAAACGGCGACAGTGCGTGGCCGTCGATCAGCGCGAACGGGCGGTTCGTCGCCTACGAGTCGCGCGCGACGAACCTGACCCCGGGCGAGGACACGAACGAGACGATCGACGTCTTCGTCACGGACCTGCGGACGCGTGCGACGACGCGGGTGACCGTCACCTCCACGGGCGAGCAGGGCAACGGCCGCAGCGAAGTCCTGGGGATCAGCGGCGACGGGCGCACCGTCCTGTTCGGATCGGCCGCGTCCAACCTCGTGCCCGGCGACGCCAACGACTCCGGCGACGCCTTCATCAGCACCCGGAGGTGACCTCTGAGAACGACTGACGAAGGCGGCCCGCACGCACAAAGCGTGCGGGCCTCGGCAACAGCACGAAAGGCCGTGCCGCCAATGGCGGAGTTCGCGCGAGTGGAACGTTGTGGAGTTGAATATTGGTGATTGACACTGACCGGGGTGAAAGTTAATCTCCGTTCAGTTCCGGTCCGGGCGAGCGCCAGGTCGCCGGGCAGGCGCCTCTTCGGTCGCGGAATAGGGCGTCCACTCAAGCGAAGAGGAATCGCATGCGTAAAAGCACCGCCATTTCCGTTGTAGCCGCCGCGGCGCTCACCGCGACCGCGGCGGCGGCCGTACCGGCCGCGGCCGGACCACGCCCCGCCCGCGGCCCTGAGGGATTCAGCGTCGAGATCGTGGGCGTCACCGGTTCCGGGTGCCCGGTCGGCACGGTCCGGGCGGACACCTTGGAGGGCAAGGACGCGTTCACCGTCGTCTACAGCGAGCTCATGGCGCAGGCGGGCGGTTCTTCGAGTCCTGTGGACGCCCGCAAGAACTGCCAGGTCTTCCTCCAGGTGAGCGTCCCGAAGGACGTCACCTACGCCATCTCGTCGTCGGAATACTGGGGTTTCGCCCACTTGGAGAATGGCGCGAACGCCACCCTGAGCGCCGGCTTCTATATCCAGGGTCATTCGTCGGGCGGGATGGTCACGCACACCGTGAACGGCTTCTACGACGACCTCTGGAACTACACCCACCGGTCGCACCAGCTCGTTTTCAAACCGTGCGGCGAGGAGCGGACCCTCTACATCAACACCCAGCTGCGAGTCGACAAGGGAACCTCGGACCCGTCGAAGGTCAGCTTCATCGCGATGGACTACACCGGCGAGGGCCCCAGGACGATCTACAACCTCGCCTGGAAAAGCTGCCCTTAGTGAGACTCGGCCTGGCCCGCCGACGTCACCCATGCAAGTGCGTTGCCGGTGTCGGGCGGGTGGGGCGATGATCGCGTTATGGAGCTCGACCGGGGCCATTACCGGCGGGTGTACGAAGGCCTGCATGATCTTGACGATGCCGCCGGGCGTCAGGAGTACCTGGTCGGTCAGCAGTCGGCGGCCGCGCATCTGGCCGAGTTGGGGTCGCTGCACACGCGGGAGCCGACACCCGTCGGCGGATACAGCGGGGACGACGAGCAGCTGTGGCGGATCATGAAGCTGTATGCGCTGAGCCGGGTCAGTGACTATTTGATCGAGCCCGGAGTCGATCGTGGACGTGCCACGGAACCGATGACGCTCCCGCAACCAGAACCGACACGACGTTTCCCGGCGGGGCGTCACACGACGGCGACGGCGTCTATCTCGACGAGGAAGCCGGGGCCCAGGCCGGAGACGACGTGGACGGTGATGGCCGGAGGCGGGTCCGCCGGGTTCCAGACCTGCTGGAAGGCGGCCACACCTTCGTCGACGAACGAGTGGCCTTCCACCACGGCTATGCGCCAGTGCACGACGTTCGCCAGGCTCGCCCCCTCGCTTTCCAGGATGGTTGCGAGGTTTCGCAGCGCCTGGCCGGTCTGCTCCCCGACCGTGGGGCCGACGACCTTGCCGTTGGCGTCGATGCCGTTCTGTCCGCCGACATAGATGGTCTTGGCCGGTTGCTCGACCACGACGGCCTGGCTGAAGGCCGGGTTGCGGTGGAGACCTTCGGGATTGATGTGGCGCGTGCTCATGTGATGCCCTCCTCGGATCTGAAACCAGTTAAAGCGGTTACCACGACACCGGTTATACTAGTTTCATGCGAGGGAACGCAACCGGACGCCGCCTGCACGATCCCAAGGGAGGGTCGTTCTGGTTCGACGCCGGCGCCGTCTGCCTGGACTTCGCTCACACGGGCGGTGAAGGCCGGTACGCGAAGTTCGAGAGCCTCCACGAGCCCGCCGACCTGGGCGAATGGCTGGCCCAGCCGCCACTGGACGCGGCCGTGACCGTCCCGGTGACGGCCCGCGACCTGGCCGCCGCCAAGGCGCTGCGCCAGGCGATCTGGGACGCGGCGCACGCCAGGGCGGCGCACCGTCCGCTCCCCGCCGAGGCCGTGGCGACCATCAACCGGGCCGCGGTCGCGGCGCCGCTGGTCCCCGAGCTGGCCGCCGACGGCACGACCGCGGGGTGGGCGCCCCCGGTGCGGGCGGCGCAGGCGCTGTCGGCGCTGGCGCGGGAGATGATCGAGCTGCTGTCCGGGCCGCTGTCCGAGCGCATCCGCGAGTGCGCGAGCGACACCTGCCCGATGGTGTTCGTCGACTCGTCCCGTCCCGGCGCGCGGCGCTGGTGCTCGATGGAGCGCTGCGGCAACCGCCACAAGCTCCGGGCTCTGCGCGCCCGGCGGGCCACGGAGCCCTAACGCAGCCCACCGGACGCAACGCAGCCCACCGGACGCGAACTGGCTCGCCGGCACCGGGTGGGAAGCAGCCTCTTTGGCGTCAGCTGTTGAGCAGGCCGAGCAGTTGACTGACCATACTGCTGGTGCGTTGCATGACGCCGTTGGCGTACGCCTTGGCGGCGGGGTTGACTCCCTTCTTGATTTCCACCTGTGACATCTCCACCGCGTTGTGCTGGAGGCTGAGGAGCAGGTTGAGGAATGTGGTGTCGAAACCGCTGCCTTCGGCCTGTTTCAATGCCCTCATCTCCGCGGGACCGACGGCCGGCAGGCCGCCATGGGCGGCGTGGGAGTTCGCCGGCCCCTGGAGCGTCGTCGGCTTCGACCATGCGGTGAGCCATGAGGTCATCTGCTGCACTTCGCCGGTGCTGGCCTTCTCGACGGCGGCGGCCATTTTCCTGACTTCCCCGCGACGGGAGCGGTCGGGGGCCAGCCTGACCATGTCGAGCGTCTGGCGGCGGTGCGCGATCATCATCTGCAGGTACATGACGTCGTCGGCGTCGTGATCGGCCGAGGCGTCCTGTTTCGGCTTGGCCTCCGCCGGATCGCTCGCCTTCGACGTGCCGCCGCACGCCGTGAGCAGCATGACGAAGGCGAACAGTACTCCTGCCAGCACACGGTGCGGGGAGCGCGCTGCGGCTGGTGCGGGACGGTGGCGGGGGTGCGGGAGCTTGGCGGTCAGGCGGAGCTTGTGGCGGGGGTGCGGGAGCTTGGCGGTCATGGGGAGCTCGCGATGGCCGCGAGGGCGGTGAGCGGGTACGCGATGGTTCTTCGCATGGGAATCCCTTCGTGGTGCGGACGTCGGCCACGCTATCCACAAAGCCGCCTTAGCGTCAATTAAATCATCCTCGAATTCAAGGTCATTCGCATGGCCTTCTATTTTCCGCCGCAATTGGCGGGCCCGGGTTCTGAATCGGGAATTCTTTTGGCGGGACGGCCAGGTGGCGCGCGTCCAGAACCGCGTCACGGGGGGCATGCGCGTGGGGTTAGGGAGTGGTCGCGTCGTCCTTTGTGAGCGGTGCGGGGGAGGCCAGGGCGATGTGGGGGCGGCCGGTGATGGGGTGTGGGCCGATGTGGGCGCGGACGCCGAAGACGTCCTGGATGAAGGCGGGCGTCAACACCTGTCGGGGTGGTCCGTGTCCGGCGACGCGGCCGTCGCGCAGGACGACGACCTGGTCGGCGTGGTCCAGGTCGTGCAGGGCGGCGAGGAGGGTGAGCCCGAGCGAGCGGATCAGGTCGAGGAGGGTGAACTGCGCGCCCGCGTCCAGGTGGTTGGTGGGTTCGTCCAGGACCAGTAGCGGGGCCTGTTGGGCGAGCGCTCGGGCCAGCAGGACGCGTTGCCGTTCTCCTCCCGACAGGGTGGACAGCAGGCGGTCGGCCGCCCAGGCCATGCCGACGCGTTCCAGCGCGTCGGCGATGGCGGCGCGGTCGGCCGGGGTCTCCCGGTCGAGCGGGCGTTTGCGCGCGGTCCGGCCGACGGCGACGGTTTCGGCGACCGAGAACTCGCCGCCGCCCCCGCCGCATCCTCCAGCGGCGGCGCCGCCGGGGTGGGCTACCGCGTCCTCCGAGGTGCCGCGCCGGTGAGGGCCTGTCCCCTGTGGTGATCAGGATCGCGAGGCGACGGCCTTGGGGCGGTCGCCCGCGGGGGTCAGGTGTTTGAAGGCTTGGAGGATGTCGTTGACCCGGTCCTTGGCGTCGCCGAAGAGCATATGGGTGTTGTCGCGGAAGAAGAGCGGGTTCTGGACGCCGGCGTACCCGGTGGCCATCGAGCGCTTGAACACGATGACCTGCTGGGCGTTCCAGACCTCCAGGACGGGCATGCCGGCGATGGGGCTCGCGGGGTCCTCCTCGGCGGCGGGGTTGACGATGTCGTTGGCGCCGATCACCAGGACGACGTCGGCGGTGCCGAAGTCGTCGTTGATCTCGTCCATCTCCAGCACCAGGTCGTAGGGCACCTTGGCCTCGGCGAGCAGCACGTTCATGTGGCCGGGGAGGCGTCCGGCGACCGGGTGGATGCCGAACCTGACCTGGACGCCATGGTCGCGCAGCCGCTCGGTCAGGGCGGCGACCGGGGCCTGCGCCTGGGCGACGGCCATGCCGTAGCCGGGAGTGATGATCACTGAGGAGGCCGCGGCGAGCGCCTCGGCGGTCTCCTCGGCGGTGATCTCCCGGTGCCGGCCGTGCTCGCCGCCGGACGCGGCGGGCGCCTCAAGGCCGAAGCCGCCGGCGATGACCGACAGGAACGAGCGGTTCATCGCCTTGCACATGATGGCCGACAGGTAGGCGCCCGAGGAGCCCACCAGCGCGCCGACGATGATCAGGAGGTCGTTGCCGAGCAGGAACCCGGACGCGGCCGCCGCCCAGCCGGAGTAGCTGTTCAGCATGGAGACCACCACCGGCATGTCGCCGCCGCCGATGGACGCGACCAGGTGCCAGCCGAGCAGCAGCGCCACCGCGGTGACCGCGATGAGCGACCACAGTCCGGGCTCGGCGACGAAGGCGACGGTGAGCGCGGCGAAGGCGACGAGCGCCCCGACGTTGAGCAGGTTCTTGCCCGGCAGCATCAGCGGCGCGGACTTCAACCTGCCCGACAGCTTGCCGAAGGCCACGATCGAGCCGGTGAAGGTGACGGCGCCGATGAAGACGCCGATGAACACCTCGGCGCTGTGGATGCCGAGCATGTCGTCGCGGGCGAGCGCGGTCGCGTCCGTCCCTTCGGGGTGGCGCTCGACGTGCAGGTAGCCGCTCCAGCCGACCAGGACGGCGGCCAGCCCGACGAAGCTGTGCAGCAGCGCGATGAGCTCGGGCATCGCGGTCATCTCCACCGCCCTGGCCCGGTTCAGGCCGATCAGCGCGCCGGCCGCGATCGCGGCCACCAGCAGCCCGAACGCGGGGACGCCGATGTCGCCGTCGATGGTCAGGGCGACGGTGGCGACGAGGGCCACGGTCATGCCGAGCATGCCGTAGGTGTTGCCCAGGCGCGCGGACTCGTGCCGTGAGAGCCCGGCCAGCGCGCGGATGAAGAACAGCGCGGCGACGATGTACGCCGCGGTCGCGGCGGTCGCGATCGTCATTTCCTAGCTCCTGATGAACATGGCGAGCATGCGGCGGGTGACCGCGAATCCGCCGAAGACGTTGATGCTCGCGAGCAGGATCGCCGCGAGCGAGAGCACGGTGATCGCCGCGTTTCCCGTGCCGATCTGGAGCAGCGCGCCGACCACGATGATCCCGGAGATCGCGTTGGTCACCGACATCAGCGGGGTGTGCAGTGCGTGGTGCACCTTCCCGATGACGTAGTAGCCGATCACGATGGCCAGCGCGAACACGGTCAGGTGCACCTGCAGCGCCGCCGGCGAGACCGCGATCAGGCCGAACAGCCCGGCGGCCGCGGCGGCGGTGCCGAGCCGGCGCACCGCGGGCGCTGCGCCGAGCCGGTGCAGCGCCGGTTTCGCCTTGCCGGACGGGTCGTCCACCTGGGCGTCCCGCTGCTCCGGGCGCGCGGCCGCCGGTGCCGCCGACACCGGGACCGGGGGCGGCGGCCAGGTGAGCTCTCCCTCGCGGACGACGGTCATCGAGCGTTGCACGACGTCGTCGAAGTCCAGGACGAGTTCGCCGTCGCGCTGCGGGGTCATCAGCTGGATCAGGTTGACCAGGTTGGTGCCGTACAGCTGGGACGCCTGCGCGGGCAGCCGTCCGGCCAGGTCGGTGTAGCCGAGGATGATCACGCCGTTCGCGGTGACCACCCGCTCGCCGGGCACCGTGCCCTCGACGTTGCCGCCGTTGGCCGCGGCCATGTCGACGATCACCGAGCCCGGCCGCATCGACGCCACCATCTCGGCGGTGATCAGCTTCGGCGCGGGCCGGCCGGGGATGAGCGCGGTGGTGACGACGATGTCGACCTCACGGCACTGGTCGGCGTAGAGCGCGGCGGCGCGGACGTTGTAGTCGTCCGACATCTCCTTGGCGTAACCGGTCTTCGGAGCGGCGGCGTCGTCGTCCGGCTGGGCCTCGGCGACGGCGAGGTAGTCGCCACCGAGCGAGCGCACCTGGTCGGCGACCTCCGGCCGCGGGTCGGTGGCCCGGACGATCGCGCCCAGGCTGCCGGCCGCGCCGATCGCCGCGAGCCCGGCGACGCCGGCCCCCGCGACCAGCACCTTCGCCGGCGGCACCTTGCCCGCCGCCGTCACCTGACCGGTGAAGAACCGCCCGAACTCGTGCGCGGCCTCGATCACCGCCCGGTATCCGGCGATATTGGCCATCGAAGAGAGCACGTCGAAGGACTGCGCCCGGGAGATCCGCGGGACCGCGTCCAGGGACAGTGCCGTGATGGGGCGCCGGGCGAGGTCCGCCACCAGTTCCGGACTGAGCCGGGGGCTCAGCAGGCCGATCAGCGTTGCGCCCGGACGGAGCGCGTCCAATTGCTCGGGGGAGGGCGGGTTGACGCCGAGCACCACGTCCGCGGCGCCCGCGTCCCCGACGGCGGCGCCCGCGGCCTCATACCGGTCGTCGGGGAAGCCGGACCCGGCTCCGGCGCCGGGCTCGACGACCACTTCGTATCCGAGCTTCTGCAGTCGGGTAACGGTGTCCGGCGTCACCGCCACCCTCCGTTCGCCGGGCGGATCCTCCTTGAGAACTCCAATGATCATGACAATCACCTCACATCTCCTGAGGCGTCAGCGGTCAGCGGCCGGTGGGCGCGGCGCGGGGCATCGCACCGCGGGGCCGGGGGCGCCCTGTCCGCCGGTGCGGGCGCTGACGAGCGGACGGCATCGGGTATCTCGACATCAAGCTAATTCTGCCACGATAGCTGCCGCTTCCGCTTTGCGCTGTGTGCCAGTCTTGACCATGAAAATTTGGGCACTTGGAATAGTGCCGCTACGGACGGCGATGACGAGGATGCGTTCAGCCGCGCTACCGCGCAGGGATCGAGCCCGCTCCGCTACCGCGCAGGATCGAGCCAGCTCCGTACGCTGAAGGATGGCTCTCGTGGTCCGTGCCGGGGGGTCACGGGTCTGAGACGCAGGTCCGTCCGTTCGCGCGGACGTTCGGCCGGTCGGAGTGCTTCCAGCGGCAGACGGTCGTTGGGCTGGCTATCGTCCCGTTGGTGCCGTCCCGGTCTTTCGAGCAGACGCCCTGGTCGGCGAAGACCACATAGTAGGGATAGCCGTGAGACTTGCAGTAATTCTCATAATCCGCCGTGCTCAGGGTGCCAAGGTTTCTCGGCTTTGAGTCGGGCGCCCTTTTTGACGGCTGGCGCCCGGCGCGCGACTCACTCTTGGACACCGTTGGACGGACGCTAGGCTCTCGGTCTCCTTCAGGCTTGCTCTTGGTCGGATCCGGGCTTTTGCTGGGCTGTTTTGAGGGGCTTGCCGGGGCGGTTTTCGAGGTGGTGGTTACGAGGGCATTCGGTGCAGGGGGCGAGCTGCCGTCTTCTCTCACCCCGGGGATCGCGAAGTAGAGAATGCCGATAAGGGCCAGGATCGCCACCGTCGCAGCGGCGATCACGAGGCGGCGGCGCTTGCCGCCGGCCTCTCGGTCAGGTTCGGTGTCGTCGACCGCGGCTACGGCCGTGGCTGCGGACGCCAGTTCGGGCGCCGGTGCGGGCGCGGCCGCGGGTTCGGGCACCGGTGCTGGCCCGGGTTCCGACGCGGAGGCGGGTGCGAGTTCGGCCGCGGGCGCGGGCGCGGGTTCGGACGCGGAGGCGGGTGCGGACGCGGGTGCGAGTTCCGACGCGGAGGCGGGTGCGAGTTCTTCCGACGCGGGTTCGGGCGCCGGTTCGGGTTCGGGGCCGGACGTGGGTGCGGCGGCGGGT